>NZ_KV789833.1:0-48515 GCF_001807705.1 Klebsiella sp. HMSC25G12 | reverse complement strand
CCATTGCGCCGATACGTAGCCCGGCTAAGCGTAGCGCAAGCCGGGGAAATAGCGGCTTCTTAGCCCAGCACCGCGGTGCCCAGACGACAGGTGCAGCAGCGCCGCCCCTTCTCGTCATACACCACTATCTCCCAGCTCTGGCTCTGGCGGCCAAGATGCAGCGGTCGGCATTCGCCGCGCACTTTCCCACTGGAGACCGGACGATGGTGGGTAGCGTTAAGCTCGGTGCCCACCACGCACTGCCCTTCTTCGGTCATCAGCCAACCGGCCATCGAGCCCAGCGTCTCCGCCAGCGCCGCGGAGGCGCCGCCGTGCAGCAGACCAAACGGCTGATGGGTGCGCGCATCCACCGGCATCTCCGCCTCCAGCAGCCCCGCTTCCAGTCGGGTGTAGATGATGCCAAGATGCGCCACCATGGTGTTTTCGCTGCTGGCGTTCAGCGCCGCCAGCGTGAGCTCTCGCTTCCAGGCCATTTACGCCCCCAGCGTCGAGCCGCCATCGACCACAATATCCTGCAGCGTAATATGGCTGGCGTGAGAAGAGGCGAGGAACAGAATGGTATTGGCGATCTCCTGCGGGCGGGCGATTTTGCCCAGCGGGATGCCCAGCTTAAACTGCTCGCCGAAGCCGCGGATCCGCTGCTGCTCGGCATCGTCGCTGACCCACAGGGTGCGCTGCATATCGGTGTCGGTGGAGCCCGGCGACACGAGGTTGCAGCGCACGCCGCTGCCTGCCAGCTCAAGGCCAACGGTTAACGCCAGGCTTTTCAGCGCCGCTTTCGAGGCGCCATAGGCGCTCATGCCGATACGCGGCGTATGCGCGGCATCGGAGGCGACGGTGACGATCGCCCCGCCCCGCTGACGGCGGAACTGGGCCATCGTCTGCTGAAACAGATTAAACGCGCCGCCAACGTTGACCGCGAAGGTTTGCTGCCAGTCTTCCGCGCTCAGCTGGTCGGTGGCGCCCATGCGCAGGATCCCGGCGGCGTTCACCAGCACGTCCAGTCGTTCGATGTTGTTGAGCAGCCGCGCGCACACGTCGCGTACCTGACCGGCATCGGCGACGTCCAGCGTTTCGGTGGCAAACGGATAACCTTCGCCGTCAAAGGCAAGGTCGAAACCGGTGACGTTAGCCCCGGCCTCGACGAAAGCCAGCGCGGTGGCATAGCCAATCCCTTTACCTGCGCCGGTCACCCACACGGTCTGGCCGTGGAAATCCAGCGCCGCCATTATTTCACCTCACGGGAGAGCAGCGCCCACCAGGCGTCGATGGTCGGGTTCTTCGCCAGCATCACGAAGTCGATATCGCCGTGCACTTTGCGCCAGCGGGCGGCCAGGGCCATCATCCGCACCGAATCCAGACCGTAGTCGATCAGATTTTCATCATCCAGCGGTTCGTCGGATTCGTCGAGCAGCGGCAGGATCAGCGCGCGCAGCGCCGCTTTGGAGGCCGGCAGCGGCAGCAGCTCTTCGGTCATCACCACGCGGCCGGAGCGGCCAGCGACGTATTTCAGCGCCATCAGGTGCTCTTCACGGCTGAAGTCCGCCAGGGCGTCGGCGACAAAGAACGGTTTGATATCGCGCATGAAAGCATCGGTGGCGGTGGTCATGCAGCCGATATGAGCATAAACGCCGGTGATGATCAGCTGGTCGCGGCCGGCCTCTTTCAACATCTCCTCCAGCGGCGAGCGATGAAATGCGCTGTAACGCCATTTCACCAGCACGGTATCGTCTTCATCCGGCGCCAGCGCGGCAATCACCTGCTGCTGCTCCGGCGAGCGGGTCAGGCCCGGCCCCCACATATCATTCAGCAACGCCCGATCTTCATCGCTCTGCTCTTTCGGCTGGGCGGTGTAGTACACCGGAATGCCGTTCTGTTTGCAGAAGTCGCGCAGGGCGGCGATATTGGCCACCACTTTATCCATCATCGCGCTGTTTTCGCCCCAGAAGTTGAGGAAATACTCCTGCATATCGTGGATCAGCAGCGCGGCGCGCGACGGCTCAAAGGCCCAGTTGACTTTGTTCGCCGGGATATCGCTGGCTTCCGGTAGCGCATATGCCTGTAATTTAGGGATTGCCATTCTCTGTTCTCCTTCAGCCCAGCTTGCCTTCGGCCAGCCACTGACGTAATTGTTTTTTATCGACTTTGCCCACCGGCGTCAGCGGCAGCGCGGCAACGCACTCCACGCGATCCGGCAGTTTAAATTCTGCCACCCCCTGCTCGCGCAGGAAGCGGCGCACCGCGACGGCGCGCAGCGGCGAGGTCACCACCAGATAAGCGCAGCTTTTCTCGCCCAGCAGGTTGTCTTCGATGCTGACCAGCGCGGCGTGGATCACCGCCTCATGGCGCAGCAGCAGGTTTTCGATCTCTTCAGCGGCGATCTTCTCGCCGCCGCGGTTGATCTGATCTTTTTCCCGGCCCTGGACGGTGATATACCCGTCTTCGTCGATCGAAATCAGATCGCCGGAGCAGTAAAACCCGTCAGCGTCAAAGGCTTCCGCGTTATGCTGCGGGCTGTTGTAGTAGCCGCGGAAGGTATACGGCCCGCGGGTCATCAGGCGACCCACTTCGCCGCGCGGCAGCGGGTTGCCGTCGGCATCCGCTACCCACACTTCATCGTCCGGGCACATCGGGCAGCCCTGGGTATGGATGATCCGCTCCGGGCTGTCGTTAAGGCGGGTGTAATTCACCAGCCCCTCCGCCATGCCGAACACCTGCTGCAGCTGGCAGCCGATTTCCTCCGGAATGCGCGCGGCGAGGGTCGCCGACAGGCGCGCGCCGCCGACCTGCAGCAGCTCCAGCGATTGCAGTTGCGCATTGCTGCCCCATTCATGGATCGCCTGCAGCCACAGGCTGACCGCCGGCGGCACCAGCGAGGCAACGTTGATCTGATGTTGTTCAATCAGCGGGAAACAGAGGGTGGCGCTCGGGTCGGCGGCGAGGATCACCCGCCCGCCGGCGAGGAAGACGCCGAGCGAACCCGGGGAACTCATCGCATAGTTATGCGCCGCCGGCAGCGCGTTGAGGTAGCGCGTCTCCGCGTTGATCCCGCAGATCTCGTTGCTGCGGCGGATGCTGTAGTCGTAATCGTTATGGGTGCGCGGGATCAGCTTCGGCGTCCCGGTGCTGCCGCCGGAGAGCTGGAAAAAGGCCACTTCGTCGGCAGGGGTTGGATTGGCGACAAAGTTATCCGCCGGGCGGTTAATCTCCGTCGCCAGATCGCGCTCGCCGCCGTCGTTACGCAACAGTGCGACGCGCAGGGAAGGATGCTCAGCGATAAACGCATGGAGGAAGCTATCGTCAGCAAACAGCGCGTGCTCGCGATCGGCAATCAGCAGCGCCGGTTTAATCTGCGCGGCGTAGGCGTTAAGCTCGCTGCGCTGATGGCTGAACAGCGCGTTCACTGGCGCGACGCCGATGCGCAGCAGCGCAAAGAAGGTGATGTAAAACTCGGCGACGTTGCCCAACTGCACCAGCGCGGTTTCCCCGCGCTTCAGTCCCTGGCGCTGCAGCGAGCAGGCAAGGTTGTCCACCAGCTGATTAAACTGGCGGTAGCTAATCTGCCGTTCGCCATCGATAATCGCCACGGCGTCGTTTTCCGCGTGACGGGTGATCAGATTGGTTAACGGCAGATCCTGCCAGTAGCCTTTTTGACGATAGCGGGCCGCAAACTCTTCCGGCCAACGGGTAAATGCAATCATCCTTGCCTCTTAATTCAAGCCAAATACGTTAAGCATGGTGGTCAGTTTGACGCCGGTTTCGCGCCATTCGCCCAGCGGCGAGGAGGCCGGAACGATTCCCGCGCCGGCAAACAGGCGCAGCGTACGCTGCTGCAGACGCGCGCAGCGGATGGTCACCACCCATTCGCCGTTGCCTTCATCGTCACACCAGCCGACGATGCCGCCGAACAGCTGACGGTCGAAGGGTTCCAGTTCGGCAATCAGGCGCTTCGCCACCTGGTGTGGGAAGCCGCTCAGCGCCGGGGTCGGGTGCAGCAGACAGGCCAGCGACATGGCGTTTTCTTGCGCCAGCGCGGTGCCTTCGATTGGCGTTGCCAGGTGCCAGAGCGTTGGGGTGGTAATCAACTGCGGCGATGCCGGCAGCGACAGCTGGCTGCTGCGCGGGCCCAGCACGCTCTTCATCGCCTGGGTCACCAGCTCGTGCTCGTGGCGATCTTTGCCGGATGCCAGCAGCCTGTTGCCCGCTTCCCGGTCCAGCACATCGTCCGGTTGACGACGGGCGGAGCCAGCCAGCGGCAATGAGCTAAAGCGCGGCCCGTCTTTACGCAGCAGCAGCTCCGGGCTGGCGCCCAGCAGCACGCCACCGTCGGAGAGCGGCACGTGGAAGTTAAAGCTCGCCGGGTTCTGGGCGATCAGTCGCTCCATCAGCGCGCCGCTATCGACGCGGTCGCGGGTGGTAATATCGATAAGCCTTGAGAGCACCACCTTGTCCACTTCCGGGGTGGCGGTCAGCGCGGCAGCGCGTTCCACCATGGCTAAAAACGCGTCCTGCTCCGGGATCTCCCGGCGCTCCACCACTTCCATTGTCTCCAGCGGCGCGGCGTAGCGGGCGGAACGCTGTTTTTCCGGGCGAGAGAACGCTTCCCAGCGCTCGGGGATATAGAGCTCGGAAGGCTGACAGGTGTCGAACGGGATAGCCCCCACCATCACCGGCTTGCGGATCCCCGCCGCGCGGGCCTCGGCAAAAGCGGCGGCCATCTGCTGCTGGAACTCGCCGTTCAGCGCATCGCCGCCGACAGCGGGCTGTGAGAAGCGGCGGAAGCAGCCGGAGGTGCTAAAACTGCGGTACGGCGACATAAAGAAGAAGCTGTCCGGAGACAGGGTCTGGGTGTGTTTCTGTACATCCTCAGCCAGTGACGTTTCCATATCATCCTCCAAAAACGATAAATATATTACGAATAATTATCATTTGTATTTTGGTTGGCTAACCTAAAAGGTATTGCCCGCCATGTCAACCGCGTTACGTCATTGCGCGCCACTTTGGCTTGCATCCTGCTGACGCAAAGTTGAAAATGAGACGCATTTATTACCTTTCGAATCAGGATGCGATGACGTGAACTTCTTTTCTTTCTGCCGCCGCGGTGCGCTGACCGGCATGCTGTTGCTTTTAGGAATTACCTCAGCCCAGGCGGCGGACTGGCCGCGCCAGGTCACCGACAGCTACGGGACACACACCCTGCCAAGCCAGCCGCTGCGCATTGTCTCCACCAGCGTGACCCTCACCGGCTCGCTGTTGGCGATTGACGCCCCGGTGGTCGCCAGCGGCGCCACCACGCCGAACAACCGCGTCGCCGATAGTCAGGGCTTTCTGCGCCAGTGGAGCGAGGTCGCCAAAGCCCGCAAGCTGGCGCGGCTGTACATCGGCGAACCAAGCGCGGAAGCGGTGGCCGCCCAGATGCCGGATCTGATCCTGGTGAGCGCCACCGGCGGCGACTCTGCCCTGCCGCTGTACGATCAGCTCAAAACGATCGCTCCGACGCTGGTCATCAACTATGACGATAAAAGCTGGCAAACCTTGCTCACCCAACTGGGGCAGATCACCGGCCATGAGCAGCAGGCCAGCGCGCGCATAGCCGACTTCAATAAACAGCTCGTTTCGTTAAAAGAAAAAATGAAACTGCCGCCGCAGCCGGTGACCGCCCTGGTCTATACCGCCGCCGCGCACAGCGCCAATATCTGGACGCCGGCATCGGCCCAGGGGCAGATGCTCGAACAGCTGGGCTTTAGCCTGGCGACGCTGCCGGGCGGCCTGCCCGCCAGCCATAGCCAGGGTAAACGCCACGATATCGTGCAGCTGGGCGGGGAGAACCTCGCGGCCGGTCTGAACGGCCAGAGCCTGTTCCTGTTCGCCGGCGACCAGAAAGATGCGGATGCCATCTACGCCAACCCGCTGCTGGCGCATCTCCCGGCGGTCGCAGGCAAACGCGTCTACCCGCTGGGCACCGAGACCTTCCGTCTTGACTACTACAGCGCCCTGCTGGTGCTCCAGCGTCTCTCCAGCCTGTTCGGCTAACGCGGGCCGTGCCATCAGGACGGGTACGTAACCTGAACTCTTTGCCGGGCGGCGCTCCGCTTGCCCGGCCTACAATACCCGAGACCGTAGGCCCGGTAAGGCGCAGCCGCCACCGGGCATCAGGACGGGTACGCAACCTGAACTCTTTGCCGGGCGGCGCGGCGCTTGCACCGGCCTACAATGCCCGAGACTGTAGGCCCGGTAAGGCGTAGCCGCCACCGGGCAAGTGCACCCTACTTAACTTTCGTTGACGATTTCCGGGCGCTGGAAACGGCGCAGCTCGCGTAGCAGCCCCACCAACAGCACGCCGACGAGCGCCAGCGCCCAGCCGCTGGCGCTGGCGGATGCCGCCGGGGTCATCACCGCCCCTAATCCGCCGAGCAGCGCCGCGCCGATGGCGTCGCCGGTGACGTTTTGCGCGGTCCACAGACCATTAATCCGCCCGAGCATATTTTCCGGCGTCTGGGTCTGGATCAGGGTGTACTGCAGCAGCGAGCTAATAGCGCTCAGCCAGCCAAACAGCGCCAGGCACAGCGCGCCCAACGCCCAGTGCGGCATCAGGCTGAACAGCGCAATGGCGACAAACGATCCCACCGTGGTCGCCAGCATCAGCGCACCCGGCCGCACCGTCTGGGCCAGCTGACCGCTGGTCAACGCCCCCAGCGCCGCACCGAGCGGAATAGCGGCGTACAGCAGGCCAATCTGTCCGGCCGACATCTGCCAGCTCCCGGCCAGCGCCGGATAGAGCACCCGCACCGCGCTGGCCATGGTCAGCAGACCGCCAAGCAGCGCAATCCCGCCGATAAGCGGGCTCTGACAGAGGAAGGTCAGCCCCGCCAGCAGAGATCGCAGCGGATGCTCGCGCGGCTGCGGAGGCGGCGGCAGCTGCGGCAGACGCAGCAGGGTTAAGGTGGTGATAAAGGTCCCCGCCGCCGCCAGGCCGAAGTTCCAGGCCACGCCGCCGGTGGCCAGCAGCAGGCCACCGATCATCGGCGAAATCACCGAGCCAAGGCGCACCGTCAACATGGTGATGGCCCCGGCCTGCATCAGGTTTTCCCGCCCCACCAGCGCCGGGGTCGCCGCCAGCAGCGCGGTCACCCCCAACGAGGCGAAGAACCCGTCCCAGATCCCCAGCAGGTAGATCGCCGCCAGCGACGGCTCCGGCAGCAGGGCGTTCAGACACAGACCGACAAAGCCCACGCCGCAGGTGCCGCGCGCCAGCAGGATCAGGCGTTTACGTTCATAGCGGTCAGCCAGCACGCCCCCCACCATCAGACCAACAAACATCGACGCACCGGTCAGCGTCACCGACAGCCCGACCTGCCAGGTCGAATGGGTCATCATCTGGATCTGGACCGGAATGGCCACGCCCAGCAGGCCAAGCGATAGAATAGAGATAAAGCGAGCGATAAAAACGGCGCGAAACGCCGGGTGAGTTTTCAGCAGGCTGAGATTGAGCAGCCAGGATTGTCGGTTCATTACAGCGCCTTGTCGTTATTTTTAATACCCTTTTTACTGTGGGTCATGCTACCATAGCTGAATAAAATCGATAACGATAATTACTATCATTATCATATCAGGGATGTCAGTTATGTCGTTTTCTACGACCGCGGTACGCTCTATCGCCGTGCCCGGATTGTTGCTATTACTCGCCTTAGCCGCCGCGCTTAGCCTGACCATCGGCGCCAAATCGTTGCCGATCGGCACGGTATTCACCGCCTTCAGCGGAACCTGTCAAAGCGCCGACTGCACCATCGTGCTGGACGCGCGCCTGCCGCGTACCCTGGCCGGTCTCCTGGCCGGCGTCGCCCTCGGTCTCGCCGGCGCGCTGATGCAAACGCTCACCCGCAACCCGCTGGCCGACCCCGGCCTGCTGGGGGTCAACTCCGGCGCCAGCTTCGCCATCGTCCTCGGCGCGGCGCTGTTCGGGATCACCTCCCCGCAGGAGCAACTGCTGCTGGCGTTTTGCGGCGCGCTCTGCGCCTCGCTGCTGGTGGCCTTTACCGGCAGTCAGGGCGGCGGCCAGCTGAGCCCGGTGCGCCTCACCCTCGCCGGGGTCGCCCTTGCGGCGGTGCTGGAGGGGCTGTCCAACGGCATCGCCCTGCTCAACCCGGACGTCTACGATCAGCTGCGCTTCTGGCAGGCCGGTTCGCTGGATATCCGCACCCTGCAGACGCTGAAAATTGTCCTGCTGCCGGTGGTGATGGCGGGGATCGCCGCCCTGCTGCTGAGCCGGGCGCTTAACAGCCTGAGCCTCGGCAACGATACCGCCACCGCCCTCGGCAGCCGCGTCGCCCGCACCCAGCTGATCGGCCTGATCGTCATCACCGTCCTGTGCGGCAGCGCCACCGCCGTCGTCGGCCCCATCGCCTTTATCGGCCTGATGATGCCGCATATGGCGCGCTGGCTGGTGGGGGCCGATCATCGCTGGTCGCTGCCGGTCACCCTGCTCGCCACCCCGGCCCTGCTGCTGTTTGCCGACGTGATTGGCCGCCTGCTGGTGCCCGGCGAACTGCGGGTATCGGTGGTGAGCGCCTTTCTCGGCGCGCCGGTGCTGATCTGGCTGGTGCGCCGCCAGCCGCGGGGAGGTGGCCTGTGATTGCCCCGTCCCGCCGCCTGATAGCCAGTTGCCTGGTGCTGATGGCCGCCAGCCTGCTGATTTCCCTGCTCGGGCTGGCGCAAGGCCCGGTGCCCCTGACGATTGACCAGGTGTTCTCGGCGCTGTTCGGCGATGCGCCGCGCAACGTCGCGATGGTGGTGAACGAATGGCGGCTGCCGCGGGTGTTAATGGCGCTGCTCATCGGCGCCGCGCTCGGCGTCAGCGGCGCCATTTTCCAGTCGCTGACCCGCAACCCGCTCGGCAGCCCGGACGTGATGGGCTTTAACACCGGCGCCTGGAGCGGCGTGCTGGTGGCGATGGTCCTCTTCGGCCAGAACCTGACGGCGATTGCCCTGGCGGCGATGGCCGGCGGGGTGTTGACCTCGCTGGTGGTCTGGCTGCTGGCCTGGCGCAACGGGATCGAGACCTTCCGCCTGATCATTATCGGCATCGGCGTGCGCGCCATGCTGGTGGCATTCAACACCTGGCTGCTGCTGCGCGCCTCGCTGGAGACCGCCCTTTCTGCGGGCCTGTGGAACGCCGGATCGCTTAACGGCCTGACCTGGGGTAAAACCTGGCCGTCGGCGCCGCTGATCCTGTTGATGCTGGTGGGCAGCGCCCTGCTGGTTCGCCGGATGCGACTGCTGGAGATGGGCGACGATACCGCCTGCGCGCTGGGTGTGCAGGTCGAGCGTTCGCGCCTGCTGCTGATGCTGGTGGCGGTGGTGCTCACCGCCGCCTCGACGGCGCTGGCCGGGCCGATCTCATTTATTGCGCTGGTGGCGCCGCATATCGCCCGCCGCCTGAGCGGCACGGCCCGCTGGGGACTGACCCAATCGGCCCTGTGCGGCGCGCTGCTGCTGGCGCTGGCCGATTACGGCGCCCAGCGGCTGTTTATGCCGTGGCAGCTGCCGGTTGGCGTGTTAACCGTCAGCCTCGGCGGTATTTACCTTATTGCATTGTTGATTCAGGAGTCCCGCAAAAAATGAGTGCTGTCCCCTCCCGTTTGCGCGGCGAGCAGTTAACCCTGGCCTACGGTAACAAGACCATCGCCGAGTCGCTGAACGTGACCATCCCTGACGGTCACTTCACCGCCATTATCGGCCCCAACGGCTGCGGCAAGTCGACGCTATTGCGCACCCTCAGTCGCCTGATGACGCCCGCCAGCGGCCACGTCTGGCTCGACGGCGCGCAGATCCAGCAGTACGCCAGTAAAGAGGTTGCCCGCCGCATCGGGCTGCTGGCGCAGAATGCCACCACTCCTGGCGATATCACGGTGCAGGAGCTGGTGGCCCGTGGGCGCTATCCGCACCAGCCGCTGTTTACCCGCTGGCGCAAAGAAGATGAAGAGGCGGTGAACAAGGCGATGCGGGCGACCGGGATCAGCGATCTGGCGCTGCAGAGCGTCGACACGCTTTCCGGCGGCCAGCGGCAGCGGGCGTGGATTGCGATGGTGCTGGCCCAGGAGACGGCGATTATGCTGCTTGATGAGCCAACCACCTGGCTGGACATCAGCCATCAGATCGATCTGCTGGAGCTATTGAGTGAGCTGAATCGCGAGAAGGGCTATACCCTGGCGGCGGTGCTGCACGATCTTAACCAGGCCTGCCGCTACGCCACCCACCTGATCGCCCTGCGCGACGGCAAGATCGTCGCCGAGGGGGCGCCGAAGGAGATCGTCACCGCCGATCTGATTGAACGGATTTACGGTCTGCGCTGCACGATCATTGAAGATCCGGTGGCGCATACGCCGCTGGTGGTCCCGCTGGGCCGCCGGTAATCTCCTCTTTCGCCGGCTTGCGCTACGCTGAGCCGGGCTACCTGCTGTAGCCCGAACTCAACCGTTACCCCAGAATCTCCCTGACCACCGGGCCGATGGCTTCAAAGGCCTGCGGGGAGATAATGTCGACGTGGGCGCAGTTCTGGCTGAACACCTCCAGTTCCGCCACCCACGGGCCCCATACGACCTGCGGATCCATCCCCGCCTGCCGCGTCTTCTCCGCCACGAAAAGCGTCGCCTTGCCGTCAAACTTCGCGCTGTGGGCGGTGGTTAACAGCCGCACCGCATCGGCATAGTTACCTTCGATAGCGCTGAACAGCTCGCCGGAGGCTTGCCCTTGCTGGGCGGCGAGGAACGCTTCGCGCTCGCGGTCGATCTCCGCCAGTACCTCGGGATCCAGCCCGTTGGCCTCTTTCTCTGCCCAGTTTTGCGTCTCCGGCGGCCAGGTATCCAGCAGGCCGAGGAAGGCCACCGCTTCGCCGCGCTGGCGCAAGCGGGCGGCAATCCCCTGGGCTAAGGTGCCGCCCAGCGAATACCCAAACAGGTAATAAGGGCCGTGCGGCTGCTGCGCCAGCAGCGTGCGCAGATGGTGCTCGCACACCTCGTCGAGGCTGGCGGCGCTGGCCATCGGCCCCTGCGGGCGCGGCGACTGAATACCGGTTATTGACCAGCGCGGGCTGAGATAGCGCGCCAGCACGCTGAACTGCCAGGCGAAGCCGGAGGCCGGATGGAAGCAGAACAGCGTCGGGCCGTCGCTCTCGCGCAGCGGCAGAAGCGTATCCAGCCCCAGGCGCCGGGCCTGCTCATCGCTGAGATCGGCAGCCAGCAGCGCGCTCAGTTTGCCCACCGTCGAGGCCACCATCACCTGCCCCGGGGTCACCTGCCGCGCCAGCTGGCGGCTGAGCTGTGCCGCCAGACGCATCGCCAGCAGAGAATGACCGCCGAGGGCGAAGAAATCGGTGTCGATATCGTTCACCTCGCAGCCCAGCAGCTGGCTGAAGGCCGTGGCGACAAGGGTTTCCATCCCGGGCTCCGGCGGCCGGCCGCTGCGCTCCCCGCCGAGGGTCGGCAGCGGCAGCGCTTTGCGGTCCAGTTTGCCGTTGGCGCTAAGCGGCAGCTCAGCGAGCTGCATCAGCACCACCGGCACCATATGCGGCGGCAGCTGTTCCGCCAGCCGCGCTTTCAGCGCCGCGGTATCCAGCGGCAGGCCGGAGTCAGAGACCAGATAGCCCACCAGCTGTCGGGCATCGCCGCCGGTCGCCGCCGCCTGGTTGAAGACGCAGGCGTGACTCACCGCCTGCGCCACGTCCGGCAGGGCCGACATCACCCGGTCAATCTCGCCAAGCTCGATGCGCTGCCCGCGGATCTTCAGCTGGTCGTCGCTGCGGCCAAGATACTCCACCGCGCCGTTCGTCAGCCAGCGCGCCACGTCGCCGGTGCGATACATCCGCTCACCGGGGGCAAACGGGTCGGCGATAAAGCGGCTGGCGGTGAGGTCCGGACGTCCCAGATAGCCCTGCGCCAGCTGGATGCCGGTGAGATAAAGATCCCCCGCCACCCCCGGCGGCACCGGGCGCATCGCGGCATCGAGAATGCGCAGCCCGGTGTTCCACACCGGCCAGCCAATCGGCACGCTGCTGCCGGTCACCGCCGCCAGCTCAGGCCCGCAGGCCGGATACCAGCTGACGTCCACCGCCGCCTCCGTCGGGCCGTACAGGTTATGCAGCGGCGCGCCGGTTAAGCGCTCCCACTCGCGGCACAATTCCGTCGGCAGCGCTTCGCCGCTGCAGAATACCCGCCGCAGCGTGCGGCAGGCAGCGACGCTGTCGGCATCCAGCGAGGCGACAAACGCCGCCAGCATCGACGGCACAAAGTGGGTGGTGGTCACGCCGTAGCGGGCGAAGAACTGCTGCATCGCCTGCGGGTCGCGGTGCGCCTCCGGCTCGGCCATCACCAGCTGCGCGCCGGCGATAAACGGCCACCAGAACTCCCACACCGACACGTCGAAACTGCACGGCGTTTTCTGCGCCACCACGTCCTGGGCAGATAACGGATAGCGATCCTGCATCCACAGCAGGCGGTTGACGATGGCGGTCTGGCCGACCATCACCCCTTTAGGCCGCCCGGTGGAGCCAGAGGTAAAGATGATGTAGGCGGTATGGTCCGGTTTTGACAGCGCCAGCGGCGCGTCATCCCCGGCGGCCAGCGGCTGCTGATAGCAGAGGCTTTCCAGCCCCGGAATATCGCTGAAGCGGGCCAGTTGATCCTCCGAGGTGATCAGCAGCGACGGCCGGGCGTCTTCCAGCATCATCCGCAGGCGGTCGTCCGGGTAGCCGGTGTCCAGCGGCAGCCAGGCGGCCCCCGCTTCGACAATGCCATGCAGCGCCAGGGTCAGGAACACCGAGCGCGGCAGGGCCACCGCCACGCTGTCGCCCGGCTTCACGCCGCGCTGACGCAGCAGCTGCGCGAGCGCCACCACCTGCTGACGCATCTCGCGATAGCTGAACTGCCAGTGGGCGTCCGCCAGCGCCGGGGCATCCGGGGTCTTCCGCGCCTGGTCGGCCACCAGCGCGCTGAGGGTGGTGGCAGGCAGCGGCACAGCGGTATCGTTGACCGCCGCCAGCCGGGCCAGCTCATCGGCGGAGAGCATCTCTGCTTCGCCGCAGCGCAGCGCCGGATCGGCGGCGAACTGCGCCAGCAGCGCGGTCAGTCTCGCCACATGGCGACGGAGCTCGGCTTCGTCGTACCGGGCCTTGTTGGCGAGGATCTCCAGCGACAGCCCGCCGGTTTCATCCGGGAACAGCGCCAGCTCGAGATCGTTGACCGGGCCGGTGGCGAGGGTGTGGGTCAGTGCCTGCACACCATCGATATCCAGCTGGTAATCAAAGACTTTGACGTTCAGCACCGGGCCGAACAGCGGTTCGTCCCCTGCCGCTTTACCGCTGTCGCGAACGATCTGTTCGGCGTCATAGCGCTGATGGCGGCGCATCTTTTTCAACTGAGCGGCGAGGCGCATCGCCAGGTCTGCCAGCGTCTCCTGGGCGTCAATATGCACCGCCAGAGGCAGAACATTGAGCACCGGCCCCGTCGAGGTCAGCGCGGCTGAACCCATCCGGCGCATAAAGATAAAGCCCGCCGCGTAGTCCATCCGGTTGCACAGGCGGCCCAGCCACAGCGTGGTGAGCGCCAGCGCCAGGTCAGCGGGCTGACACTGCGGCGCATGGCCAGCCAGACGGCGGAAGGCGTCGGCGTTCATCTCCAGCTTCATCCGCCAGATATCGCTCCCGGCGGCGCGTCCGCCCAGCGGCGCGGCAGAGAGTGAGGCAGGCGACGGTAACGCCTGGCGCTGAGCCTGCCAGAAGGCTTTATCCCGCTGCCAGGCCTCGCTGCCGGCGTAGCGCTGGTACTCGTCCACCACCTCGGCGAAGGGGGTGAAAGGCGACTCAGGAGTGGCTTCCCCCCGCTGCCAGGCGCGGTAAATGGCGGCGATCTGCCGGGTTATCGCCGGGAAGCTGAAGCCATCCACCAGCAAGTGGTGATAACGCTGATACCAGTACCAGCGGTCGTCGCCGACGCGCAGCAGCTGATGGCACACCAGCGGGTTGCCGCCGTCGACACGCAGATCCTGCGCCAGGTCCGCCTGCATCCGCTCCGTGGCGGCGCGATGCGGATCCGGCGCCGTACGCAGGTCAATGATCGACGGTTCGCCAAAGGTGCGGTCGGCCGCCACCCACTGCCAGACTTCCCCCTCCTCTTCCTCAAAGCGCAGGCTGAGGGTGTCCGCCTGCTGCAGACCGGCGACAATCGCTTTTCCCAGCAGCGTCGGGTCGAGCGCGCCGCGCAGTTCAACATAGTGGGCCACGCTCCAGGCGCCTGGCAGAGTGGAGAGGCGCTCGGCCATCCAGATCCCCGGCTGCGCGGCAACCAGCGGTAAACGAGTGGTCATTGTCAGCTCCTTATGACGCATGATGGGCGGGGGTCAGGGTTGACCAGTTGGCCGCCAGCCAGGCGTTGCAGGCCTCGGCCGACTGCGGGGGGCACACCACCGCCCAGCCGGCAGGCAGGTCGCAGTGCGCCGGCCACAGGCTGTACTGCTGCTGATCATTGCGCAGAATGTAAAACTGCCCTTGCGGATTGTCGAAGGGGTTACTGAATTGCATATCAAACTCCTGTCGTAAAGCGCGGTGCTAAGGGTGCGACAGCAGAGGCTGCCAGAGCTGGATAAGCCCTGCCGTCAGCCCGCCGCGCCAGCAAAGCGCATCATGCCCGCCGTCAACCTGACGCCAGAAAATCGTCTGCTGTGTCGTAGTGAGTTGCGCCAACAGCGCCTGGTTGGCGCGAAAAATAATCGGTTCACGCTGGCCCGCTTCCAGCCAGATGCGCAGCCCGGCCGCGGACACCTCACCCTGGCGAAGCTGTTCGCCGATAAAGCCCGTCCCGCGGCCATCACGGTGCGGCCACCAGTAGGAGCCTGACTGGCTGAGTACGCAGCCAAAGCGCTGCGGCCAGTTGAGGGCGGCGAACATCGCCGCCAGGCCGCCGAAGCTTTGCCCGGCCACCACTGTCCGCTCCGGGCGGTCGCTGAACGGGGCATGGCCGCGGATCAGCGGCAGGAGCTCCTCCTGCACCGCCAGCCAGAAATCGCGGTGACAGGGCAGCTCAACCCCGCGGCGCTGGTTGTCGATCGCATCGATCAGCAGGTAGACCGCCGGCGGCAGACTCCCCTCGTTGGTCAGCGCGGCCAGCGGCGACCACACCGGCATGCTCTCGGCCCAGAACTGGCCGTCGAGCAGGATCGCCAGGGGCCGCGTTTGCGGGTCGACGGCCTCGCCGGTGGTGTAGATCCAGACCCGGCGATGGTTGCCCAGACGCGCGCTGCGCCACTCAAGGCATCGGGCGGGAGGATGCGCCTCATTAAACTGGTCCCAGCCGGGCTGCGCGGGCGCCTGCGGCATCTCCAGGGCCGACACGCCATGGCCGCGTCCGCCCTGCCAGCTGTGCGGGTTCAGCGGATCGGCTATCGCCCGCGGCAGCAGTTTGCGCCAGCCTTCGCGCAGCAGCGCGCGGTCGGGCGCGTCAGCGCTGAACACCTCAGGGGAAAAATCATCGTCACGGTCGGAGGGAATAAAACAGTAGCTACCGCGCCAGGTCGGCGACAGGGTGGTTCGCCAGGACCAGGCGTCGGTCCCGGGCAGACGCGTCAGCGATTGCGGCCGCGCATTCTGATGGTGGTCGGTCACCCCGGTGATATAGAGCCATACCCGACGGCGCGGAGAGTGCGTTTCATCCCCCGCCGGATCCCGCCACCAGAACGTCACCTCGATGGCGTCATCCACTGCGCGGCACTGCGGCCCCTGCAGGGTTTGCCACCACTCCTCGCTTCCTGTCCTTAACATTCTGTCATTAACCCTATGTATAGCGTGACTTTTTTAATTAATTGTAATTCTTTATTGATAATATTATTGATAACTATTTGCATTTGCAATAGCGTATTAGCGCGCCGTGGGAAGCGCGTCTTTCACAAAACATGTCGAAGAGAGCTTATTCAGTTAGCGACGGAGTGCCTTTGCCCTCTTCCGGCAACATTTATGCCGCCTCCCCTCCCGGTGGGAAGGGGCGTTTGGGGAACGTGGCGACTAAAGAGCAGGAATAACAATGAATAACAGGATCAAATCCCTGGCCTTGCTGGTCAATCTGGGAATTTACGGGGTTGCTTTTCCGTTAAGCGCAGCGGAAACCGCCACCGACGATAAAAACAGCGCTGCTGAAGAGACCATGGTGGTCACCGCCGCCGAGCAGAATCTGCAGGCGCCGGGCGTCTCCACCATCACCGCCGATGAGATCCGCAAACGCCCGCCAGCGCGCGACGTCTCGGAGATCATTCGCACCATGCCGGGGGTCAACCTGACCGGCAACTCCACCAGCGGCCAGCGCGGCAATAACCGCCAGATTGATATCCGCGGCATGGGTCCGGAAAACACCCTGATCCTGATCGATGGCAAGCCGGTCACCAGCCGCAATTCCGTGCGCCTTGGCTGGCGCGGCGAGCGCGACACCCGCGGCGACACCAGCTGGGTGCCGCCGGAGATGATCGAACGCATCGAAGTGATCCGCGGCCCGGCCGCCGCCCGCTACGGCAACGGCGCCGCCGGCGGGGTGGTGAATATCATCACCAAAAAAACCGGCGATGAGTGGCACGGCTCATGGAACACCTATATGAACGCCCCGGAGCACAAGGATGAAGGCTCCACCAAACGCACTAACTTCAGCCTCAGCGGCCCGCTGGGCGGCGATTTCAGCTTCCGTCTGTTCGGTAACCTCGACAAAACGCAGGCCGACGCCTGGGATATCAACCAGGGTCATCAGTCCGAACGTACCGGGATCTATGCCGACACCCTGCCTGCCGGGCGCGAAGGGGTACAAAATAAAAACATCGATGGTCTGGTGCGCTGGGAATTCGCCCCGATGCAGTCGCTGGAGTTTGAGGCGGGCTACAGCCGCCAGGGCAACCTCTACGCCGGCGACACTCAGAACACCAACACCAACGACCTGGTGAAAGAGAACTACGGTAAAGAGACCAACCGTCTGTATCGCAACACCTACTCGGTCACCTGGAACGGCGCCTGGGACAACGGGGTGACCACCAGCAACTGGGCGCAGTACGAGCGCACCCGCAACTCGCGCAAAGGCGAAGGCCTGGCCGGGGGCACCGAGGGGATCTTTAACAGTAATCAGTTCTCGGATATCGATCTGTCGGATGTGATGCTGCACAGTGAAGTCAGCATCCCGTTCGACTATCTGGTTAATCAGAACCTGACGCTGGGCAGCGAGTGGAACCAGCAGCGGATGAAGGATAACGCCTCCAACACCCAGGCGCTGTCGGGCGGCAGCATCCCGGGCTACGACAGCACTGGCCGCAGCCCGTACTCGCAGGCGGAAATCTTCTCGCTGTTCGCTGAGAACAACATGGAGCTGACCGACACCACCATGCTGACCCCGGCGCTGCGTTTCGATCATCACAGCATCGTCGGCAACAACTGGAGCCCGTCCCTCAACCTGTCGCAGGGCCTGTGGGACGACTTCACGCTGAAGATGGGTATCGCTCGCGCCTATAAAGCGCCGAGCCTGTATCAGACCAACCCGAACTACATTCTCTACAGCAAAGGCCAGGGTTGCTACGCCAGTAAATCCGGCTGCTATCTGCAGGGTAACGACGACTTAAAAGCCGAGACCAGCATCAACAAAGAGATTGGCCTCGAGTTTAAACGCGACGGTTGGCTGGCGGGCGTCACCTGGTTCCGCAACGACTACCGCAACAAGATTGAAGCGGGCTATGCCCCGGTCTATACCAACGGCAGCGGCACCGACCTCTACCAATGGGAAAACGTACCAAAAGCGGTGGTGGAAGGCCTGGAGGGGACGTTGAACGTGCCGGTGAGCGAGACCGTCAACTGGACCAACAACATCACCTATATGCTGCAGAGTAAGAACAAAGAGACCGGCGATCGTCTGTCGATTATCCCGGAATATACGCTGAACTCTACGCTGAGCTGGCAGGTACGCGATGACGTTTCGCTGCAGTCGACCTTCACCTGGTACGGCAAGCAGGAGCCGAAGAAGTACAACTACAAGGGTCAACCGGTTACCGGCAGCGAGAAGAACGAGGTCAGCCCCTACAGCATCCTCGGCCTGAGCGCGACCTGGGACGTCACCAAATACGTCAGTCTGACCGGCGGCGTGGATAACGTCTTCGACAAGCGTCACTGGCGCGCGGGCAACGCCCAGACCACCGGGGGTACCACCGGCTATATGTATGGCGCCGGTGCCGAGACCTATAACGAATCGGGCCGCACCTGGTATATGAGCGTCAACACCCACTTCTGATAGCGGCTTCTCCCTCCCCCGCCCTTGCAGGATAAAGGGCGGGGACAACCGCGGTAACCTTGTCCTATGCGCATCCATCACGCCACGCTGCCGCTGGCCGGCTATACGCTGCAGCAGATCGACTTCGACCCGGCGACTTTCCAGCCTGAAGATCTGTTCTGGCTGCCCTATCACGCCAGTCTGAGCGGCTGGGGCCGCAAGCGGCAGGCGGAGCACCTGGCCGGACGCATCGCCGCGGTATACGCCCTGCGCGAGGTGGGGGAGAAACAGCCTCCCGCCATCAGCGACCAGCGCCAGCCGCTGTGGCCCACGCCCTGGTTCGGTAGCATCAGCCACTGCGCCCAGCGCGCGCTGGCGGTGATCGCCGATCGGCCGGTGGGCGTCGATATTGAGCGCCGGTTTACCCCCCAGATGGCGGCGGAGCTGGAGAGCAGCATTATCAGTCCGGCGGAAAAAACAGCGCTGCTGCGCAGCGGCCTGCCCTTCCCGCTGGCGCTGACGCTGGCGTTTTCGGCAAAAGAGAGTGGGTTTAAGGCGACGCCTGCGGCAAATCAGTGCGCGCTGGGGTTCGCCGATTTTCAGATCGTGGACATAACGGCAAGCACCTTAGCGCTTGAGTTTGCGGAGCAACGCTATCCCTTGCACTGGATAGCGTCGGAGGAGCAGGTCATCACGCTTTGCGCATTGCAGCAGTAAACGCCCGCGCTTCACGCGACGGGCGTTCAGTCCATCAGCCCCGTTTTTGCACCAGGGCAACGATGGCGGCGGCATCAAACCCGTGGTACTGGCGCATCCAGCCGCGATCGGCGGCGGCGGCGTACTCCCCGTCCGGGATCCCCAACCGCTGCAGGGCAATGCCCACCCCCGCTTCCGCCAGCACCTCCGCCACCAGGCTACCCAACCCGCCGTTGACGTTATGCTCTTCGACGGTGATCACTGAGCCACACGGCCGGAGCGCCGCCAGCAGCGCCGCGGTATCGCAGGGGCGGATCGACGGCACGCTGACCACTTTCGCCTGGATACCGAGGTCGGAAAGCTGCTGCGCCGCCTCCACCACTTCATGCACCGTCGAACCGGTGGCCACCAGCGCGACGTCCTCGCCTTCGCGCAGGGTCAACACGGCGCCGGGAACAAAGCGATACGACTCGTCAAGCAGCTCCGGCAGCGCCTTGCCATCGAGACGAATATAGACCGGGCCCTGATAAGCAAGAGCATAGTCGATGATCTGCCGACATTCGCGCGGCGTGGAGGGGGCGAAGATCTGGATATTGCCAAAGCCGCGCATCACCGCCAGATCGTCAATGGCATGGTGGGTGCTGGCCAGCGGGCCGTAGCTGGCTCCGGCGTTAAGGCCGAACAGCTTGACGTTGGTGTTGTTGTAGCAGACATCCACTTTGATTTGCTCATTGGCCCGCGAGATAAGAAACGGCGCGGCGTTACAGGTCACCGCCACTTTGCCGCCCAGCGCCAGACCGGCGGCGGTGCCGACCATGCTCTGCTCAGCGATGCCGACGTTCACCAGCCGACCGGGAAACTGCTTAATAAAGGGGGCGATTTTAGCCGTCGACGTGGAGTCGGCCACCACCGGCACCAGATCGACACCGCTTTCCACGGCGGCGATAAAGGCCTCGACCATGACGTTAGCCAGGTGTTCTGTATTACTCATCTTTCAGTTCCTCCAGCGCCAGAGCGATCTCTTCGCCTTTCGGCACCCGGTGGTGCCACTCCGGGCGCCCCTGGATAAAGGAGATCCCCGCGCCTTTCGTGGTGTTGGCAATAATAACGTTCGGTTTACCGTTCTGCTGTAGCCCCTCGATGGCCGCGACCACCGAGGCCATGTCGTTACCCTGGCACTCGCTGACTTCCATACCGAAGGCGCGCCATTTATCGGCCAGCGGATCGGTATTCATGATTTCGCGCGTCGGCCCGGCCAGCTGGAGGTTGTTCTTATCATTAATAATGACCAGGTTATCCAGACCGTAGTGCGCCGCTGCCAGGGCGGCTTCCCAGTTACTGCCTTCCGCCAGTTCGCCGTCGCCGGTGATCAAAAAAATGCGGCGGGTGCTGTTGCTTTTCTTCGCGGCCAGCGCCAGCCCCACCGCAACAGGCAAACCGTGACCCAGCGCGCCGGTGTTGAGCTCGATGCCCGGCGTTTTCTGCCGCACCGGGTGGCCGGGGAGATGGGAGTTGGCATGCTGGTAGGTCTCCAGCCACTCGACCGGGAAGAATCCCGCTTCCGCCAGGACGCAGTAGTAGCAGCCCACCGCATGGCCTTTCGACTGGATGTAGATATCGCGCTGCGGGTCGTCGAGCCGGTCCGGCGCGACGTTAAGGACGCGGAAATAGAGCGCGGTTAACAGTTCGACCTGCGAAAGGTCTGCCCCGGTGTGGCCGCCGGCCGGACTATTGGCGTTTAAGCGCACAATATGGCGCCGCACCGCGCGGGCTTTACGCTCCAGCGTCTGAATATCATATCTGTAGGGATTCATTTCACACCTCTGAATTTATTTTCAGCATGGAATATTTATTCCAGCAAGGACTAAAAAAACCAGATATCCCCATGCCGGGTGGTAAGCCTTCTGCCACAGCGCCCTACTCAGGAACATTCTGCCTCCCGCTCCAGGCGAAGCCCGGATAAACACATTGACTCGAAATCGCCTTGAATATATATTCAAAAATGATTCTTTATTCGATTATGGCCTGGCTGTTTTGTTTTTGTCCATAGTCGATTTTGAGGATTGGCAAAAGTTAGACGCCTGTCACACTTAAGTCTGATTTTTTTTCGCGTATGATAAAAGTCACTACGATAATGGCTGCAGCTAACCGCCTGAAGAAAGGCGATAAATGATTTTCGAGGATTAATATGGCTAAGCAGGATGAACAACGGCTATTGGTTAAGATTGCCACGCTTTACTATCTGGAAGGACGAAAGCAGTCTGATATCGCCCAACTTCTCTCGCTGTCTCAGTCATTTGTCTCCCGCGCCATTACCCGCTGCCAGAAAGAAGGCGTCGTCAAGATCAGCGTCGTTCAGCCGTCCAACATCTTTCTGAAGCTCGAAAAAGGGCTTGAGGATCGCTACGGCCTTAAGCAGGCGGTGGTGGTGGATACCGAGGAAGAGGCCAGCGATCATACCATCAAGCGGGCGATTGGCTCCGCTGCCGCCCACTATCTGGAAACCCGGCTGCGGCCAAAAGATCTGATTGGCGTCTCCTCGTGGAGCTCAACCATTCGCGCGATGGTCGATGAAGTTCATGCGCAAAACCTGAAAGCCAGCGGCGTGATCCAGCTGCTCGGCGGCGTCGGGCCAAACGGTAACGTGCAGGCGACGATTCTTACCCAGACCCTCGCCCAGCGCCTGAATTGCGACGCCTGGCTGCTGCCTTCACAGAGCATCGAGGGATCCATGGAGGAGCGCAACCGGCTGCTGGCCAGCAAAGATGTCGCTGACGTGGTGTCGCGCTTTGATGAAGTGGATATCGCCATCGTCGGCATCGGCATTCTCGAACCCTCCCAACTGCTGAAAACCTCCGGTAACTACTATCACGAAGATATGCTGCAGGTGCTGGCGGCGCGCGGCGCGGTGGGTGATATCTGCCTGCACTACTACGACAAAAACGGCCATCCGGTGTTACGCGATGATGAAGATCCGGTGATCGGTATGGCGCTGGAGAAGGTCAAAAAATGCCCGAACGTGGTCGCGCTGGCCGGCGGTACCGATAAAGTCGCGGCCATCAAAGGCGCCCTCACCGGCGGCTACATTGATGTTTTAATCACCGATTATCCTACCGCTCGCATGCTGGTTAGCGACTAACCTGCCGCGCTGCTTTTCCTCACTGCCGCCCTGACGTGCTTTTTTAGCTTCAGGGCTGGCTCTGTTAATGCATTTAAATTCAATCAGTTAATCAACCACTCCAGCCGCCAACTGCCGCTTTCGCCGATCGGCGAAATGTGATTGCCAGCACAATTGATGATTTTTCCGGTAGCCCGTCACCGGGTTTGTGGCTTAAGGTATCAAATAAATAATCACTATCGAATATATATTCAGTGATTAAAAAGATGATAACGAAATGTCACAACATGGCCTGCACAGACGCAGGAGACGGTGGGAGATATTCCTCGTCTTCGCGGTTCCAGGACACCGAGTGACCGAGGAGAGCACGATGCAGGCGACAGCAAAAGAGTTCATCATTGCCCTGGATGAAGGCACCACCAACGCCAAAGCGGTGGTGCTGGATAGCCGGGGCAAAGTTATCGTCAAATTCTCGCAGCCGCTGGCGATCCAAACGCCGCGCGACGGCTGGGTGGAGCAATCGGGCGAAGCGCTGGTTACCGCCTCGCTGGCGGTGATCGCCAGCGCGGTGGCCCACGTTGGCGCGGAAAACGTCGCCGCGCTGGCCATCAGCAACCAGCGGGAAACCGCCATCGGCTGGTATCGCGACAGCGGTGAACCGATTAACGCGGCGATCACCTGGCAATGCACCCGCAGCGCCGCGTTCTGCGACACACTGCGTCACGATCGCCAGGAACAGCACATTAAGCGTGCCACCGGCCTGCCAATCGCCCCGCTGTTCTCGGCCTCCAAAATGCGCTGGCTGCTGGATGCGACTGTCGATGGCCACCTGCGTGCCGAACGCGGTGAGATTTGCCTCGGCACCATCGACAGCTGGCTGCTGTGGAATCTGACCGCTGGAGAAGCCTTCTGCTGCGACTACTCCAATGCCGCCCGCACCCAGCTGCTGAACCTGCACCGCGGCGAGTGGGACGACGAGATGCTGGCGCTGTTCGGCATTCCGCGCGCGGCGTTGCCGGACATTAAACCGTCGAGCGGCCTCTTCGGCCATACCAGAGGACTGGCCGCCATTCCGGACGGTATTCCGATCATGGCGATGATCGGCGACTCCCACGCGGCACTGTTCGGCCACGCGCTCGGCGAGGCAGGCTGCGTCAAAGCCACCTACGGCACCGGCTCTTCGGTCATGGCCCCGGTCAAATCGGCGAAGTGCGATATCGACGCGCTGGCGACCACTGTCGCCTGGCACGATGGCGACCAGCTGGTGTGGGGCCTGGAAGGGAATATTCCCCACACCGGCGATGCCGTCGCCTGGATGGCGGACAGCACCGGACTGAGCGAACTCTCTGCCGCCGAGCTGGCCCATGAGCTGAATACCCTCCCCGCCTCCGTCGACTCAACCCTCGGGGTCTACTTCGTGCCGGCACTGACCGGTCTTGGCGCGCCCTGGTGGGACGACAGCGCCCGCGGCGTGATTTGCGGCCTGAGTCGCGGGGTGAAACGCGCGCATCTGATCCGTGCGGCGCTGGAGTCCATCACCTATCAGATAGCCGACGTGGTGGTAGCGATGCGTCAGCATGAAGAGTTCAGCCTGACGGCGTTGATGGTGGACGGCGGGCCGACCAACAATGACTGGCTGATGCAATACCAGGCCGATCTGCTCGGCTGCCCGGTGATGCGCAGCGACGTGCCGGAGCTGTCCGCCATCGGCGCGGCGTTACTGGCCCGCAAAGCGCTCCATCCGGGGTCGACCGCCGATCTGCAGGCCTTCTTAACCGAACACAGCACCTTTCAGCCCGACATGGCCCGCCACCAGCGTTTACAAACGCGCTGGCAGGAGTGGCGCCATGCGGTCGACCGAACATTATGGAAACCGGACTCGCCAGCCTGACCGCCAGACTGCGCGATGACACGCATTCACTTATCACAGGAGAAACCCGGCCCATAACGATATCGCTATCCCCGAATACATCAGGGGAAATTTCAGACCGTAAAAGCCTGCCCGCTCAGGGGCTCATTTGTTCGAATATAAAAATACAGGAACAGAGTCATGAAATTACGTATAACCCTTTTAACCGCTGCTACCCTGACCGCCTTCTCCTTTGCCGCGCACGCCGCGGAGAAAGGCACCATTATGATCATGGTCAACTCGCTGGATAACCCGTATTACGCCTCGGAAGCCAAAGGCGCCAGCGAAAAAGCCCAGGCGCTCGGCTATAAAACTACCGTGCTGTCCCATGGCGAAGATGTCAAAAAGCAGAATGAGCTTATCGACACCGCGATTGGTAAAAAAGTGCAGGGCATTATTCTCGATAACGCTGATTCCACCGCCAGCGTCGCCGCCATTGAAAAAGCCAAAAAAGCCGGCATTCCGGTGGTCTTAATTAACCGCGAAATTCCGGTTGATGATGTGGCGCTGGAACAAATTACCCACAATAACTTCCAGGCCGGCTCTGAGGTCGCCAACGTCTTCGTGGAAAAAATGGCGGAGAAAGGCAAATACGCCGAGCTGACCTGCAACCTCGCCGATAATAACTGCGTCACCCGTTCTAAATCTTTCCATCAGGTCATTGACCAGTATCCGGATATGGTCAGCGTGGCGAAACAGGATGCCAAAGGCACCCTGATCGACGGCAAACGCATCATGGACAGCATCCTGCAGGCTCACCCCGACGTGAAAGGCGTCATCTGTGGCAACGGGCCGGTAGCCCTCGGCGCGATTGCGGCGCTGAAAGCAGCCAACCGTAGCGATGTGATCGTCGTCGGCATCGACGGCAGCAACGATGAGCGCGACGCCGTGAAAGCCGGCACCCTGCAGGCAACCGTGATGCTGCAGGCGCAGGCCATCGCCGCTCAGGGCGTCACCGATCTGGATAACTACCTGCAAAAAGGCGAGAAGCCGGCGAAGCAGCGCGTGATGTTCCGCGGCATTCTGATTACCCAGGATAACGCCGATAAAGTCCAGGATTTCAACATTAAGTCCTGAGTTCGGGTGGTTGCGCCCCTGCGGGGGCGCAGAGGAGAGCATTATGTTTAAGAAAACCTGTCTGACGCTGGCCGTACTGGCGCTAGGGGGCTGTCGCATCGTCTCGCAGCAGGAGCTGGCAGACCTGAAATCCCCGCCCAACCCGCATATGGCGAATATGGATAAAACCTGGCAGCAGAGCATCGTACCGCAGGTGGTGACGAAAGCGCGTCCGGCGGCGGAACTGATGAGCGCGCTCAAGGCGGCAAAAGACATTGATAGCGCCTGCAAAACCCTCGGCTACCGTGCGCAGGATGAAAACCCCTGCATCTTCTACGTCAAGGTTTCAGGCACCGTCAGCAAACTCGATACCGCCTCGCGCAGCGGCAAAATGACCCTGTCCGACGCCAGCGTCGGCAAGGTGACGGTGCAGATTGGCCCTACCCTGCGCGGCACCCAGCTGCGCGACGGCTACAGCGGCGCCAGCTATCAGGACTTTAATGACCAGGTGCTGTTCGGCGAGTACAGCAAGAATATCAACAGTCAGGCGGTCAAAATGATTCAGACAGCCAACGTCAAAACCGGCGACAGCGTGGAGGTGTACGGCGTCTTCTCGGCCTGGGATATTCCGCAAACTCTCCCGGAAATTACCCCGGCGAAAATCATTCATGCGGGGGGACAATAATATGGCGCCGCACGATCTCGTCGCTCCCCAGCCCGTTGAGTCCGAAGTGATTATCGAAACCCGCGGCCTGTCGCGCGTCTATCCCGGCGTGACCGCCCTGGATAATGTCAATTACCGGGTCTATCGAAATAAGGTCAACGTGCTGATCGGAGAAAATGGTGCGGGTAAATCCACCATGATGAAAATGCTTGCCGGTGTGGAAACGCCCTCTTCCGGGCAAATTATTCTCGATGGCGAAGCGGTTTCATTACAGTCGACGCATCAGGCAGAAAAACTGGGCATCAGTATTATTTTTCAGGAACTGAATTTATTCCCCAATATGAATGTGATGGACAACATCTTCATGGCGAATGAATTCTTTCAGAAAGGACGCATTAACGAAAAATACCAGTACGCGCTGGCCAAATCGCTGCTGGAACGGCTGGAGCTGGATGTCGATCCTTATGCTCCGCTGGGTGAACTCGGTATCGGCCACCAGCAGTTAGTCGAGATTGCCCGCGCCCTGTCGAAAGACACCCGGGTGCTGATCATGGACGAACCCACCTCGGCGCTGAGCCAGTCTGAGGTCAAAGTGCTGTTCAAAGTGATCGCGCAGCTTAAACGCCGCGGCGTGACCATCATCTATATCTCGCATCGCCTCGAAGAGCTGATGGAGATTGGAGACAACATCACCATTTTCCGCGACGGTCGTTTTATCAGCGAGCGTCACGTCAGCGACGCCAGCGTTCCGTGGATCATCGAGCAGATGGTCGGTGATAAGAAAAAACACTTTGATTATCAACCGGCGCCGAAAGGCGACGCAGTGCTTGACGTCAAAGGGCTGACCGCGCTGCATCCGAGCGGCGGCTACAAACTTAATGACGTCACCTTCACCCTCAGCAAAGGCGAAGTGATCGGTATTTACGGCCTGCTGGGCGCCGGGCGCACCGAGCTGTTTAAAGGTCTGGTCGGCTTGATGCCCTGCCAGCGCGGCGAGGTGCATCTTAACGGCGAAAGCATCGGCAAATCTCGCTTTCAACAGCGCCTGAAAAAGGGGCTGGCGCTGGTGCCGGAGGACCGTCAGGGCGAAGGCGTGGTGCAGATGATGTCGATTCAGGCCAACATGACGCTCTCTGATTTCAGCCTGCAGGGGTTCCGCCGCGCCTGGCGCTGGTTGAATCCGCAGAAAGAAGAGTCCTGCGTGAAAGAGATGATCCAGCAGCTGGCGATCAAGGTCAGCGACGCCACATTGCCCATCACCTCGCTGAGCGGCGGCAATCAACAAAAAGTGGTGCTGGGTAAAGCGCTGATGACCCAGCCGCAGGTGGTGTTCCTCGACGAACCGACGCGCGGCATCGACGTCGGCGCGAAAACCGACGTCTATCACCTGATCGGCAAAATGGCCCAGCAGGGGCTGGCGGTGATGTTCTCATCTTCGGAGCTGGATGAGGTGATGGCCCTTGCCGACCGCATCCTGGTGATGGCCGATGGCCGCATTACCGCCGATCTACCGCGTCACGCGGTGACCCGCGAACAGTTAATCGCGGCCTCAACACCTCAAGATTAATCAGGCTGGAATCCATCATGAACCAGAAATATATGATTTATATGTACCTGCTGAAGGCCCGCACCTTTATCGCCCTCCTGCTGGTGATCGCGTTCTTCAGCGTGATGGTACCCAACTTCCTGACCGCCTCTAACCTGCTGATCATGACCCAGCACGTGGCGATCACCGGCCTGCTGGCCATCGGCATGACGCTGGTCATTCTCACCGGCGGCATTGACCTGTCCGTCGGCGCGGTGGCGGGGATCTGCGGCATGGTGGCGGGCGCGCTGCTGACCAACGGCCTGCCGCTGTGGAACGGCGATATCCTCTTCTTTAATGTCCCGGAGGTGATCCTCTGCGTGGCGATCTTCGGCGTGCTGGTCGGTCTGGTCAACGGCGCGGTGATCACCCGCTTCGGCGTGGCGCCGTTTATCTGCACCTTAGGCATGATGTACGTCGCCCGCGGCTCCGCGCTGCTGTTTAACGACGGGAGCACCTACCCGAATCTCAATGGCATGGAAGCGCTGGGCAACACCGGTTTCGCCACCCTCGGCTCCGGCACCCTGCTCGGCGTCTATCTGCCGATCTGGCTGATGATCGGCTTCCTCGTGCTGGGCTACTGGCTGACCACCAAAACGCCGCTTGGCCGCTACATCTACGCCATCGGCGGCAATGAGTCTGCCGCCCGCCTCGCCGGCGTGCCGATCGTGAAAGCGAAAATATTCGTCTATGCCTTCTCCGGCCTGTGCGCGGCGTTTGTCGGCCTGATCGTCGCATCACAGCTGCAAACCGCGCACCCGATGACCGGCAACATGTTTGAGATGGACGCCATCGGCGCCACCGTGCTCGGCGGCACTGCGCTGGCCGGCGGCCGCGGCCGGGTAACCGGGTCAATTATCGGCGCCTTCGTCATCGTCTTCCTTGCCGACGGCATGGTGATGATGGGCGTTAGCGACTTCTGGCAGATGGTGATTAAAGGCGTGGTGATCGTCACCGCTGTGGTCGTCGACCAGTTCCAGCAGAAGCTGCAGAGCAAGGTCATCCTGATGCGCCGCCACGAGGAGAAACTGGCCGCCATCCCCCCCAACGGCGCCACCTCCAGCTAACCGGCAACGATTCACATCTTCCGCCGGGCCTGGTGCCCGGCTCAGCGAAAGGGAAAAAATATGCAACGAGATTTCCAGAACAAAACGGTGGTGATCACCGGCGCCTGCCGCGGCATCGGCGCAGGTATTGCGGAGCGCTTTGCCCGCGACGGCGCGAATCTGGTGATGGTCTCCAACGCCGAGCGCGTTCACGAGACCGCCGAAACCCTGCGTCAGCGCTATCAGGCGGATATTTTATCGCTGCAGGTCGATGTCACCGATGAAGCGCAGGTGCAGTCGCTGTATGAGCAGGCCGCCGCGCGCTTCGGCACCATTGACGTCTCCATTCAGAACGCCGGGGTGATCACCATCGATTACTACGACCGGATGCCAAAAGCCGATTTCGAAAAAGTGCTGGCGGTCAACACCACCGGCGTGTGGCTGTGCT
This sequence comes from Klebsiella sp. HMSC25G12, assembly GCF_001807705.1. Lineage (NCBI taxonomy): Bacteria > Pseudomonadati > Pseudomonadota > Gammaproteobacteria > Enterobacterales > Enterobacteriaceae > Klebsiella > Klebsiella sp. HMSC25G12. The sequence continues at coordinate 19,718 of NZ_KV789833.1, read as the reverse complement.
GCCGCGAGGCGGCCAAATATATGGTGAAACAGAATCACGGCAGCCTGATCAATACCTCTTCCGGCCAGGGGCGACAGGGCTTTATCTACACGCCGCATTATGCCGCCAGCAAAATGGGCGTGATCGGCATTACCCAAAGCCTGGCTCACGAGCTGGCGCCGTGGAATATCACCGTCAACGCCTTCTGCCCGGGCATTATTGAAAGCGAAATGTGGGATTACAACGATCGCGTGTGGGGCGAAATTCTCAGCACCGAGCAGAAGCGCTACGGCAAGGGCGAACTGATGGCCGAGTGGGTCGAGGGCATTCCGATGAAACGCGCCGGTAAACCGGAAGACGTGGCCGGGCTGGTGGCCTTCCTCGCCTCCGACGACGCGCGCTATCTCACCGGGCAGACCATCAATATCGATGGCGGTTTGATTATGTCGTAATCCCCCGCGGGTTAGCGGGCCCCATCGCCCGAATAAGGCGTCCCGCATTGGCGCCACCACGCCGGGACGGCCCCCCGGTGGCGCTTCGCTTACCGGGGCTACGTAACACCGCCGAAAGGTTGCCCGGATAAGGCGCTTCGCGCCGCCATTCGGGAAACAGGGCTCCCGACGTTCGACACTATATTGAAGAGAGTAAACATTATGATCGGTAAAGATTTTGCACAGCAGCTGTTTAACCTGCAGGGGCGCGTCGCCTTCGTCACCGGCGCCGGCAGCGGTATCGGCCAGACCATCGCCTGCAGCCTCGCCAGCGCGGGTGCGCGGGTAGTCTGTTTTGATCTTCGCGACGACGGCGGGCTGGCGGAAACGGTCAGCCATATTGAATCCATCGGCGGTCAGGCTTGTTCTTATACCGGCGATGTCCGCCAGATTGCCGACCTGCGCGCCGCCGTCGCGCTGGCCAAAAACCGCTTTGGCCGCCTCGACATCGCCGTCAACGCCGCCGGGATCGCCAACGCCAATCCGGCGCTGGAGATGAAGAGCGAGCAATGGCAGCGGGTGATCGATATCAATCTCACCGGCGTATGGAACTCCTGCAAAGCGGAAGCGGAACTGATGCTGGAGTCCGGCGGCGGGTCGATTATCAATATCGCCTCGATGTCGGGGATTATCGTTAACCGCGGCCTCGACCAGGCACATTACAACTGCTCCAAAGCCGGCGTGATCCATCTGTCGAAAAGCCTGGCGATGGAGTGGGTGGCCAAAGGGATCCGCGTCAATTCCATCAGCCCGGGATATACCGCCACGCCGATGAATACCCGTCCGGAGATGGTGCACCAGACCCGCGAGTTTGAAAGCCAGACGCCGATGCAGCGGATGGCGAAGGTGGAAGAGATCGCCGGCCCGGCGCTGTTCCTCGCCAGCGACGCCGCCTCGTTCTGCACCGGCGTAGACCTGGTGGTCGACGGCGGGTTTGTCTGCTGGTGATCCTCTCCTGCTTCAGGGCGCCACGCTGCGGCGCCCCTCTCCATCCCTGCCGTTAAACCAGCGGATACTGTTGAAATACCGGCAGCGCCTCCCCCTTCTCCGCCAGCGCGCGGATATGAGGAAACGCCGCTGCCGACACCACCGCCGGGATCATCAACTGGATAAAGGACCAAACCACCGTGCTGGTGACCAGTACCTGATCCGGCTGCGCGGCGGCGGCGCGGTCTGCCAGCCGGGCGTCCCATTCCCGACAGGCGGCGAGCAGTTGGCCGGTCACCCGGGCTATCCACGGCTGATGCTGCCTCTCTTCCGGCCGCAGACGGTGCTCATAAACATGCTGGACCGCTTTTTCACTGGCGGCGAGGATCACCCCCAGCAGGTGCAGATCGCGGGCCAGCGCGTCAGGCTGCGCGGGAAACAGCCGGCGCCCGGTGGGATTGGTCGTTTCGAAATAGTGGAGGATCAGGGTGGAGTCCATCAGTTGCGTCCCGTTATCGAGCACCACCGTCGGCGCCTTGACCACCGGATTAATACGGGAAAATTCGTCAAAGCCGCTAAAGACCGAGAGCGGCAGGCTCTCGAATTCCACGCCATAGAGCGCCAGAGAAACCGCCACGCGTCTTACATAAGGTGAATCCATCATACCAATGAGTTTCATCGTCACTCCTGCCTGCGATAAAGGGGTTGCGGCTTTACCTTACTGGAAAACCGAGGCCGCGAATATCACGGGATACTTACCGCAATGGTTAGTCAAACTAACAGATTGGCGATTCGCGGTAGCCCTCCAGTTCCCCTTGTGCTATACCGACTGAGGCAGCATTTGGCTCCTTTTCAGCCTGTTTGCAGCGGCTTTAAAAGCCGCTAACCCGGTAGTAACGTTAACGTATCGACTCACTGACAGAGAAACCACCATGGCAGATTTTCCCCCTGTCGCCAGCCTGCGCAGCTTTGAGGCGGTGGCGCGCCTCGGCAGCGTGACGCAGGCCGCCCACGAGTTGAGCGTGACCCATTCGGCGGTCAGCCAGCACATCAAACAGCTGGAAGCGCTGGTCGGCGTCACGCTCTTTATCCGCCACGGCCGCGGGGTGCGCATCACGGAAGAAGGACGGCTCTATGCCCTGCAAATCCGCGAGGCGTTACAGCACATCGCCGACGCCACGCGCATGGTGCAGATCAAACCCCGCACCCTGGAAGTGACCCTGGCGACGCTCCCCTCCTTTGGCTGCCACTGGCTGCTGCCGCGGCTGGCGCGCTTTCAGGCGCGGCATCCGCAGATCGCGGTGCGCCTGCTGACCAGCCTGGCGGTGGTTAACCTGCAACAGGAGGGTATTGATCTGGCCATTCGCATGGGGCAAGGCGACTGGGAGGGGATGGAAAGCCGGCATCTGTTTGCCGATGAACAACTGGTGGTGGCCGCGCCGCACTATCGCAGCGGCGACCTGCCGACCACCCCGCAGGCGATCGCCGCCAGCGATATTATTTTTTCCATGGAGTCCTGGCATGCCTGGTGCAGCCAGGCGGGACTGGAAAAGCCGATCGTCCCCGCGGGCCTGCGTCTGAACGACTCCAATCTGGTGCTGGAGGCGGTCCGCCTGGGGGCCGGCGTAGCGCTGGAGCGGCGCTCGCTGGTGGCGGGGGCGATAGCCCGCGGCGAGCTGCTGCAGCTCACCGCCGTCACCGTCCCCTACCCCTGGCACTACTGGCTAACCGTCTCCCCCCAGGCGGAGAACCGGCCGGAAGTCGCCCGGTTCATCGCCTGGCTGGAGGAGGAGATCGCCCTCTGGCGCCAGCAGATCAGCGCTTAGCCTTCAGCCGACGGCGGCAACCCTGTCCGGGCGGCATGCTCCTGGGAGAGACGCCAGAAATCGTGCCCGGCGGGATACTGATAAAGTCGCAGGGAAAACTGTCCGGCCACGGCGGTAATGTACTCAAATATCGCCGACTGGGTGTTTTCGTAGTCTTTCCACAGCGTCGAGGAGGTGAAGCAGTAAATCTCCAGCGGGATGCCCGACGGCGACGGTTTCAGCGTTCTCGCCACAATGTACATCTCCTTAATAATATCCGGTCGCTCGGCGAGATAGTGCATCAGATAGTGGCGAAACAGGGTCAGGTTGGTCAGCCCGTTATCGATAAACCAGCGGTCGGCCACGCCGCCGGGATCCCGGCCATCAAGCAGCGTGCCCAAAGGCTCACTCACCCCACGGATGGTCAGCATCGAGGAGAGCATCTCCTGGTCGAGAAAACGCACCGAGTGCTGATCGATGGCGATACTGCGCATGATCCGCCGCGCCCCGGAGGAGAACATCGCCTGCCAGTTGGTATAGGTCTCGGTGAGGAAATTCTTGGTCGGGATGCGGGAGATGGTATTGTCCCAGTTGCGGATGGTAATGGTGTGCAGCGCGATATCCGTCACTTCACCGCTGAGGTTCTTGTCAGGCATTTCAATCCAATCACCCAACTGGAGCACGTCGTTGGACGACAGCTGAACGTTCGCCACCAGCGACAGCAGGGTATGCTGGAACACGATCATCAGCACCGCCGCCACGGCCCCCAGACTGGAGATAATAATGATCGGCGATTTGTTCGACATCACGGCGAGGATCATAATCGCCGCCAGGATGTGAACTAAGATTTTGCCTATCTGGATATAGCCCTTAATGGAATGATTTTTACGTTTGGTCTTTCGCAGATAAGAGCTGTTGACAATATCCAGCATCTCGTTGAAAAACACCGACATAAAAATAAAAAACAAGATCCCGCAGATGGTATTAATCGCCGTCACCAGCGATGCCGGCATCGCCGGCATAAACTGCAGGACGTAATAGACGATAATAACCGGAATGAAATTGGACAGTTTTTCGGCGATGCGTCGATCCTTCTCCAGCGGCACATCCTGTTTGTGGCTACTAAAGAAGACCTTACGCACCACTTTAATCAGCAAGAACTTGCATAAAAGATGGGCAAATATGCCGGAGACCAGCAGCAGAATAAGATTAAACCCCACCGCCAGCGCCGGATTACTCTCAATAAACGTCAGTAGATGATTCACATACGCCATGCTTTATCGCCTGAATAACTATGCCATTTCGCTGACTGCTTTATCACAAGGGCATATATTTGGAAAATAAATCAATCCGCATCATGGCATATCGCTTAGCGTAACGTCCATGCGCGCACCGCTTCTAATCATTCACAGAAAATATGTCAGAGTTTGCATTAATCATTCCCTACGCTCACTATAAAGAGGCTTGTTATGAGGACGGAATAAGTCCAGGAGGAAACATGTTTAAAGCGCTTACCGCTATCATCACCTTAGCCGCCTCCGCCAGCGTCATGGCGCAAGGCGATGTCACGCTGAACAGTCTGGCCCACGATGCCGCCACCCGGGCGTCGTTTAACCAGATGGTCAAAGGCCATCAGCTGCCCGCCTGGGTAACCACCGGCGGCACCGGTTCGCCCGCGCAGACGGTGAAACTGGGTAGCGAATCCTGGCAGGTGTTAAGCGCCTGCAAACCCCACGACTGCGGCCACGAGCGTATCGCGGTGATCTGGTCCGAGAAAAGCCAACAGATGTCCGGCGTGTACTCGGTGGTCGATGAAAAAACCGACCAGGAGAAGCTGACCTGGCTTAACGTCAGCGATGCCCTGTCCATCGATGGCAAAACCGTGCTGTTTGCCGCCCTCAGCGGTAGCCTCGACAACCATCCGGACGCCTTTAACTACCCGTAACCGCCCGTCGCCCCCGTCAGCCTTTTCCCGACGGGGGCTTCCCTGATTAGCCATCCGGGAACATCACGCTGTTCCCCGGCGCTTCCCTGTGCAGATGGATAAAGTTCAGGTGCCGTTCGTACTGGTCGAGAATATCGGTGATCACCTGCTCTTTGCTGTAGTCCATCAGGTCGTTACCCTGACTGCCCTCCAGCAGGAAGGTCTCCAGCCGGTAATAGGTGGATTTCCCGCTGCGCGCCCGATAGGTAAAGCCCGGGACCGAGTACTGCTGCGGCCAGATCTTGTAGATAAAGTTCTGCTCGTCGCCCATGTGCACCAGCAGATCGAGGTGGCCCAGGTTCTCGCCCTCTTCCGGCGGCAGGCTCTTCAGTTCCACTGCGGCGCCGCGCAGCCGCAGCTCCTGGGCTACCTCTTCCATCGCCGGGTAGCACACCGTCTCCATCATCTGTTTGGTATAGCGCGTGCCCGGGTAATTCATCAGCCGCGACAGGCGCTTCTTCCAGCTCAGACGATCCTGGAGGCCCATCGGACGCGGGGCGGTGTCGCGACTGGCGCTGACCCGGCGGTAATCTTCCACTTTCAGGGATTTATACAGTCCGGCCATCACGAAGAAAATCACAAAGCTGAACGGCAGACCCATGATCACCGTGGTGTTCTGCAGCGCCGAGATGCCGTTGGTCATCAGCATCCCGAGGGTCAACAGACCGATGGCCACCGACCAGAAGATGCGCAGCCAGTTCGGGGCGTCGCTGTTGATGTCCTTCAGCTTCGAGGTGAAGTTCCCCAGCACCAGCGCGCCGGAGTCGGCGGAGGTGACGTAGAACAGCAGACCGGTAATGGTCGCCACCGACGCGCTAAAGGTAAACGCCGGGTACTGCGCCAGCAGGCTGTAGAATCCGCGTTCCGGGTGGACCATCGCCTCCTCGGCAAAGGCCGCGTCGCCGTGAATAATCTCATACAGCGCGCTGTTGCCGAACACCGATAGCCACAGCAGGGTAAAGGTGAACGGAATAATCAGGGTGCCCATCACAAACTGGCGGATGGTGCGTCCGCGCGAAATGCGCGCCAGGAACAGGCCCACAAACGGCGACCAGGCCACCCACCACGCCCAGAAAAAGAGCGTCCAGTTATTCATCCACTCCACCGGGCGGTCGAAGGCGAAGCTGTTCAGCGTCATGCCCATAAAGCGGTTGACGTAGTCGCCGACGTTCAGCACTAACGCATTGAGCAGGAAGGAGGTATCGCCCATGAACAGCACGAACAGGATCAGCCCCAGCGCGAGGGCGACGTTCAGCTCGGAGAGCACGCGGATGCCCTTGTCCACCCCGGAGGTGACCGAGATGGTGGCGATGATCACCGACAGCGCAATCAGCGCCGCTTTCGCCGCCAGCGAGTCTGGAATATCGAACAGCACGCTCAGACCGTAGTTGAGCTGCACGACGCCGATACCGAGGGTGGTGGCGATGCCGAAGATGGTGCCGATCACCGCCGCAATATCGACGCTGTGGCCGATGGGCCCATTGATCCGTTTGCCAAAAATCGGGTACAGCGCCGAGCGGATGGTGAGCGGCAAATTATAACGATAGCTAAAGTATCCCAGCGCCATGCCCATCAGGGCATACATTGACCAACCGGTTAAGCCATAGTGAAACAGCGTCCATACCATCGCCTGGCGCGCCGCCTCGATGGTCTGCCCCGCCCCTTCCGGCGGCTGCATATATTGCGTCACCGGCTCGGCGACCGAGAAGAACATCAGGTCGATACCGATCCCGGCGGCAAACAGCATCGCCGCCCAGCTCAGCAGGCTGAACTCGGGCTTTGACTGCTCCGGGCCGAGCTTCACCGAGCCGAAGCGCGAGCAGGCAATGCAGACGACGAAGACGATATACAGCGTCGCCGCCAGCAGATAGTACCAGCCGAAGGTTTTCGACACCCAGTTGAGGGTGCGCCCAATCCACTCGGCAGAAAAATCGCGAAAAAAGATCGTCATCAGGGAAAACAACAAAATCAGTCCGGCCGAGGTATAAAAAACCACCGGATTGATTTTGTCCTTTTCTCTGTTTTGCGAAAGATCTGTCATCCAGTATCCCCACTGTTTTTGTAACTATTAAAATTCAATAACGTAACAATTAAGACACATTTTATATTGAACGTCCAATCAAAAACCGCTTTAATAGTTAACCAACGCTGATGAATGGAGTGGCAAAAATGCCCAAACTGGGGATGCAGCCAATCCGGCGCAGGCAACTGATCGACGCCACGCTGGACGCAATAAATGAAGTCGGAATGCATGACGCGACCATCGCGCAGATCGCCCGACGGGCGGGCGTATCGACGGGGATCATCAGTCACTATTTCAAAGATAAAAATGGTCTGCTGGAGGCGACCATGCGCGACATCACCAGCCAGCTGCGCGACGCGGTGCTCAACCGTCTGCACGCCCTGCCGGACGGCAGCGCCAGCCAGCGCCTGCAGGCGATTGTCGGCGGCAACTTTGATGAGACGCAGATCAGCAGCGCGGCGATGAAGGCCTGGCTGGCCTTCTGGGCCAGCAGCATGCACCAGCCGATGCTTTATCGGTTACAGCAGGTCAGCAGCCGTCGGCTGCTGTCGAACCTGGTGTACGAATTCCGCCGCGAGCTGCCGCGCGAGCAGGCGCAGGAGGCCGGCTACGGGCTGGCGGCGCTGATAGACGGCCTGTGGCTGCGGGCGGCGCTCAGCGGCAAACCGCTGGATAAGACGCTGGCGCAGTCGCTGACCAGCCACTTTATTCGTCAGCATTTACCGAACCCATAACCGAGGAGGCGTTATGTCCCGAATGGCAGAACAGCAGCTTTATATTAATGGTGGTTATACATCGGCCACCAGCGGTCGCACCTTCGAGACCATCAACCCTGCCACTGGCGAGGTGCTGGCGACCGTTCAGGCTGCCGGACGCGAGGATGTCGACCGCGCCGTTGAAAGCGCGCAGCGTGGGCAAAAAATCTGGGCGGCAATGACCGCCATGGAACGCTCGCGCATCCTGCGTCGCGCCGTCGACCTTCTGCGCCAGCGCAACGACGAGCTGGCGCGACTGGAGACGCTGGATACCGGTAAACCCCTCAGCGAAACCGCCGCCGTCGATATCGTCACCGGCGCCGACGTGCTGGAGTATTACGCTGGCTTGATCCCGGCGCTGGAAGGTAGCCAGATCCCGCTGCGCGACAGTTCCTTCGTCTATACCCGTCGCGAACCGCTGGGGGTGGTAGCCGGGATCGGCGCGTGGAACTACCCGATCCAGATCGCCCTGTGGAAATCGGCGCCAGCGCTGGCCGCCGGCAATGCGATGATTTTCAAACCGAGCGAGGTCACCCCGCTCACCGCCCTCAAGCTGGCGGAAATTTACAGCGAAGCGGGCCTGCCGGACGGGGTGTTTAACGTCCTGCCGGGGATCGGCGCGGAGACCGGCCAGTATCTGACCGAACATCCGGGTATCGCCAAAATCTCCTTCACCGGCGGCGTCGCCAGCGGCAAAAAAGTGATGGCCAACTCCGCGGCATCGTCGCTGAAAGAGGTCACCATGGAGCTGGGCGGTAAATCGCCGCTGATTATCGCAGACGATGCCGACCTCGACCTCGCCGCCGATATCGCCATGATGGCCAACTTCTACAGCTCCGGTCAGGTGTGCACCAACGGCACCCGGGTGTTTGTCCCGGCGAAACAGAAGGCGGAATTCGAGCACAAGATCCTCGAACGCGTGGGCCGCATCCGCCCCGGCGATCTGTTTGCCGATGACACCAACTTCGGCCCGCTGGTCAGCTTCCCCCATCGCGACAACGTTCTGCGCTATATCGAGAGCGGCAAACGCGAAGGCGCGCGCCTGCTGTGCGGCGGCGAGGCGCTGAAAGGCGACGGTTTCGATAACGGCGCGTGGGTCGCCCCGACGGTGTTTACCGACTGTAACGACGAGATGACCATCGTGCGCGAAGAGATCTTCGGCCCGGTGATGTCGATCCTCAGCTATACCGACGAAGCGGAGGTCATTCGCCGCGCCAACGCCACCGAATACGGCCTCGCCGCCGGCGTGGTGACGCCCAACCTCAACCGTGCCCACCGTCTTATCCACCAGCTGGAAGCCGGCATCTGCTGGATCAACAGCTGGGGTGAATCCCCGGCGGAGATGCCGGTTGGCGGCTATAAGCACTCCGGCATTGGCCGCGAGAATGGCGTCATGACGCTGCAGAGTTACACCCAGGTGAAGTCCATCCAGGTTGAGATGGGTAAATTCCAGTCCATATTTTAACCGGGAGGTTTTTTTGCAATTTGACTACATCATTATTGGTGCCGGCTCCGCCGGCAACGTTCTGGCAACACGACTGACTGAAGATCCAAACACCACCGTCCTGCTGCTGGAAGCCGGCGGCCCGGACTACCGGTTCGACTTCCGCACCCAGATGCCCGCCGCGCTGGCTTACCCGCTGCAGGGCAAACGCTACAACTGGGCCTACGAAACCGAACCTGAGCCGTACATGAACCATCGCCGCATGGAGTGCGGACGCGGCAAAGGACTGGGCGGCTCGTCGCTGATCAACGGCATGTGCTACATCCGCGGCAACGCGATGGATCTGGACAACTGGGCCAAAGAGCCGGGTCTGGAGCACTGGAGCTATCTCAACTGCCTGCCCTACTACCGGAAAGCGGAAACCCGCGATATCGGGCCTAACGACTATCACGGCGGCGATGGCCCGGTGAGCGTGACGACACCGAAGCCGGGCAATAATCCGCTCTTCGAGGCGATGGTTGAAGCCGGGGTGCAGGCGGGCTATCCGCGTACCGACGATCTCAACGGCTACCAGCAGGAAGGCTTTGGCCCGATGGACCGCACCGTGACGCCGCAGGGCCGTCGCGCCAGTACCGCCCGCGGCTATCTCGACCAGGCGCGAGGGCGCCCGAACCTGACCATCCGCACCCATGCGCTGACCGATCACATTATTTTTGCCGGCAAGCGCGCGGTGGGCGTCGAGTGGCTGGAGGGAGAAAGCACGATCCCGTCAAAAGCGACGGCCAACAAAGAGGTGCTGCTGTGCGCCGGGGCGATTGCCTCGCCGCAGATCCTGCAGCGCTCCGGCGTGGGTAACCCGGAGCTGCTCAGGCAGTTCGATATCCCGGTGGTGCACGATCTCCCCGGCGTGGGTGAGAACCTGCAGGACCATCTGGAGATGTATTTGCAATATGAATGCAAAGAGCCGGTGTCGCTCTACCCGGCGCTACAGTGGTGGAACCAGCCGAAGATCGGCGCCGAGTGGCTGTTCGGCGGCACCGGCATTGGCGCCAGCAACCAGTTCGAAGCGGGCGGTTTTATCCGCAGCCGCGCAGAATTTGCCTGGCCAAATATTCAATACCACTTCCTGCCGGTGGCGATTAACTACAATGGCTCCAACGCGGTGAAAGAGCACGGCTTCCAGTGCCACGTCGGTTCAATGCGTTCGCCCAGCCGCGGCCACGTGCGCCTGAAGTCGCGCGATCCGCACGCCCATCCGGCGATCCTGTTTAACTATATGTCCCATGAACAGGACTGGCAGGAGTTCCGCGACGCCATCCGCATTACCCGCGAAATCATGAACCAGCCGGCGCTGGATAAGTATCGCGGCCGCGAAATCAGTCCGGGAACAGAATGCCAGAGCGATGCCGAGCTGGATGAGTTTGTGCGCAACCACGCCGAGACCGCGTTCCACCCGTGCGGGACCTGTAAGATGGGTTACGACGAGATGGCGGTGGTCGATGGCGAGGGCCGCGTCCACGGTCTGGAAGGCGTGCGGGTGGTCGATGCCTCGATTATGCCGCAGATCATCACCGGCAACCTCAACGCCACCACCATTATGATCGGCGAGAAGATGGCCGACGCCATTCGCGGCCGCCAGCCGCTGCCGCGCAGCACCGCGGCGTATTATGTCGCTGGCGACGCGCCGGTTCGCCGCTAATCGTCTATGCCGCACTTGTCCTTTCCCGTGCGGAAAGGACACTCCTCACCTTTCCAGCATCCCTTAGCGCTCAAGGCACGGCTGAATAATGCTATCAACAGCAGCATTCACCTGTTTTGCACCGGATATCAGGGTGATACTTATCGTCCTCGCCCCAGCCACCTGGTACATATCGATCTGGGCGACTCGTGTGCCGTACTGCGAAATATCAAAGAAGTTTGGCGCATTCTGCTCAGGGAAGATGCGCTCAACCTCATAGCCTTGCGGCTTCAGGGCGCTGCGTATGCAGTCATAGCGCCACTGCAGCCCCGGCCGATCGGATACTGAATAGGACTGATAGACGGTTTTGTCGCCGAAGGGGTGAATGACTCCGCAGGCCACCAGCAGAACGGCAATGGCCATCACGCCGTAAATTCTCATTATATTTCCATAACATAAAGACGCACCCGACATGAGCGCTGACGCTTTCTGCAGCAAAAGGTACGCTGTCCAAACTATAAATTCAACTTTTTGTTGATAATTAAACATTATGCGTATAATTTAATCCTGTCAGCGTATCTCCCATGGTAAAATGGCGCTCCGGGATCGCTTCCTGATCACGATGCAAGCAAAGGATCATCCATGACATCAGAGTACACACAGCAGGTTGCACAGATTGCCGGGCCGCTTGAAGCAGCCATGGACGCTATGGCGGGGACATTATCAGCGAATCAGGAGGTGGTGTTGCATAATCTCACTACCCCTGAACATTCCATTATCAAAATCATTAACGGACATGTTAGCGGCAGGGGTAATGGCGATCATTTGTTAGCCGGTCCGGAAAAAGATACCGGTTTTGCGCTGCTGCTGCAGAAGACGAATAACAACAAGCCGAGAACCATAAGCGATTATAAAACCGTCACCGCTTCAGGGAAAACGCTCAATAGCGCATCGACAATTTATTACAGCGAAGAGGGATATCCGCTTATCGCCTTCTGTATTAATGTCGATCCCTCACCTTATGAGCAAATACGCAAAAGCCTTGACGCGCTGCTGCCATCGCCGGCGGAGGCCGCTGAGGCGGTCGATCTTAATTTGGGTGGGCTGATCGATCAGTCAATTCAGGAAATCATTGATAAATATTCAGTGCCGGGTAAAAAAATACAAAAAGCGCAGCGTTTAAAAATTGTCGCTGAAATGCATACGAAAGGTATTTTCAAGATGCGCGGGGGCGTGCAGCAGGCGGCTCAGGCCCTGGGGGTAACACGATATACGGTTTATAATGACCTTGAGGTGATGAATGAAAAATAATTCACAGCAGCGCATTCGCTTTTATCAGGTCGATGCTTTTTCGAAAGGCCCCTTTACCGGCAATCCCGCCGCGGTTTGTTTGCTGGAGACGTGGCCTGAAGATAGCGTGCTGCAGCACATTGCGACGGAAAACAACCTGTCGGAAACGGCCTTTGTTGTCAGGCAGCCTGACGGTTTCGGGTTACGCTGGTTTACCCCGGCCGTCGAGGTGGATCTCTGCGGTCATGCCACGCTGGCTGCGGCCAGCGTGCTGCTCAATCAACAAGCGCGCGAGCGGGTGCGTTTTTTCACTCGCAGCGGCGCGCTGGACGTCACGCTGCATGACGGAAAATATACCCTGGATTTTCCGCTGGTTGTTCCGTCCCCCATCGCCGCGCCGCAAGGGTTGTTCAAGGCCCTGGGGCTGGCTGAAGACGCAGGTGAAACCTGGCAAGCCTCCGATATTATTGTCGTCATTGATGACGAAGCGCTGCTGGACGCGCTCAAACCCGACTTTAACGCCTTGAATGCCTTCAACACTCGTGGCGTGGTGGTCACGGCCGCATCCCGGACCTTCGATTTTCGTTCTCGCTGGTTCGGTCCGCAGGTGGGAGTCAACGAAGATCCGGTCACCGGTTCGGCACATACTTTTCTGGCGCCGCTGTGGAGTGAAAAACTGGCGAAAAAAACCCTTCATGCCCAGCAAGGTGGCAACCGTAAGGGAGAACTCTTCTGCCACATAAAAGATAACGGACGTGTTGAACTATCAGGCGAAGCCTGTCTGGTTATTGAAGGTACCTTTATTCTGTAAATCGACGAACCTATAGCATCATATTAACTTAGCGGCGAACGCCTGTTCTCATCATATTAAATACGTCTGTTTAATATTGTGGTGAGGATCATGCAATAACGTCATCCGGGGTTTGCCGTTTCCAGCCCCGGAGCATTGATAATATCAGGTATTTTATCCGTTACGGGCGCAAAAAAATAATAAGCGTACTGCCTGCGCAACAGGGTCTGCGGCAGGCATAGTCAGCTTCAGCCATAAAAATGAGATTTTTAATGTTGTGTTAGCCAAAAATGCCTGAACGGGTCTTTGAATGGTTATCACTGGAATCGTTACTTTAACTCTGGGTATTAAATAACAACTAGCAAGTCGTTCATCCCGACAATATTGCCGAGAACTCACCTCTGCCGGTGTCGGAATCGGGAGCACTGACAGGGCTAACAGAGAGAATATCATGTTAACAAAACCAGATGATGAATCTAAGAAAAAGGCCACGCCCCTTGAACGTCGTATTGTGGTTATTACGTTAGTCGCCATGTTAATACTTTATTCGGTGTTAATTATGACCCACTTTCGATAACTGGTTAGTCTGTCATATTCTGCGGCCCACCGTGGCTTTCTTACAACAGGTAGCACAATGAAAAAGTTCGTTGCAGTATTCGGTTTGGCATTATTAACGTTCACCGTTGCGGGGTGTTCCAGCAATTATGTATTAGAGAAAAAAAATGGTGAGATGATTATCACCCACGGTAAACCGGAGGTCGATGACGATAATGGGTTAATCACCTATGAGGACATCGCGGGAAATGAACATGCTATTAACCGGGATCAAATTATTCAGATGATCGAGAAATAGCCTTTGTATGGGCAGTTGGCATGATGCACTCTGCCCATTCACCATACAGGCCTAACGAAATGACTCAAGGCGTTTGATCTGCTGCCCGTCGGCAGTAAAGTTCTCCGCCGCCAGCCACGCCCGCAGCGCCGCATCGCGCGCAGGCCACTCGCCGTCGATGATGGACAGCATATCGCTGTCGCGCGTCCGCCCTTTGCGCACCAGCCTCTGCCGCAGACGTCCTTCCCAGCTAAAGCCCAGCCGCTCGGCGGCACGGCGCGAGGCGACATTCATCGAATCGCATTTCCACTCCAGCCGACGATAGCCGTGGTCAAAGCCGTTCTTCAGCAACAACCAGACCGCTTCGGTACCCAGCGGGGTGTTTTTCATCCGTCGCGACCAGGTGACATGGCCGATCTCAACCGTGCCCATTTCCCGCTCGATCGCCATATAGCTGACGATGCCCACCGCCTGCTCGCTACGCAGGTCAACCACCGCATACGGCACCAGAGCATCATCATTCACCTTGCCCGCGATCCAGTGGGCGGTCGCCGCCACGCTCTCCGGCCGCGTAGACGCCAGCCACGTCCAGTCGCTGTTGTCGCCGAGCGCATAGGCGGCAAACAGATCCGCCGCATGACGGTCAACGTCCAGCGGCTCCAGTCGGCAAAAACGGCCATTTAACGCCGTCCGCCGCAGGACTTGCGCCCCCTGCCAGCCAGGAACAAGGTCGTTCACCTGCTGGCCAAACTCATTGATTTCCGGCACACCCACCTCCTTGCAATAGACGATTTGTTATAGCAAGAAGCCAGAAGCGGAGAAAGACGCTTCTGCGCGGCCGGCAATAACCTGTCGTTCTTGAATATGCGTTTTTAGCATAAGGATATCCTTATTTTGACTTTACGCCTTTTGGCAAGCGGCCTAACGTAGCGAGGCATAAAAAATTAAAACAACCATTTTTCAGGGATTGCACATGACCAAAAAACTGTTGCCTTTACTGGTTCTGACGGCGCTCACCGCCGCCGCGCATGCCGCTACACCGCCCAACACGCTGGTGGTCGCCCAGGGTCTCGACGATATCGTCAGCCTCGACCCGGCGGAAGCGAACGAACTCTCCAGCATTCAGACGGTCCCCAGCCTCTATCAGCGTCTGGTGCAGCCGGACCGCAACAACCCTGAAAAAATCGTACCGATCCTCGCCGAAAGCTGGCAGGCCGATCCGGCGGCGAAAACCCTGACCATCAAACTGAAGCCGGATGCTAAATTCGCCTCCGGTAATCCGCTGCGCCCGGAAGATGTGATTTTCTCTTACACCCGTGCGGTGACGCTGAATAAATCGCCGGCGTTTATTCTCAACGTGCTCGGCTGGCAGCCGGACAACATCGCCAGCCAGCTGAAAAAGATTGATGACCATACCCTGACGCTGCACTGGACCGCCGACGTCAGCCCGGCGGTGGCGCTGAATATTCTCTCCACCCCTATCGCCTCCATCGTTGATGAAAAACAGGTGGCGCCGAACGCGAAAAATAATGACTTCGGCAACGACTGGCTGAAGATGCACTCGGCGGGCAGCGGGGCCTATAAAATGCGCGTCTACCAGCCGCATCAGGCCATCGTGCTGGAAGCCAACGCCAGCTCCCCCACCGGCGCGCCGAAGATCAAGAGCATCATTATTAAAAACGTCCCCGACCCGGCTTCCCGCCGCCTGCTGATCCAGCAGGGGGATGCCGACGTGGCGCGCGATCTCGGCGCTGACCAGATTGCCGCCCTGCAGGATAAACCCGGCGTGAAGGTGCTGAGCATCCCGTCCGCCGAGCAGAACTATCTGGTGTTTAATACCGCCAACAGCGCCAACCCGCTGCTGAATAATCCGGCCTTCTGGGAGGCGGCGCGCTGGCTGGTCGATTATGAGGGCATCACCAAAAACCTGCTGAAAGGCCAGTACTTTATTCACCAAAGCTTCCTGCCGGCCGGCCTGCCGGGGGCGCTGGAGACCAATCCGTTCACCTTCGACCCGCAAAAAGCTAAGGCTATCCTCGATAAAGCGGGCATTAAGGATGCCCACTTCACCCTCGACGTGGAGAACAAACCGCCGTTTATCACCATCGCCCAGTCGCTGCAGGCCAGCTTTGCCCAGGGCGGGGTGAAAGTGGATCTGCTGCCGGCCGCCGGCAGCCAGGTTTATGCCCGGGTACGCGCGAAGCAGCATCAGGCGGCGATCCGCCTGTGGATCCCGGACTACTTTGATGCGCATTCCAACGCCAGCGCCTTTGCCTGGAACGATGGTAAGTCCAGCACCGTGGCCGGGCTCAACGGCTGGCAGATCCCTGAGCTGAATAAAGCCACCCTCGCCGCGGTGGCGGAGCCGGACCCGGCGAAACGCCTCGATCTGTACAAAACGATGCAGGAATCCCTGCTGCAGCATTCGCCATACGTCTTTATTGACCAGGGGAAAACCCAGATCGTGGTGCGCGATAACGTGAAGGGCTATCAGCAGGGGCTGAACGCCGATATGGTCTGGTACGATAACGTCACCAAGTAAGCGGGTTATGTCACCGGGTCCGGCGGCCTCGCCTGCCCGGATGACCGTTTCGCCACCCGGGCCCGGCGGGCGTCGCGCCGCCGGGAATCATGTTGATATACCAGGAATTTCCATTTTCCATGCCATCGTTTTCCACTCACCTTACCCGCCTGCTGCAGGGGCTGTTGACGCTGCTGCTCACGCTGTTCGGGCTGTTGCTGGTCACCTTCTCGCTCTCCGCGCTGTCGCCCGTCGACCGCGTACTGCAGATCGTCGGCGACCATGCCAGCCAGTCGACCTATGACCAGGTTCGCCATCAGCTGGGTCTCGACCAGCCGCTGCCGGTGCAGTTCTGGCACTACCTGGTCAACCTGGCTCATGGCGATCTTGGCATCGCCAGCGCCACCGGCCAGCCGGTGCTCCACGATCTGCTGGCGGTCTTCCCGGCGACCCTTGAGCTGGCGACCCTGGCGCTGATCGTCGGCGCGGTACTGGGCATCGTCGCCGGGGTGCTGTGCGCGCGTTACGCCGGTTCGCCGTGGGATCTTGCGGTGCGCACCTTTACCCTGTTGGGCAACTCGGTGCCGATATTCTGGCTCGGCCTGCTGATGCTGGCCCTGTTCTACGCCCGGCTGCAGTGGGCGCCGGGCCCGGGTCGACTCGACGATATTTATCAGTATACCGTCGAGCCGCGCAGCGGTTTTGCGCTGATCGACACCTGGCTCTCCGGCGATACCGCGGCGTTTAAAAATGCCATCGGCCATCTGGCGCTGCCGGTGCTGGTGCTGGCCTATTACTCGCTGGCGAGCATCACCCGCCTGACCCGCTCCGCCTGCCTGAGCGAGATGAACAAAGAGTACATTCTGCTGGCGCGGGCCAAAGGGGCCGGAGAGATGACGATTTTGCTGCGCCACGTCCTGCCCAATATCCGCGGCACTCTGCTGACGGTGACCGCTCTCGCCTGGACCTCCATGCTCGAAGGGGCGGTGCTCACCGAAACCGTCTTCTCGTGGCCGGGGATCGGCCGCTACCTCACCACCGCGCTGTTCGCCGGGGATACCACGGCGATCATGGGCGGCACGCTGCTGATTGGCGTGAGTTTTGTGCTGATCAATAACCTGACCGACCTGCTGGTGCGGTTAACCGATCCGAGGGTGCGCTGATGCCGACTTATCTGTTTTTACGCCGTCTGCGCCGCTCCCCCGCCGCCTTCAGCGGCCTGACCCTGGTGATCCTGCTGGTACTGACCGCGCTGTTCGCCCCGTGGCTGGCGCTGCACGATCCCAACTGGCAGGATGCCGCCGCTCGTCTGCAGGGGCCCGGGACGGGACACTGGCTCGGCACCGACAGCTACGGCCGCGACCTGCTGTCGCGCCTGCTCTACGGCGCCCGCCCGGCGCTGGGTCTGGTGGCGCTGGTGACCGCCATTACCCTGCCCGTCGGGCTGCTGGTAGGTATCCTCTCCGGTTACTATGGCGGGTGGCTGGAGCGGATACTGATGCGCTTTACCGACGTGGTGATGTCGATGCCGCGCCTGATCCTCGCCTTCGCGTTCGTGGCGATGCTCGGCCCGGGGCTGGTCAACGGCGCGCTGGCGTTAGCCCTGACCACCTGGCCGGCCTACGCCCGTCAGGCGCGCAGCGAAATTCAGCGCCTGCGCCATAGCGATTACCTCGCCGCGGCGGAGATGCTGGGCATTCGCGGCTGGCGGCTGCTGATCGGCCATATTCTGCCGCTGTGTCTGCCGTCGGCGATTGTCCGGCTGGCGCTCGATCTGGCGGGCATTATCCTCGCCGCCGCCGGGCTCGGCTTTCTCGGCCTGGGCGCCCGCCCGCCGATGGCGGAGTGGGGAGCGATGATTGCCGACGGGATGCAGGTGATTTTCGACCAGTGGTGGATCGCTGCCATCCCCGGCGCGGCGATCCTGCTCGCCAGCCTGGCGTTTAACCTGCTGGGCGATGGCCTGCGCGATATTCTGGAGCCGCAACATGACTGACATCCGACTGACCGTCCAGGGACTCGCCGTCGACTACCCCACCGCCCGGGTGGTGGACAACGTCAGCTTCACCCTCGGCAACGAGCGGCTGGCGCTGGTGGGCGAATCTGGCTCCGGCAAATCGATGACCGCCCGGGCGCTGATGGGCCTGGTGCGCAAGCCCGGGGTGGTGAGCGCCGAACGGCTGGAGGTGCTGGGGCGCGATGTGCTAACCCTCAGCGCCCGCGGCTGGCGCGCGCTGCGCGGCAACGATATCGCTATGGTGCTGCAGGATCCGCGCTATGCGCTGAATCCGGTGCAGTCCATTCAGACGCAACTGGAAGAGGCGTTAACCCTGCATCAGCGTCTCAGCCGCCGTGGGCGCGCCGAGGCGGTTAAAGACGCCATCGCCGCCGTCGGTCTGGATCTGCCGGTCCTCAGCCGCTATCCCGGCGAGCTCTCCGGCGGGATGGGGCAGCGGGTGATGATCGCCCTCGCGCTGCTTAATAACCCGAAGGTGCTGATAGCCGACGAGCCAACTTCGGCCCTCGACGCCCGCCTGCGCAACCAGATCCTCGAGCTGCTGGTGGAGCAGTGCGCGCAGCGGCAGATGGCCATGCTACTGATCAGCCACGATCTGCCGCTGGTGGCCGCGCATTGCGATCGCGTGCTGGTGATGTACCGGGGGAGACAGGTCGATGAGATGCCGGCGCGGGCGCTACCGAGCGCGACGCACCCTTATACCCGCACCCTGTGGACCTGCCGGCCAAATGCGCACACCTACGGCCAGATGCTGCCGACCCTCGACAGAACCCAGGACTTTACGGAGACGGCCCATGGCGATCGTTAATCTTCAGGATTTGCAGGTAACATTCGGCGCGAAGACGGCGGTCTCTGCCGCCAGTTTCTGTGTCGACGCCGGGGAAACCTTCAGTCTGATCGGCGCCTCCGGCTGCGGTAAATCGACGATTTTGCGCGTGCTCGCCGGATTACAGCGCGAATGGCGCGGCAGCGTAGAACTGCTGGGCCAGGGCATCGCGCCGGGCGCCCGCTTTCAGGGCGCGCTCTGTCCCCGCTGCCCGACGCCATAGCCCAATCAGCCGTTGTTTTGTCGGGTGGCGCTTCGCTTACCCGACCTGGGATTCGTGCGGCCTGCCGTTAATTTATTCACCATTGTTGCTGAAACTGCCGATGCTGGCGGCCTCAACATCGCTGAGACGTTCC
>NZ_KV789832.1:0-1930 GCF_001807705.1 Klebsiella sp. HMSC25G12 | reverse complement strand
GATACGGAAGAACAGATCCGTTTCTGGCAGGGCATTGATAATGGTCACGTCGGGTCTTTTCTGGTTTCTCCGGAGAAGAAACGTACCCGTCGCCGTCGCGGTGAACATTCCACTAAACCCAAATGCGAAAACCCGTCCTGGTTCCGGCCGCCTCACTATAAGGCGCTGGGTGGCCAGCTGGGGCACGCCTATAACCGTCTGGTGGAAAAAGATCCGGCCACGGGTCAGTGCAGGCTTCGCATGCACATGTCACTGCATCCTTTCTACGTCCAGGAACGGCAGCGCGCGGGGCGCAGATATGCTTTCCGCCCGGAAAAACAACGTCTTCTCGATGCGCTCTGGCCGGTACTGGTCAGCTTCTGCGATGCCGGTAAACACACGGTAGGAATGAGTGTGTCCAGACTGGCCAGAGAACTCAGCCCGAAAGATGCCCGGGGGGAAGTGATTTCCGGTACGGAAGTCACGGTACGCCGGATTTCGGCATTAATTGCCGAGCAGGTCCGCTTTGGTGTACTTGGCGTATCAGAAGAAACTCTGTGGGACAGGGAATCACGGAAGCGACTGCCTAAATACGTCTGGATCACGCCCGTTGGCTGGAAAATGCTGGGTGTTGATTTGATGAAGCTGCAGGAGCAGCAGCTGAAAAAACTACGTGAATGCGAGGAACGTCAGGCGCTCATTAAAGAGGGGCTGTTAGGCGAGCATGAGGAGATTTCTGTTCTGAGGGCGCGTAAACGCTGGTATGAGCAGCGCAGTCGTGAAGCCCTGCAGTATCGCCGTGCAAAAGGGGCCGCACGTAAGCGTGCAAACCGTCTGGCCAGAATGCCCCGCGACCGTCAGGTCTACGAAATGACCTGCTGGCTGAAGAAAACGCTGCCGGCAGATGAGCTCTATGGTTATTCTAAAGATAAACTTGAGCAGCTGGCTGTCCGGCATCTGTACCAGCTGGAGTTGTCACTGAACCCTTCTCCGCCTCATTAGTCAGGCAAATCACAATTTGCGTTAAAAACGGCCCCTCCGGGGCTTTTCGTGCTGGTTTTTTTCAGTCACTGTTGTCAATTCAGTCTGTCTCCGACCTGATTTCACGCTTTTTCTTATGATTTTGCTGCCGTCATGGCCACAGCGCGCATGTGCCTGAATACTTATCCACATAAATCCGCAAACAGATAACATACAGATTCCGGAAACGTATAACGGGAAATCTGCAAAACAGTCTTAACCCAGTTATTAATCCCCTGCATAACAAGCAGCAGGGAGATCCTTTATCTGTGTTACTTCCGTGAACAATCACATTAATGCCTTCGCTCGCAGCGACCGCAAGCGTTCGCGCCGCTCAGAAATTAGGTACCTCCCGCCGCTATACGGCGGGCGAGTCAGCAACCCCTTACTATTTAGTTACATCATTCGGTTAAATCCTCACAAAACCGCGCCAGTGTTGTCCTCTGCATCGCATCAGACACAAGAGACACCAGAAACCTCGCCTGTCACCACCGGAGAACGCTCACGCTTCAATCACATCAGTGCCCACCTGACCGTCACTGAAAAGCGGCGCCCCACCCCGGCCAACGGCCGGGGTAATGCATCGCTTTAAAATGACGGATGTTGTAACTATATTTCGTGGTTGCTGTGGGTGGCGTGGCTTTGGGTTCTGGTGTACACGCTCGTAAGCGGCCCTCACGGCCCGCTAACGCGGAGATACGCCCCGACTGCGGCTCACGCCTTGTCGTGACCACTCCGACCGCGCACAGCAGCTTCTGAATCGTTTTCAGCGGGTTTGGTTGGGCTTAGCAGCTACCGTGTTAAGTTCCCTGGTGTTGCTGAAATAACTGAAGAACATCCCCCTAAGCGTCAGCAGCAAGCTGCCGCCGCTAAGGCCCCGGAAATCACGCCCTTTACGTCGTAAACGCCGTAAAGCCCGCTCACCGGGGTT
>NZ_KV789831.1:0-3563 GCF_001807705.1 Klebsiella sp. HMSC25G12 | reverse complement strand
TCGCACGAAATCTTATTTATTCAACAAAGCCGCGGAAAGCTTCTGCAATTGCGCCAGCCACGAGGTGGCGCCCATCGAGCCGATTTTATGCCCGCAGAAGTCCTCCGGGGTCTTAGGCTGGTAGTCGCCGCCTTTGCGGGCGAGGATCGCTTCCCCACTTTTCAGGTACGGCACCATATCGATCACCTTCAGGCGTTCGGCGGTAATGTACATCGACGAGTTGGTGATATCGAAGCGCCCGCCCTGCAGCCCGGGGATCAGGTTGGGGAAGCGGGTATCGATATTCACTGCTTCACGGCCCATAGTCTTCGCCAGACCATCGAGCAGCTCGATGTCAAAACCGGCTGGCTTATTGTTTTCCATGTACTCGTAAGGAAAAAAGGTCATGTCCGAACCGGCGGTGATCTTACCGCTTTGCTGAAAGGCCAGTGCGCTAAAGGATGTCAGAGCAGCCGCTGCGCAGAGCAGCAGGGTCAGCGGGCGTGGTGCGAAAATGCGTGTCATAAAACCTCCGGAGTGTGGGCAAATTACATGCTGGCGCGATCGGCGCCGGCCTGCTGAACAAAAAACGAAGCGCCGCGCGGCTTCTGCGGCAGACGAAGCTGGTTATTGGTGCTGCGCACCAGACCGCTCTCTTCTCCTGCGACCAGTTGGCCGGCATGGCGGCTCGGCAGCGGGTTTTCGCCGTAGGGTAGCGCATCCTCCGCGGCGTAGACGCTGATGAACAGGGTGCGCGGCAGGGCGGTCTCGTTGGGGCTGGAGGCGTGCAGCAGGCGGGTATGCATAAAGCAGACTGAGCCCGCCGGGCCAAAACAGGCCTGCGGCTGCTGGCAGTGCGTCGCCACCACCTCATCATCCACCGCCCCCGTGAAGCGCCCCTCCTGCCAGTGGGACCACAGCGGCCCCTGATGACTGCCCGGCACCACGTTGAGCGGACCATTCTCTGGGGTCACCTCGCTGACCATCAGCAGGGCGGTGATGATGTCGTCATTGCTGTGTGGGGTGAAAAGGAAATCCTGATGCCATTTCACCTCGGTGGCGGTGTGCGGCAGCTTGGAGTTAATTTTGCTGTGATGAAAGCGGGTGCCGCTGCCGCCGATCAATTGCGCGGCGATGGTCGCCATCCGCGAGTTCAGCGCAGTATGGCGATAGGCCTCGGAGATCTCCGTCGGGGAGGCGACCCGGCGCAGCGACGGATGGTCAGGAGCATGATCGCGCTCGATATCGAAGCGTGGCCGCCCGTCGAGGGTTTCTCCCCACACCGTCGCGTGACCGCGGCTCTCCTCGACCCAGCCGTCGAAATCGCTCTGCAGGGCGGCGATGTCGGCGCTGGAAAGCACCTCTTCGACCACCAGAAAACCCTGCTGATGAAACTGATCAATTTGCCACTGCGCAATCATAGTTTTTCCTCTTCACGTTCCGATAGTTAAGCCAGAGAAACATCTTTGAGAAAGGCCTCGACCCGCGGGTGTTGCCCGCTACGCATCGCCTGCGGCGTGTCATCGCACACCACCCGGCCTTTCTCCATAAACACGATCCGGTCGGACACTTTGAAGGCGAAGTTCATCTCGTGGGTGACGATGACCATGGTGATGCCTTCGTGGGCCAGGGATTCGATAACCTGCAGCACTTCATTCACTTTTTCCGGATCCAGCGCCGAGGTGGGCTCATCGAACAGCATGATCTGCGGACGCATCATCAGGGCGCGGGCGATCGCCACCCGCTGCTGCTGTCCGCCGGAGAGCTGGTGCGGATACTTCCAGGCGTGCTCCAGCATGCCCACTTTGTGCAGCAGTTCGCAGGCGTGCTGGCGGAGCTCCGCGTCACTTGCCAGATGGTGATAGCGCGGGGCCAGCAGCAGATTGCCGAACACGGTCAGATGCGGGAACAGGTTAAAGCTCTGGAACACCATGCCGATGTTCAGGCGATGTTCGGCATTCTCCATAAAGCGCGGCTTCTGCTGCCCCTGGCGGTCGAGGTGAATAAAGGGTTGGCCGTTAATCTGAATTTCGCCGTTATCGATCTGCTCAAGACCGTTCAGCAGGCGAATGAGGGTGGTTTTCCCCGAGCCTGACGGACCGATGACCGAGACCACCTCGCCGGGCTGGATCTGCAGGCTCACCGCCCCCAGCACTTCGACGTTGTTGTAGGCCTTATGCAGCTTAGAGGCCTGCAGCGCCGGCTCATGACTCTGGGTGACGCTGCGCGCCATCGCCGGGCGGCGGGCGCTGGCCAGCCGCTGCATCTCGGCATCTACCGGACGAGCGGTATTGCGCTGGGTCACGTCAAGGTAGTTCTCCAGCCGTTTCAGCAGAAAATCGAACACCGTGACGATAAAGATGTAATAAAACGCCACGGCCGTCATCGTCTCCATGACCAGAAAGTTCTGCGAGTAGAGCTGCTGGCCGACCATTAATATTTCGGTCAGGGAGATCACCGACACCAGCGAACTGAGCTTCACGATGGCGATATATTCATTGGCCAGCGCCGGCAGGGCGACGCGCAGCGCCTGGGGGATGATCACCCGCCACTGGATCCCGGCGTAGCGCAACCCCAGGGCCCGCGCGGCTTCGCTCTGCCCGCGAGGGATGGAGAGCAATCCGCCGCGGTGGATCTCGGCGATATAAGCCGCTTCGCTGAGGACCATCGCCAGCAGGCCGGCCCAGAAGGGATCGTTCAGCACCGGGGCGAAGGAGGGCAGCGCCTGCGGCATGTTGTAGACAAAAATCAGCAGGACCAGCAGCGGCATACTGCGAAATAACCAGATATACAGCCGGGCTGGGGTGGATAACCAGCCGCGCGGCGACTGTTTGGCCAGCGCCAGAATAAATCCGAGCACAATACTGCAGCCCCAGGTCAGCAGACTTAATTTAATGACGGTCCAGGTGGCCCACCAAAAATCGGCATCGCTGAGCAGGCTTAACATGTAGTTCCAGTTAAACGTCATGGGCTATTTCACTCGTCATAATTATCAAAAATGAAAGTGGCTCGGCTGTGCCGTAATGGGGAGCCACCGGTATTCATCGTGCGAATACACTATGCTGGCAGGATGCTTTCAGAGGCAATTAGTAAATTTTTGGCCTTTAAGTTTAAAAAAACTATACAGCGATATTAACGATATGGAATTTAAAGTGATTGTTAAGATACTTTGCGTAAACAATTTAAAAACAATGACTGTAATTCAATAACGCTATTTTGAGCAGACAGGTTATTTTGCGCGAAACTGGGGCAGACGCTGCCAGTCTGGCGTGCAGCGTGGCGCATGATGGTGCAATGGTGGAAATAAACCACGCGGGCGTAGAGCAATAATAAATATTGTCGCCCCTTGTCGGGCAATGCGCCGCTCTTTTCCGGGGGTGGCACGCGGATTGCTTGGGACTTAGAGGAAAACTATTCCCCGTGTGCGCCGGACCATATTTTATCAATGGTGATGCTATGAACCGATTTACCCTGAAGCAGCTCAAATATTTCGTCACCGTGGTGGAGACGGAGAGTATCGCCGAGGCCTCCCGCCAGCTGCACATTGCGCAGGGCTTTGTTGAATAAATAAGATTTCGTGCGAA
>NZ_KV789830.1:0-1387 GCF_001807705.1 Klebsiella sp. HMSC25G12 | reverse complement strand
CATAGACTGGACCTTAAGAACTAAGTCTTTCAAAAATGCCATCTAAGGTCCTGGTTTTCTTCGATTTTCTTTGTTGTGCTTTTTTCGCATTCTTTGATATATATAACAAAGCCCATTCCAGCCGGACTGTTATTTCCGACCATGCCTGATGAATATAAGCTTCCAATATCGGTAATAACCAGACATCGACATTTTTCCCTGCTTTATAGACTGAAGCGGATGACAGACTTTGCATCGCGATGTACCTACGGATGATCAGCGCCAGCAAACTGGCCCAAACTAAGCCTTCCATTATGGCCTGTTGACTCGTGGCAAAACGTCGCCAGTTGGTATCGGATTTCAACTCTTTAAACAGTAACTCAACTTGCCAGCGACACCGATAAATCATCATGATCTCATCGGCTGACCACTCCGTGGCGGGTAAATTGGTGACCCAGATACAAAATCGTTTTTCTTCGGCAAACCAACGACGGACTAACCGGAATTCATCCGCTCCTCGCTTGATTTTTAAGTCCAAAACCTCTGAGCGATTCGTTTTTCGGTCGATTTCTTTGAGTTTCAGACCGGCTAGTTTGGGTAATAGCCGACCTTGACCATTGCGTGCTTCGATTATCACTGGATTAAGGTTTTTACCGCCTCTGACGATGAATGAACCGCCATGCTCAGATAACTGACTGAAATAATTGAAGTCTACATACCCGGCATCTGCCAGCAGTAACTTATTGCGCATCAGTTCAGTTTTCGGCAAATACGCCCGCTCTGAGGCTGTATCGGCAGTGATAGTCATGGTTTTCGGCATTTGATGTTTGAGCGACAACGTCATATGGCATTCAATCGCGGCGGGATGAGTCGGAAACCGGCTGGGGAAGACGTCCGCTAACCCATCATGAACGCGAAAAGAACTGCCATCTTGTAAGAGAATATCGTCAAAACCATCAAGTTTGCGGGGTAAGGTTGATTTAAGTTCACGAACAAAGCGGGCGATAGCAAACTGAGTTAATCGTTGCATCCATTGTGCAAATTCAGGTTTACGCAATTGATTATGAAACGGTTTATAAGCGACAAATTGTTGTTCGCTGAGACTCATGCCATTGAACTGTCGATGGAGATCGGCAATGGCGTGGCAATTGCCTTTACTGAGTGCGGCAATCAGGCTTAAAACGAGCGATGGCGGCTCAATGGTGCGCTCACGTTTTAAGAAACCCGTTCGTCTGGCAATTCGAGTGATAAATTCAGGACAGAGGAATTGCGAAAGTTGGTGTTTTAAGGAGATAATCGTCATCGGCTTCATGGTTGATGGGTAGTGGTTTGACGATGATTATCTGATCATAAATGGAGCCATTTTTCTATCTGAAATAAAGACTTATCTCTTAAGATCCTGTCTATG
>NZ_KV789829.1:0-1131 GCF_001807705.1 Klebsiella sp. HMSC25G12 | reverse complement strand
GAAAACTGACCCAGGTGTTCAACTGCTTCTGCTCAATTTTTGAGCAGGAGAACACAGGGTGATCAGTATGGAAATGATGGGCAAAATTCGCCGGATGTATTTCCGCGACAAGCTGTCGCTGCATGAGATAGCCAAGCGCACCGGGCTGGCGCGCAACACGATTCGCAAGTGGGTCAGAGCACCTGAGGCCAAGCCGCCGGTCTACCAACGCCGCGCGATCTTCAACAAACTCAGCCCTTTTCACGCCACGCTGGAGCAGGCGCTAAAAGCCGATTCGCTGCGCCCCAAGCAACAGCGGCGCAGTGCCAAGGCGCTGTTGGCGCAAATCAAAGCCGATGGTTATGACGGTGGCTACAGCCAGCTCACCGCGTTTATCCGTGCCTGGCGAGGGGGACAGGGCAAGGCGTCGCAGGCCTTTGTGCCGCTGACCTTTGCTCTTGGCGAGGCGTTTCAGTTTGACTGGAGCGAGGAAGGCTTGCTGGTCGGCGGCATTTACCGGCGTATGCAGGTGGCACATCTGAAGCTGTGTGCCAGCCGTGCGTTCTGGCTTGTGGCGTATCCGAGCCAGGGCCATGAGATGTTATTTGACGCCCATACACGCTCGTTCGGCGCCTTGGGCGGCGTGCCGCGCCGGGGCATCTACGACAACATGAAGACCGCCGTCGACAAGGTCAATAAGGGCAAAGGCCGGGCGGTGAATGCACGCTTTGCGGTGATGTGCGCGCATTACCTGTTCGATCCGGACTTCTGCAACGTCGCCGCTGGTTGGGAAAAGGGCATCGTTGAAAAGAACGTGCAAGACAGCCGCAGGCGTATCTGGCTAGACGCCCAGGACTGTCAGTTTCACTCCTTCGAGGAACTCAATGCCTGGCTGGGCCAGCGCTGCCGCGCGCTTTGGAACGAGCTGACGCACCCTCAATACAGCGGGCTGAGTGTAGCCGAAGTGCTGGAGTTGGAGCGCGCTGAACTGATGCCTGTGCCAGCGCCATTCGACGGTTACGTCGAGCGGCCTGCGCGGGTCTCCAGCACCTGCCTGGTCAGCGTCGGGCGCAACCGCTACTCGGTGCCATGTGAGTACGCGGGTAAGTGGGTCAGCAGCCGTTTGTATCCGACGCGAATCGAGGTGGTGGC
>NZ_KV789828.1:0-1091 GCF_001807705.1 Klebsiella sp. HMSC25G12 | reverse complement strand
TAAAACACTATCAATAAGTTGGAGTCATTACCAGGAAACGGGCTGCTGCAAAATGGTGGGCGCCGTCGACATTGTTCCAGTAAAGCCGGCCAGGCATCCAGGTAAACTGGCTGAATACCATCTCTGACAGCCGTAGGCCGTGGTGGCTGAGATTACGGTTTAACCTATCTCTGGTCAGCGGAATTGCCAATTCCTGGCAACACTGCTGTGCAAACGCATCCAGGCTGGAGAGGTCCTGGTCACAATCTCTCGACGCACTCAGTCCCCCAACTGCCGTAATATCACAACAAAAACTTTCTGAGATCTTACTGTTGATCAGACCATCCAGCTGGGGAATATGGCGCTGCAGGTAATCAAAATCACCGTCGTGGCCGAGACGCAGGTAGCGAATACGGTGTTTTTCGTATTCGAGCCAGGTTTGCCAACAAATCACGGAACGCAGCCAGAACGTGTTCCGTAGTTGCGGGTGACTCACTGGCAGGTTCCCGTTGTTTAGGCGACGGCGCAATGTGGCAGGATATCCCAGCGAATTTTGGAAATCATCCTGGATGCCCTCGAGGATTTTACGCCACAGGGGCGGTGAGCTGCTTATTTGATTATCAGTCATATCAATGATGCCAATTCTGTTCAGTTGCAACTGACCAGCAGTTGTTGCTGGCCACCACAACCAGCCTATCGCGAAAATTTTTTGGCCGAAGGGGGTACGGGGCCTAAAAGTTACTTTTAAAGAAATATATTTTTTGGCATTATGATAATTTAGTAAATTGTTGATATTTAACATAAAACGCATTACGCGAACCGCTCATGTCAGCACAAAGCGTTATTGTCGTCTCAGCACAATTCACACGCGTCGTGTACGCTAAGCCTTCATTTTGCTCAGCACAGGACCGCGATCTTATGTTGGTGACTATGACAGACAAAGAACTTTACCGGCTTGGCATCATTCAGCGAGTATTTGAACGGGCTTTGCTTCAGCGCGACGCTGCAGATATTCTTGAACTCAGTGTTCGTCAGGTGCAGCGTCTTGTGCGCCTGTACCGGACAGATGGCGCAACCGCGTTTGCATCTTCCCGCCGTGGACGTCCTGCAAA
>NZ_KV789827.1:0-3550 GCF_001807705.1 Klebsiella sp. HMSC25G12 | reverse complement strand
TCGCACGAAATCTTATTTATTCAACAAAGCCGTAGTTAATCCGAGTTCTTCGTTTCATGACAACGTCCCCCTTGATTAAGGATAGCGTTGCATCGACCCGTTGAACTCACAGCACTAAGCGGACTTTTCAACACACGGGCATTTCTAACGAGCCAGTGATTAGACAATTTCAGTGAGCTTTGACAAAGATTGTTAGAACCATTTAGTAATGTCACTTTGGGGGCTGCGGCGGGAAGGCTGGCCTGTTAACCACAAGAAAACACATCGGATTTACTGTCTGGAAGGCCTCAACCTGCGCAAAAAGCGCCCCCGCAGGCATGTCAGTGCAGCACATCGTCAGCAACGTCTGGTCCTGAGCTGAGTCGATCAGTGCTGGAGTATGGATTTCGTGTCGGATAACCTGTTTAACGGACGACGTTTCCGGGCGCTGACTGTAGTGGATAATTTTAGTCGGGAGTGTCTGACGATCCATGCAGGAAAGTCGCTGAAAGGTGAGGATGTGGTCGGTGTGATGGAAGGGTTGCGGGTGCTGGGCAAGCGCCTGCCGGTACGTATTCAGACAGATAACGGCAGCGAGTTTATTTCGAAAAGTCTGGATAAATGGGCGTATGAGTACGTGGTCACAATGGACTTCTCCCGCCCCGGAAAACCAACGGATAACCCGTTTATTGAATCATTTAACGGCAGTCTGCGGGATGAATGCCTGAACATTCACTGGTTTCTCTCGCTGGAAGATGCGCAGGACAAACTCGACAACTGGCGCAGGGAATATAATCATGAGAGAACGCATTCATCATTAAATGACATGACTCCGGCTGAATTCATCCGAAGACTCCGGAAAGACGAAGATCTCTGATTTAGCACTGTACTGAATTTGGGCCAGGGTCACCCCCACCAAAAGATAAAAGTAACTTTTGCGGCGTAAAGGGCTTCTGCCCTGATGTTCTTCATCCTGGGATTTTAATACTGACCCATTAACCGGACAGAAATCATCCGAATATTTTATTTAACTTCGCCGCACGCTACGTGAAATCTGACGTACTCACCCCTCCGATTTTCTTCAGATTTCGCGTAGCGCAACCTGAGCGAAAACCACTCGAAAAGCAACTTTTGGACTGATTTAGAAGCCGGGTACCCCTTTTATGGTTATTAACATAAAGTTAACACATGGAATAAACGTTATTATTCTAACTGTAAATAGGATGTTGCATACCTCTTGAAGCGATGGAAAAATGAGCATATTTCTCATTATTCCCGAATCCATACATTTTTATTGTTTTTATAGCAAAATAATGAAAGTTCGTTTTATTTATTATGTATCAATTTATAATTAATTGATGTTATTTTATCGCTATTGATATTTATCATAGTAACTATAACCAATGGAATTAAATCATATTCATCTAAATGTGACAGTGTCACGTTTCATGCATCTGGCGAGACCCATTTATCGTTAAAAGAAGTTCACTCCCATAATGAAACCTGAGCTTCTTATTTGCAGATCGTATGTGGATGTCTTTAGGTGCAGGAAGGAAAGTGATGCAAGCATGATAGGATGACAAACCGGCAAAGGGGCTGCTACTGCTCCATATTCAACAAACCACCCCTGGTAAGTTGAATCCTTTGCCGGTTTTACTGACAATACCAGATAAGTTAACTTTTTCCATCCGATTTTGTCTTCAACATTTTGAATTCAAGATTTTTTCAAAATGGGATGCTTTCACAAGGCAACAACGGTTTTCAAGTATCTCGGATCATCATTCTTCATAAAAAATAGCTAAATAGCGATTTCACGTATTTCGCCATGAAAAAGACAAGCTATACTGAAGAACAGATTGCGTTTGCGCTGAAAAAGGCCGAAACCGGCACTCGCGTCGGGGTAGTCTGCCGAAATATGGGCATTTCTGAGCCCACTTTTACATCTATGGACTACCTCCGTTTTGCAAGTAATTAATCTGGTTTGGGGTGTTGCTTACATCTATCCGGCATCAGGAAAATAAGTAATTTTATATCTTACCGACAGTCGCCCTGTATTCTGATACCGTCAAAATGGATCATCCTGACTGACCTCAACGCACAACGCCCGGATCCATTGATGCGCCGGATCGCGATTCCAGGCCATGTTATCGTAAAGCATGGTACTTCCAGTGGCATATCCACAATCACCAGATAATCATCTTTGCAGGCCAGACGACGCGGAACCACGGCAATCATGGAAGGGTGTATGAGCCGTCGCGGTAACTGTCACGATAACGCGGTTGCAGAAAGCTTTTTCAGTTACTGAACCGAGAGCGCATAAAGAAAAGATCTACGGAAGGCGGGAGAAGCCCGCAGCGAAATTTTTGATTACATCGAAATTTTTTATAACAGTAAGCGTCGACATGGGTCGAGCAATCAGATGTCACCGACAGGATATGAAAACCAGTATTATCAATGGCTCGGAAGTGTTTAGATTATCCGTGACGATTCAAATGTAAGCCACGTGAGAACCTCAAAAGCACCATCGTACACTAAATCAGTAAGTTGGGAGCATTACACAAAACTCAAATAGCACTATATACAATCACTTTATTACGCCCCTCTCCCTTTGCTTGATAAAGAGCATCATCAGCATTTTTCAGCAAAAAGTCGATCCCACTAAGGGGATCAGTTTGCGTTGCTACACCAGCAGATATGGTGACACGCAAGTCATTAGTAAAAACAGAACTTTCAATAACACTTCTGATACGCTCCGCAATACGCTCTGCTGTTACCACTGAAGTATTCGGCAGAAAAATAACAAATTCTTCACCACCAAACCGGCAAACAATATCTTCACTACGGCAGCAAGAATTAATAGCATGAGCCAAAGAAATAAGCACCTCATCTCCGACCCCATGCCCGAAGAAATCATTTATTTTTTTAAAAAAGTCAACATCAATAGCAATAACTGAAGCCCCTGAGCCTTGCGTGTAATCCTTTGTTTTATTCGAAAACCCCAATCTATTATTTACACCGGTTAGGGGATCTTTTACTGCCACTTCATTTAGAGTGTTAACCCTTTTCATCATTACCTTTACATTCGTTAAAAGTGCCTTTTTAAGGCGGTCAGCTTCGGCATACCAAGCATTGATACCTTTAATATAAGTCAGCGAGGACTCTATATCTTTAGCATTGGTAGATATAGCAAGATTTTCTAAAGGAATTGAGATTTGGGATGCAATGAAATATGAAACAATTGAAAACACAACTATTATTACAACTAGCAGCACAAGCACATTTTTAGCATAATTAATAAGAATAGTGGTCACGTTGTCAGCATGACTATAAACAAACACATTCCAGTCAGTATTTTTCATATGAGCATAACCAAGAAGATACTTATGCCCCGAAGAAAAAAAGGTACCATCGCCTCTTTCAGACGAAGCTAACTTTGATTTCAAATCATCAGGCATAACCATCGGTCGACCAACAACACTGTTATCTTTATTAAAGATCACATTACCATCATCACTAACGATGGTAATTTCAGTGTCGTCATGGCTTTGTTGAATAAATCAGATTTCGGGTA
>NZ_KV789826.1:0-53236 GCF_001807705.1 Klebsiella sp. HMSC25G12 | reverse complement strand
GGGTGGGTCAATTTTCCATCAGCGCCAACACATGCGCACGACGTGGAACTTATCGACCACGATACGGGCCTGTGGCAGCACCGTCTGGAAGGCGCGGCGGTAGGGCTTCCACATGTCCATGCTGACGATCTCGACCTGGTGGCGGTTGGCCATGCTCATGAGGCGTCTTGTCACCCTCTCTTGCTGACGACCGGGTAGCAGGTCCAGCAGGGTGCGCTCTTCCAGATTGGTTAGGATGCAGCAGAGCCCTTGGCAGCAGTCGTGCATCAGGAACGTACAGCTGGCTCATGAAGGCGTGCCGCCTTATCAAGGCCCAGGACGCGCCTATTCCGGAAGTCAAGCATGCGATAGCGAAGACGCTAGGCGATTCAGCGGCGGCGGCTGCCTGGTTGATGTCGTATTTCCGCCCAAATAAAGAGGGCGACACCGAGGAAGATCCATACGTCCGCTAGGTTGAACGATGGCCAGTGCCACTGGGCATAGTGAAAATCGAGAAAATCCTCTACGTAGCCTAACCGCAAGCGATCTGCGACATTGCCCAACGCGCCGCCGAGGATCGCACTGAGGGCGAGCCGATAACTCAGTACGCGTGGTGAACGCCAAAGCCAGTACACCAGTAATATCGAGATAACCAGGGCCAGTCCGATGAAAAGCGGCTGCTGCCAACCGCCGACATCCGCGAGAAAGCTGAAGGCCGCCCCCGTATTGTGGCGGTGGACCCAATTGAAGAAGGGTGCGGCAGGCACGCTTTCACCATGCGCTAGCATGGTGCTGGCAAGGTACTTGCTCGCCTGATCGACAAACAGTAACAGGAGCGAGAGCCACAGCCAGCGCATCGCCTTTCCCGGCTCGTGGGCTTTCTCTGCGAGCCGACTGCCATAAGTAGACATATCCCCTTCCTCCTGACCCAATCTAGAATTTGCTCGCTGCTAAATAACAAGCGTCATGTACCCAACCGATGATGCCGACGAATTCGACGGAGCAGGAGCAGGCCGAGTCCGAGTGCGGTCAGGCCAAGAACAGGCCAATCCCGCCAGCGTACATAAGGGGGCGCGCCAGTTCGCGGTGTCACTTCGGCGCTGAGGGTGGCCACTTCGAACTGCGGAGCACGCTTGAGCACTTTGCCCTCATGATTGATGGCTGCTGTGATACCGGTGTTCGTGGCTCGAAGAAGGTCACGTCCGGTTTCGATGGCACGCATGCGTGCCATCTGGAAATGCTGGAGGGGGCCGAGCGAGCTGCCGAACCAGGCATCGTTGCTGACATTCACCAGTAACTGCGCTTCGGGCAGAAGCTCAGTGACTTCGGCACCAAAGACCGCCTCGTAGCAGATGAGTGCCCCTACGGGCACCCCTGCTGCATTCAGGACGTGCGCTTCCCGTCCCGGTGTGAAGTCGGACATGGGCGCCCCGAGCACGTCGAGGGCCGACCCCAAAAGATCCCGAAACGGAACATATTCACCGAAGGGCACCAGGTGGCGTTTGTAGTAGAAGCCTGAGGGATCGGAGAGGCTTACCACGGCGTTGTAGGTACGGCCCTCCGCCTCGCGTACCGGGACGCCAATCATTAACGATGTGCCTGCCTGATCGGCTAACGCCTCAAGCTCAGCAAGATATGCTTTGGCCTGGTCATGCCACATCGGGATTGCCGCTTCTGGCCAGATCACGATATCGGCTCCGAGATGCTGCGCGGTAAGCGCCTGATAGCGCTCAAGTGTGATGTCCCGGTATCTCGGGTCCCATTTCTTGTCTTGCGCGATGTTTCCTTGCAAGAGGACGACATCGATCGGGTCAGCGGCTGGCTGCGTCCATTCACGATCCAGCAGTTGCAAGCCGGCGAGGGTAGCGACTAACACGGCACCGACTACCGCAGCACGGCGCAGGCTTGGCCCCTGGACAACCCAGGCAAGCCCGCCAGCGAGAAGTGCCACCAGTAAACTCACGCCAAGCACGCCAAAGACGGGAGCGATAGTGGCAAGTATGGTGTCGGTCTGGCTGTAGCCAATGAAGAGCCAGGGAAAGCCGGTCAAGAACCAGGTGCGCATCCATTCACTCAGCACCCATGCCGCAGGTAGCCCTAGCCAGAGTGCCATTGCATCCATCTCAGGGCGCAGGCAGCGCACGAGGTACGCGACGCCCCATGGAAAGAGGGCGAGCAGCGAGACAAAGGCCGCCGTGACTAACACCGCCACCACGGGGCCATTGCCGTACTGGCTAATGCTGATAAAGACCCAGGAGACACCCACGCCGAAGTAGCCAAGGCCAAAGAGGTAGGCCGACCACAGCGCCTGACGCCTTGAAGACTGCGCGGTCAGGACAAAAAATGTTGCCAGAGCGATCACCGCAAGCCATGCCCAGCCCACAGGGGCAAAGGCAAGCGGCATGGCGCCTCCAGCAAGTAGAGCCATCCCCCCTGTCAGAAGCGGCTTATAGCGCACGCCCGTGTATAGGCTAGAGGGTAGCGCGCACTTATCACCCAATGCTCTCTCGCCTCCGAATCCAGGATCAACCCTGTGGCTCATGCTTTCTTGCTCCGCTTAATCAAGCTGCGTCAATTCATTCGGCCGGCTGGCCAGGGTGGCAAAGTGAATGTTTCTGGACTCGACTAGGTGCGCCGTAAGCTGGGAGCTGCTTCGTATTCGGCCAGCACGACAGTGGCTGTGTTGGGGAGCAGTACGTTAGCTTTGCGATACCACCCCTTCCAAGCCCGCTGATACCAGAACGAACAGGACGAAGCCGCCTATGAAAGCCAGCGGTGAGATGTGCGTATCGTCACCGCTCTCGTGAGCCTCGGAGACCATATCTTCGATGGCAGCGACCGTGAGAAGGCCTGCCGTGAACGTCAGTGCCGCTAGCTTAAATGCCTCCGTCTGGTTCCTGAGTACGAAGTAAGCAAAGACGGCTGCCGAGAGCACAGGAATCGCGAAGGAAGCAGAGAGCAGTATCCGCTTGCTACGAGGGATTCCTTTATCTTTCATGGTGGCGATCGTCGCAAAGCCCTCAGGAACATCGGCGAGAACCTGACCCGCCGCCAGGATTATCGCGACCGACGGTGAGACCGCCGACCCCGCCCCGATCAGGAGGCCATCGCTGAACAGGTCGATGGATACGGCGATATAGATCATCCAGACACTCGTCTGACCGCCTTCTCCCTGCTGGCCTTGTCGCTTCTGGAGACTCTCAACGAGCTTCTCGATACCTACGTAAGCAATGCCGCCCAGCGCGAAAGCGAGGGCGATTACCCAGGCTGAGAGGTTCTCTAGCACGCGCGGCATGATTTCAACCGCCACCACCGCAATGACGAGGCCGGCAGCGCCGTGAAGGGCGTAATTGAGACGGCGCCCGGTAGTTCGGGAGGCCTCCGCAGCGAGCCCACCACTAAAATTGCCTAAGGCGGGCAACAGCGCCAGGCCGAGTACCAGCCAGATACTATCCATCATCTTCCTTCCTTGGTTGATTCCTAGATACGCTACCTTGCTGGCTCCGAGCCTTCGCGCTATATGCTGTCGTTCAGGCCTAGCGCGCTTGTACAGCCACTTCGATCAAGTGTCCCAGGCATCGATAGCTGCGTACCGTGCAGCCTCACCCCTTGAGCGCCAGGATGCGCCGAGCGCCGTTGAGGACGATCAGGCCCACGATGGTACCGATAATCAGGTCAGGGTAGCTGGACCCCGTCCAGGCGACCAAGGCACCGGCGGCGATGACGCCCATGTTGATCACCACATCATTGGCCGAGAATATCCAGCTTGCCTTCATATGCGCGCCGCCTTCGCGGTGCTTGGATATCAACAGCAGGCAACCGGTATTGGCGATCAACGCGACGAAGGCGATCGCCATCATCATCAGCGATTCAGGCTCACTACCGAAAACAAAGCGTCGCACCACCTCGACGAGTACGCCGATAGCCAAAATCAGTTGCAGTACCCCTGCCAGATGCGCGGCACGTACCTGCATTTTCGCACTGCGCCCTACGGCATAGAGAGCCAGGCCATAGACGGCTGCATCGGCAAACATATCCAGGGAATCAGCGATCAGGCCGGTAGACTGGGCGATCAGGCCAGCAGTCATTTCCACCACGAACATGATCGCATTGATACCGAGCAACACGCGCAGAGTGCCTGACTCCTGCGTAGCAGAGACTGCCGAGCTCTTAGCGGCCTTGATCGTCTCTGGGTCGGCAATGACGGTTTCCTGAAGAGAGGCGCCTAGCCCCAAGGTCGCCAGTTTCGCGGTAATGGGCTCAGCCTCGCCGTCATGCACGACCTCCAATCGGCGGTTCGACAAGTCGAAGGACAGCGTTCGAATCTCATCAAAGCCGTTCAGCGCCAAGCGGATCATCCGTTCTTCTGAGGGACAATCCATCTTCGGCACAGCATACACGCTGACCCATTCCCCTGACGCTTCGGAGGAGACCGGCATATCGGTATCCGCTGCAGGCGTTGCATCGCAGCTACATGGGCCACCACAGGCTTTACTCACGATACGGCTCCAGTTAACCAACATAGATTGCTAGTATTAAAAACTATATAGCTACTATAAGGTCAATGGGACAGATGATCCGTTGAGGAGTAAGCCTGATGCGCATTGGTCAGTTAGCCCAGATAGCGGGTATCGACACGCAGACGATCCGCTTCTATGAGCAGCAGGGCCTGTTGCCGCCGCCAGAACGGCAGGAGAATGGTTACCGTGTCTATACCGAGAAGCATGGCGAGTGGCTTGCCTTTATCCGCCGCTGCCGAATTCTGGACCTGTCACTGACAGAGATTCGCGAGCTACAGAGCTATCAGGACGACCCTCGCCAGCCCTGTACCGCCGTCAACGCCATGCTCGATGACCACATCTCTCATGTGCGGTCGCAGATAACTGCTCTGCAAGCGCTTGAGCAACAACTCGTTTCACTGAGGGCGAGTTGCAACGAGGGTCGGGAGATCAATGCCTGCGGCATCCTGACGGGGATCAGCGAGGAGAGCAAACAACAGCTGTATAGGGCTAGCTCAGGCCGTAAGGACTGAGCAGAGACATGCCGGACCTTGCAGTGACATTGTGAATGCATGGTGTGTTGATCGCGAAGCCTCACTGCGTATCTCGGCATGCGAACCTGGGCGTTGCTGCAAACTTGCAGGGGCCGTGAAGAAGAGTCGTCATCAACCAGGTAATCCGCTGAGCTGATGGTTGGTTCCGTCATCATGATATGAGCCAATCAACCAAAAAATCCGGATACCCGCCAGGTCAAGCAAGCCGCGCCGCTCCAGATTCGGCGGCTGGTCGAGCTCGATGACTGGTTGGCTGCAGCGATCGCTGCGGCGCATGCCCGGGGCGATGGAGCGGCAGCGCTTCGCCACCAACGGGACCGAGCGCTGGTGCTGCTCGGATTCTGGCGTGGCTTTCGCGGCGATGAACTGCTGCGGCTGCTGGCGAACTCACGAGCGCACCGCGCTGGCCAGCGCGTCGCCGGAAGCTCTATGCGCCCATCTGCCTCTACTGGAAAACCAGGTCAGCAACGTCTGGTCGATGGGTAAGGATGGCCGCTCCTACTGGCCCATCAAGCGCCAGGCCGCCACGGCGGATCGCATTGCCAACCACAAGGGACGCAATCCGCAAGAGCGCGCCTCCCTGAAAAAGCGTCTGCTGCGCAAGTGGATGAGCAAATGAACCTGTCCACCATCGAGGCGCTGGCTATCGCTTGGGCGCGAATCGCTGAAGAAGCAGAACTCCCAGCCGGCTACGAGGGCACGGCGACGCCAGAGGCGCATCGGGCCTGCGAGGTGATCCAGGAGCGGATTCGAGAGCACGTCGTCGCCACCAATGACATGCGGCTGTTCGGCCTGCTGCACCTGCTTGGGCAGGCGTCGCTGCGCATGGAGCAAGCGCTGTGGCCGGAAGAATATGCGCGGATGACCCGCGAGGTCGAGGAAGCTCTCCGAGAGGCCGACGACCCCAACGCCAAGTCGTACACCCACGAAGAAGTCATGCGGGCGATGCAGGAACTCATCGACCAAGCGCGAGACAAGCCATGTTGATCGGCTGACGGAAATTTCTGGGTTTCCGGCTTACAACCCCTCAACGAAGGATTTCGCATGATCCGTTTTTTTTGGCGATCACGCTCGGCCTGATGGTTGGCTGCTCGTCGAGTTCAAGTGCGATCTGATCAGTGAGCGGTAGCGCAAGTGGATCGCCTCAGCCAAGCAGCGTTGTTGCCGGCGGCCGGAAGAAAGCCTTGAACTAGTAGCGGAAAGGATGAAACTTTATTTTTACGATTCTCAGCATTTTCCAAGGTTGAGCGAAAATTAGGATGATACTTTAATGATTCCGGCCTCCATCCCCACAAAACGCTTGCAGATGGCAGAATTGAAATAAGTCATTGTTTTAAATGGATTTTTGCAGGAATTGCTACGTTGCAGGGTCCTGTAGTTAGGATGACACTTTATTTTCCTCCCACAGGGCTGCCGGCGGCGGCCCTTTTTATTTTCACCTGCTGTTTATTACCGAACTTGCGCGAAATATTTTGGCTGGCGGTAGGTGACAAACGAACGTTTTGCGGTCCGATTTCGCTGTCATAAAAAGAAAATTATTCTGTCATT
Organism: Klebsiella sp. HMSC25G12; assembly: GCF_001807705.1. Lineage (NCBI taxonomy): Bacteria > Pseudomonadati > Pseudomonadota > Gammaproteobacteria > Enterobacterales > Enterobacteriaceae > Klebsiella > Klebsiella sp. HMSC25G12. Next base: position 46,656 of record NZ_KV789826.1, on the reverse strand, counting down.
GCACGGTCATGATTACAGATAACTATCTGAGTTATATATTTATTATTTGCTGTAAAATCCCTTCTTTCGGCCTGTCATAAAACTGTCATAATTCGTACATTTTACTGTCACCTCTTTGACCTATTTTGCTCACCATAGCCTCGAAACAATGATTTACGAATCCCAGCAGGAGACATTATGAACGTTATGCGTACCACCGTCGCAACAGTTGTCGCCGCGACCTTATCGATGAGCGCTTTCTCTGCCTTCGCAGCAGCAAGCCTGACTGGCGCAGGCGCAACTTTCCCTGCGCCGGTGTATGCCAAATGGGCTGACACCTATCAGAAAGAAACCGGCAATAAAGTGAACTACCAGGGTATTGGTTCCTCTGGTGGCGTTAAGCAGATTATTGCCAACACCGTTGATTTCGGTGCTTCTGATGCTCCGCTGGCTGATGACAAACTGACCCAGGAAGGTCTGTTCCAGTTCCCGACCGTGATTGGCGGCGTGGTACTGGCGGTTAACCTGCCTGGCGTGAAATCCGGCGAACTGGTGCTGGATGGCAAAACCCTCGGTGATATCTACCTGGGTAAAATTAAAAAATGGGATGACGCAGCGATCGCTAAACTCAACCCGGGCCTGAAGCTGCCGTCGCAGAACATCGCCGTGGTCCGCCGCGCCGATGGTTCCGGTACCTCCTTCGTCTTCACCAGCTACCTGTCCAAAGTGAATGAAGAGTGGAAATCGAAAATCGGCGCCGGCTCTACCGTTAACTGGCCAACCGGCCTGGGCGGTAAAGGCAACGACGGTATCGCCGCCTTTGTTCAGCGTCTGCCGGGCTCGATTGGTTACGTTGAATACGCTTACGCCAAGCAAAACAACCTCGCGTATACCAAGCTGGTCTCTGCCGACGGCAAGCCGGTTAGCCCGACTGAAGACAACTTCGCTAACGCCGCAAAAGGCGTTGACTGGAGCAAGTCTTTCGCTCAGGACCTGACCAACCAGAAAGGCGAAAATGCATGGCCGATCACCTCAACCACCTTCATCCTGGTGCATAAGGCGACCAACAAGCCGGAACAGACCGCTGAAGTGCTGAAGTTCTTCGACTGGGCGTATAAAAACGGCGGGAAAGAAGCGAATGCGCTGGATTACGCGACGCTGCCGGAAAGCGTGGTAGAGCAGGTTCGCGCGGCATGGAAAACCAACGTCAAAGACAGCAGCGGTAAAGCGCTGTACTAACAGTAGATTTTTGACGAAGATGGCGGGGGCGTTCAGGCGCTGCCCGCCCTACGGTTCAGACTGTAGGCCCGGGAGCGAACGCCACCGGGCATTTATTCGAACAAGTTTTAATACGTAAAGAGTAATCTATGGCTGCAACCAAGCCTGCATTTACCCCTCCGGGGAAAAAGGGTGACATGATTTTCAGTGCGCTGGTAAAACTGGCTGCGCTGATTGTGCTATTGATGCTGGGCGGCATCATCGTTTCCCTGATCATCTCTTCCTGGCCGAGCATTCAAAAGTTTGGCTTTGCTTTTTTGTGGACCAAAGAGTGGGATGCGCCCAACGAAATCTTCGGCGCGCTGGTACCGATTTACGGAACCCTGGTGACCTCCTTTATCGCGCTGCTGATCGCCGTCCCAGTGAGCTTTGGCATCGCGCTGTTTCTGACCGAACTGTCCCCCGCCTGGCTCAAGCGTCCGCTGGGCATTGCGATTGAGCTGCTGGCGGCAATCCCGAGTATCGTGTACGGCATGTGGGGCCTGTTTATTTTCGCCCCGCTGTTTGCGACTTACTTCCAGGAGCCGGTCGGTAACGTCCTGTCGACCATCCCGTTCGTCGGCGCGCTGTTTGCCGGCCCGGCGTTTGGTATCGGTATTCTCGCCGCTGGCGTCATTCTGGCCATCATGATCATCCCTTATATCGCCGCGGTCATGCGTGATGTTTTCGAACAGACGCCGGTGATGATGAAAGAGTCGGCCTATGGCATCGGCTGCACCACCTGGGAGGTGATCTGGCGCATTGTCTTACCGTTCACCAAGAATGGGGTGATCGGCGGGGTGATGCTCGGTCTGGGCCGCGCGCTGGGTGAAACCATGGCGGTAACTTTTATTATCGGCAACACCTACCAGCTCGACAGCATCTCGTTGTATATGCCAGGGAATAGTATTACCTCCGCGCTGGCTAATGAGTTCGCCGAAGCGGAAACCGGCCTGCACGTGGCGGCGCTGATGGAGCTGGGCCTGATCCTGTTCGTTATCACCTTTATCGTTCTGGCCGCGTCTAAGTTCATGATTATGCGCCTCGCGAAGAATGAGGGGGCACGCTAATGGCGACCATTGAATTGCAAACCTCTACCGAGCTGGCGGAGTCCCGTCGCAAGATGCAGGCCAAACGTCGTATGAAGAACCGTATCGCTCTGGCGCTGTCGATGGCGACCATGGCGTTTGGTTTGTTCTGGCTTATCTGGATCCTGATGGCGACGATAACCCGCGGTTTCGATGGCATGAGTCTGGCGCTCTTCACCGAAATGACGCCGCCGCCGAATACGGCGGGCGGTGGCCTGGCTAACGCCCTCGCCGGCAGCGGCCTGCTGATCCTGTGGGCAACCGTCTTTGGTACGCCGCTGGGTATCCTTGCCGGAATTTATCTGGCGGAGTATGGCCGCAAATCGGTGCTGGCGGAAATCATCCGTTTTATCAACGATATTCTGCTTTCCGCGCCGTCTATCGTGGTCGGCCTGTTTGTCTACACCATCGTGGTGGCGCAGATGCAGCACTTCTCGGGCTGGGCGGGCGTTATCGCACTGGCGCTGCTGCAGGTGCCTATCGTTATTCGTACCACCGAAAACATGCTGAAGCTGGTGCCGGATAGCCTGCGTGAAGCGGCCTATGCGCTGGGGACGCCGAAGTGGAAGATGATCTCGGCGATCACCCTGAAAGCGTCCGTCTCAGGGATTATGACCGGGATCCTGCTGGCTATCGCCCGTATCGCCGGGGAAACGGCGCCGCTGCTGTTCACTGCGCTGTCCAACCAGTTCTGGAGCACCGACATGATGCAGCCGATTGCTAACCTGCCGGTGACCATTTTCAAATTTGCCATGAGTCCGTTTGCGGAGTGGCAGCAACTGGCATGGGCCGGGGTATTGATTATCACCCTGTGCGTCTTGCTGCTGAACATCCTGGCGCGCGTTATCTTCGCCAAGAAGAAACACGGTTAATTTTTTGCGGCGCAGCGACTGCTGCGCTGAATGAGGAAGAGATAGAGATGAGTATGGTGAATACAGCTCCGGGTAAGATTTCAGTTCGTAACCTGAACTTCTACTACGGCAAATTCCATGCCCTGAAGAACATCAACCTGGATATCACCAAAAACCAGGTGACGGCGTTTATCGGTCCGTCAGGCTGTGGTAAATCCACCCTGCTGCGCACGTTCAACAAAATGTTCGAACTGTATCCGGAGCAGCGTGCGGAAGGCGAGATCCTGCTGGATGGCGACAACATTCTGACCAACACCCAGGATATCGCCCTGCTGCGCGCTAAGGTTGGCATGGTGTTCCAGAAACCAACGCCGTTCCCGATGTCCATTTATGACAATATCGCCTTCGGCGTGCGCCTGTTTGAAAAGCTGTCCCGTGCCGATATGGACGAGCGCGTGCAGTGGGCGCTGACCAAAGCCGCATTATGGAACGAAACCAAAGATAAACTGCACCAGAGCGGGTATTCTCTCTCCGGTGGCCAGCAACAGCGCCTGTGCATCGCGCGCGGTATCGCGATCCGCCCGGAAGTGCTGCTGCTTGATGAGCCGTGCTCCGCGCTGGACCCGATCTCCACCGGGCGTATCGAAGAGCTGATCACCGAGCTGAAACAGGACTACACCGTCGTTATCGTGACTCACAACATGCAGCAGGCTGCGCGTTGCTCCGACCATACGGCATTTATGTATCTTGGCGAGCTGATTGAGTTCAGCAACACGGACGACCTGTTCACCAAGCCCGCAAAGAAACAAACTGAAGATTATATTACTGGCCGCTACGGTTGATTTGCCCTTGTGCTTTCAGGCTCTCACCAGTTGGGCAATCAGGAGACACCATGGACAACCTAAATCTTAACAAACATATTTCCGGCCAGTTCAACGCTGAACTGGAGTATATCCGCACCCAGGTGATGACCATGGGTGGGCTGGTGGAGCAACAGCTTTCTGATGCGATCACCGCCATGCATAACCAGGACAGCGATCTGGCGAAACGCGTCATCGACGGCGACAAGCAGGTCAACATGATGGAAGTGGCGATCGACGAGGCCTGCGTGCGCATCATCGCCAAGCGCCAGCCGACCGCCAGCGACCTGCGCCTGGTGATGGCGATCATCAAGACTATCGCTGAGCTGGAACGCATCGGCGACGTGGCGGATAAAATCTGCCGCACCGCGCTGGAGAAGTTTTCCCAGCAGCACCAGCCGCTGCTGGTGAGCCTCGAATCGCTGGGCCGTCACACGGTGCAGATGCTGCATGACGTACTGGATGCGTTTGCGCGTATGGATCTCGACGAAGCGGTACGTATCTATCGCGAAGATAAGAAAGTCGACCAGGAGTATGAAGGCATTGTGCGCCAGCTGATGACCTACATGATGGAAGACTCGCGCACTATCCCCAGCGTCCTGACCGCGCTGTTCTGCGCGCGCTCCATCGAGCGTATTGGCGACCGCTGCCAGAATATCTGCGAATATATTTTCTACTTCGTCAAAGGTCAGGATTTCCGTCACGTTGGCGGCGATGAGCTGGATAAACTGCTCGCCGGCAAAGATCCGAAAGAGTAATAATCATTCTGTCTAATTCTGGTAAATGGCTTTATCAGAATTAGATATGATTTATCTCGTGGCAGCGAGATTGCTGAGATTATCGTCACAATTAACAATCTGCCCGTTTGAGTTATTCATTTTATCGCGTAACAATCAACGCCCACTCCTGAGCTTAAACGCTCAGGGTGGTTTAAACGGATTGTGACTGCGACAGCAGGCAAAACCTGATATTTCCCCTACGGCGGCGGTATCAGGTTTTTTTGTTTTATGCGGGCCGATAATGGCTGAATGAGGGTTGCTACCGCGATGTGCGGGCAAAACCTGAAGAGGATTATCTGTTAAGGCAGATGGTCTTCTTCAGGTTTTTTTTTGCTTTTGTCTAACTGCAAAAATAACAGCCGCCGCGACCTCAAACGGTATGGATAGGGCTATTAGAACCTGCGCGGGATGGTTGTTGCTGTCGTGTTTTATTTACGCCAATGCTTATATAAAGGAATATTATGATGAGAAAAAACAGGATCGCTTCGGCGATAGTCTTGCTGGCGCCTCTTTGTTATTCCACCACTCTGATAGCAAGCCCGTTGACGGTGGAGCAACGACTTGAGCTGCTGGAGAAAGCGCTCAAAGACACGCAAAAAGAGCTCAAAAAATATCAGGACCAGGAGAGAAAAAGAGACCAGATTTGGGCCTCATGGTCTCCTCCTGCGGAAGGTCAGAAGCGTAAGACAGGGGTGGCGGCCGCCGGTCCGAAAACGGCGGTTAAACCGGATGCGGTGCTGGTTAAAAATCAACAACCTGCCACGGATGGCGCGCCAGCCTACAGCGCGATGACGCTGAAAGATTTTAGCACGTTCGTGAAAGATGAAATTGGCTTCAGCTATAACGGCTACTTCCGTTCCGGCTGGGGCACCGCCTCGCACGGCTCGCCAAAATCGTGGGCGATCGGTTCGCTTGGCCGCCTGGGCAATGAATATTCCGGCTGGTTCGATCTGCAGCTGAAGCAGCGGGTGTTTCAGGAAGGTGATAAACGCGTTGATGCCATCGTGATGCTCGACGGGAACGTCGGCCAGCAGTACTCCTCAGGCTGGTTTGGTGACAATGCCGGCGGCGAAAACTACATCCAGTTCTCGGATATGTACGTTAACACCAAAGGGTTCCTGCCGTTTGCCCCGGAAGCCGATTTCTGGGTCGGCAAACACGGGGCGCCAAAAATCGAAATCCAGATGCTGGACTGGAAAACGCAGAGAACCGATGCGGCGGCCGGCGTGGGGCTGGAAAACTGGCAGGTGGGCGCCGGGAAATTCGATATCGCATTGGTCCGCGAAGATGTCGATGATTACGATCGTTCTTTGAGCAATAAGCAGCAAATTAACACCAATACTCTGGACGTTCGCTACAAAGAGATTCCGCTGTGGGATAAAGCCAGCCTGATGGTCAGCGGACGCTATGTCGCCGCGAATCAAAGTTCCTCAGAGAAATATAAAGAGGGCAATGAAGGTTATTATCCGTGGAAAGATACCTGGATGGCAGGCACTTCGTTAACACAGAAATGGGCAAACGGCGGCTTTAATGAATTCTCTTTCTTACTGGCGAATAATTCTATTGCCAGCAGCTTCTCGCGCTATGCCGGATCCAGCCCCTATACCACCTTTAACGGCCGCTATTATGGCGATCATACCAATGGCACCGCCGTGCGCTTAACCTCGCAGGGGGAAACCTATTTACGCGATGACGTTATTATGGCGAATGCCATCGTCTACTCCTTTGGTAACGATGTCTATAGCTACGAAACCGGGGCCCACTCCGATTTTGAATCCATTCGCACGGTCCTGCGACCGGCTTATATCTGGGATAAATATAACCAGACCGGCGTTGAGCTAGGATACTTCAAACAGCAAAACAAAGATGTTACCGGCAAGAAATATAACGAGTCCGGCTACAAGACCACGCTGTTCCATACCTTCAAAGTCAATACCAGTATGCTGACCTCGCGCCCGGAAATTCGCTTCTATGCCACCTATATTAAAGCGAAGGATATCGACCTGGATAAGGCAGCGAATAATACCACCAGCATTTTTGAAGACGGTAAAAACGATCAGTTTGCCGTGGGGGCGCAGGCGGAAATCTGGTGGTAAGACGATAACAGAACGGACACAACGGAAGAGGACTAACGATGAAACGACATGCAATGTATTTCGCACTGGCGCTGGCGGGCGCGGCATTTACCCTCCAGGCGGCGCCATTACCCGCGATGCCGGATCCCACCCTGCCGGTGAGCCACTTTATTACCCAGGTTAACGCGGATAAGAGTATCACTTATCGCCTGTTTGCTCCTGATGCCCGGCGGGTGTCGGTAGTGACCGGCGCCACGCCGGACTCCTTTGTCTCACACGACATGACCAAAGAGGCTCAGGGGGTGTGGACATGGAAAAGTGAGCCGATGAAACCCAATCTCTATGAATACTATTTCGATGTGGATGGCTTCCGCTCGGTGGATACCGGCAGCCGCTATCAGAAGCCGCAGCGCCAGGTGAATACCAGTTTGATTCTGGTACCTGGTAGTATTCTCGACGATCGGGCGGTCGCGCATGGCGATCTGCGCACCCTCACCTATCACTCGAAGGCACTGAACGCCGAACGTCGTCTCTATGTCTGGACGCCGCCGGGCTATAGCGGAACCGGCGATCCGCTGCCGGTGCTCTATTTCTATCATGGCTTTGGCGACAGCGGTCTGTCGGCCATCGATCAGGGGCGTATCCCGCAGATCATGGATAACCTGCTGGCGGAGGGCAAAATCAAGCCGATGCTGGTGGTGGTCCCGGATACCGAAACCGATACCCCGGAAGCGATAGCGGAAAACTTTCCGCCGCAGGAGCGGCGCAAAAACTTCTATCCGCTCAATGCGCAGGCGGCGGATAACGAGTTGATGCAGGATATCATTCCGCTGATCGATACCCGGTTTAACGTGCGTAAAGATGCCGACGGCCGGGCGCTGGCTGGCCTGTCACAGGGCGGTTATCAGGCGCTGGTTTCCGGAATGAACCATCTGGATAGCTTTGGCTGGCTCGCCACCTTTAGCGGCGTCACGACCACGACAGTGCCGAATGCCGGCGTGGAAGCGCAGCTGAAGCAGCCTGACGCGATCAATAAGCAGCTGCGCAACTTTACCGTGGTCGTCGGGGAAAAAGATTCCGTCACCGGCAACGATATCGCGGGTCTGAAACGCGAGCTGGAAAAACAGAAGATCAACTTCGACTATCACTCGTATCCTGGCCTGAACCATGAAATGGACGTCTGGCGCCCGGCCTACGCCGAGTTTGTGCAGAAACTGTTTAAATAACCGTTAGGGGGGCCTTCAGCCCCCGTTTTGTGCTTGTGAAGGACGACAAGATGAAAATGATTGTGACCGAAGATTATGAAGAGATGAGCCTGGTCGCCAGCCATCATGTTCTGGGCTATATCACGGCACCGCGGCGGGTGAATCTCGCCGTGACGGCCGGCAGCACGCCAAAGCGGATGTATGAGCATCTAACCGCCGCCGTGAAAGGCAAAGCATTCTATGATCGGGTGCACTATTACAACTTCGATGAGATCCCCTTTCGCGGCCAGTCGCGAGAAGGCGTCACGATATCTAATCTGCGCCAGCTGTTTTTTACCCCGGCGCAGATCAAAGAAGAGAACATTCACAAGCTGACGCTGGACAACGCCGCTCAGCACGATCGCCAGCTGGAAGAGGCTGGCGGCCTTGATCTGATGGTGCTGGGGCTGGGGGCTGACGGCCATTTTTGCGGCAACCTGCCGAATACCACCCGCTTTCATGATCAGACGGTCGAAGTGCCGATTCATGGGGAAATGATTGGTATTGTCGCTAACGGCGAGATGGGCGGGGATTTTTCCGTCGTGCCCGATAGCTATGTCACCATGGGGCCGAGAAGCGTGATGGCGGCAAAAAATCTGCTGTTGATCGTGAGCGGCGCGGCGAAGGCGCAAGCCCTTAAGCAGGTGGTTGAAGGCCCGGTCAGCGAGCAGGTGCCGGCGTCGGTGCTCAAATTACACCCTTCACTGGTGATTATTGCCGATAAAGCGGCAGTCACTGAATTGCAGCCATAACCAGTCGCTGATTCTATTCCCCGCTTGCACAGACGCTTAGCGGGGCTACATCGATGCCAACGTGCCGCTCACCAGGCCCTTAACGCGTGATATCCCAGCCGCGCGCTTGCCACAATGCCGGCAGCTCTGCCAGATCGGTAAAGGTCGTCACTTTGGGATGATCGATCGGCTGGTTATGCGGATCGGCGCAGAAATAAAACACCTCCATGCCGGCGGCAATCCCCGACTGAGCACCGGCGCTGGAGTCATCCACCAGGATACAGTTTTCGGCTTTTACCTGCATGGCCTCTGCCGCATGAAACATCAGCGCCGGGTCAGGCTTCCAGCGCTGAATATCATAGCCGCTGTACAAGCGGTCAGCGAAATGGTGCAGCAGGCCGGTGCGGCCAAGAGAGTGCTGCATTTTACTGACCGGACCATTGGAGACCACGCACATCGGGACGCTTACCGCATCCAGCAGCGCCTGGGCTCCGGCAATCACCTCCAGTTCGCTATCAAACAGGCGAGCGACCTCCGCACGGTAAATTGGCTCCAGCGTCGCTTTTTGCAGGTTAACGCCATGCTCAACGTTGATGGTGTCGATAATTTCGTACAGCTTCACCCCTTTGAAGCGCTTAAAAATCTCGGCAAGGTCCAGCGTAATGCCGAATTCCTGGAACATGTGAACGTAGGCGCGGGAGCAAATCACCTCACTGTCGACCAGTGTGCCGTCACAGTCAAAAAATACTGCTTCTGGTTGAGTCATAGTCTTTCCGTATTAACAAGTTTAACGTTTTCGTCATGCCCAATGCCGCGACGCAATCGTTGCCGTATAAGCAAAATAAATGAAAAAAATTACCATACAACTGCGCCGGGTGCCCTGTTTTGGTATAGGATAGCCTCGAATTTTCCCTCCTTTACGTTCGGAAACCGATAATGAGTCAACAACAAACCAGCCAGTCTTCTGGCCAGGGTCTGCTGGAGCGCGTATTTAAACTGCGCGAGCACGGCACCACAGTGCGCACGGAAGCGATCGCCGGTTTCACCACGTTCCTGACGATGGTGTATATCGTTTTTGTTAACCCACAAATTCTTGGCGTAGCGGGCATGGATACCAGCGCCGTGTTTGTGACCACCTGTCTGATTGCTGCGTTCGGCAGTATCCTGATGGGCCTGTTCGCGAACCTGCCGGTGGCTCTTGCGCCGGCGATGGGTCTGAACGCCTTCTTCGCCTTTGTGGTGGTGCAGGCGATGGGCCTGCCGTGGCAGGTAGGCATGGGCGCGATTTTCTGGGGCGCCGTCGGTCTGCTGCTGCTGACGGTTTTCCGTGTACGCTACTGGATGATCGCCAATATTCCGGTGAGCCTGCGCGTCGGTATCACCAGCGGTATCGGCCTGTTTATCGGCATGATGGGTCTGAAAAATGCCGGGGTTATCGTCGCTAATCCGGAAACGCTGGTCAGCATTGGTCATCTGACCTCCCACAGTGTGCTGCTGGGCATACTGGGCTTCTTTATCATCGCGATTCTGGCATCACGTAACATTCATGCCGCGGTCCTGGTGTCTATTGTGGTCACCACCCTGCTGGGCTGGATGCTGGGCGATGTGCACTACACCGGCATCGTCTCCGCGCCGCCGAGCGTGACGTCGGTGATTGGTCATGTCGATCTGGCGGGCTCCCTGAACCTGGGCCTGGCCGGCGTGATCTTCTCGTTTATGCTGGTCAACCTGTTTGACTCCTCCGGGACGCTGATTGGCGTCACCGATAAAGCGGGTCTGGCTGATGCACAGGGTAAATTCCCGCGCATGAAGCAAGCGCTGTTTGTCGACAGCGTCTCGTCCGTTGCCGGTTCCTTTATTGGTACCTCTTCGGTGACCGCCTATATCGAATCCTCCTCCGGCGTTTCCGTGGGCGGACGCACCGGCCTGACCGCCGTTGTCGTTGGGATCCTGTTCCTGCTGGTTATCTTCCTGTCACCGTTGGCAGGGATGGTTCCGGCCTATGCCGCCGCCGGCGCGCTGATTTACGTTGGCGTACTGATGACCTCAAGCCTGGCGCGCGTGAAGTGGGATGACCTGACGGAAGCGGTACCGGCGTTTATCACCGCGGTGATGATGCCGTTTAGCTTCTCAATCACCGAAGGTATCGCCTTAGGCTTTATCTCTTACTGCGTGATGAAGATCGGTACCGGCCGTCTGCGCGAGCTCAGCCCGTGCGTGATTATCGTCTCGCTGCTGTTCGTGCTGAAAATTGTCTTTATCGATGCACATTAATCCGCACGCATGATGAAAAAGCCCGGCATCGCTGCCGGGCTTTTTTTATGCTTTAACCCGCCGAATATAGTCGCCAAAGGCGGTCAGCTGGCCACGCAGATGGTCGAGGGTGCTCTGATCGACTACTTCACCCGACTGCGGATCCACTTTGTTCTGGATGACGCCGCCCATAAATTCCGGTTTATTCATTACCATCGCATCAAGGAAGACCAGAATCTGGCGCAAATGATACTGGCAGCGCGCACCGCCGATGGCGCCCATTGAGCTGGTCTGAATCAGTACCGGTTTGCCGGACAGCGGCTGCTCGGGCAGGCGTGACAGCCAGTCGATAGCGTTTTTCAGGCCGCCAGGCACGGAATAGTTATACTCGGGAGTGACGATCACCACGCCATCCGCTTCGCGGATCTGTTGCGCAATATCCTGCACGCGCTGTGGGAACCCCTCTTCCTCCTGCATATCAGCATCGTACAGCGGGATATCACCGATCGACGGCAGCGCGGAGATATCCATGCCCGCTGGCGCGATGCCGGGCAGGGTGCGCGCGACCATTCCATTAAACGACCCTTTGCGCAGGCTGCCGAGTAACGTAACCACTTTTAAGGTATCTGACATGATTGCTCCTTTGTATCATGATGCCGGCAAAACCGGTCAATTGAGGGATAAGGTTTTTTCCATCGGTAAGCTGGTAAAACGCATCAGACGGGCCGACGGTTCGCGTGCGCGCTGCTGAGCATCCGGCAGGCTGCGCCATTCGCCCCCCTTAGCATCATATTCCCAGACCTTCAGCGAGCCGATATTTGGGCTGGCGGCAATCGACCACACCAGCAGCGATTCGGCATCACAGACGGCTTCGATCGGCTGGCTACCGGCGGTGCGCAGGCGGCCAGAACCCGGCAGCAGCTGCGTTGATGCTTCGCCGGTCAGTTTCAACACGCTTCGCCGCAGGGCCACCAGCTGGCTACGCGCTTCATCCGGGTCATGCTGAATGTTAATCCACAGATTTTCATTGTTACTGAAATTGTGCCGGTCGGCGTCGTGACCACGCACCGTGCGCTGCAGTTCCATGTCGAGGCCACAATCCCCCTCGGTGGTCAGCGCGACGCCAACAATATTGCCAGTATAAGAGATAGAGAAGCGAGGAAGATGACGATCGCTAAAAACCGGTCGGCCATTGGCTTCATTGATGATTTCAGGCAGCTCGCTGATACCGTAAAGCATAAACAGCAGTTCGGCGAGTAGCGAACGCGAAGCGCGAAAGCGAGCCTGGCGGTATTCAGGGAGTAGGCGTGCGGATTGATGACAGGCCGCTGACAAACGTGTCGATAGCGGCTCCCCGGTACTAAGTATCCCTCTTGCAAAATGCGTTGCCATACGTCGCTCCGTGAGTAATGGTCTGGATAAAATTGCGGGCGCTATTATCGCCTGGTATTAACAGGTTTTAATGCCGAAATCCCCCCTTGAAAAGGGAATTTGTTTGAATTTTACAAATTCTTGCGCAAATAAGGGGCGATAGACACGAAACAAGGCTTACAGCGTACCGGAATAGAGTGCTTTCAGCGTATCTCTAAGCCAGACGAGCTTCGGGTTGTAGCTGTTGCGCTTATGCCATAGCAGGGTGAAGGGAACGCGCAGCTTTTCCAGATGCTGCGCCTCCAGCGGTAGCGGCCGGGAGACTAGCGGCAGCTGGTGCTGCTGATTATAGTGCTGGCAGTAGCGCGGCGCGGTAGCCAGCATGGTGTGTTGCGGTTGAGCGGCCATAAAAAGCGATTGTTCAAACCCTGGCACGGTCAGCGCCACGTTACGCTTATACCCCAGCTCCTGCAGCACATCGTCCAGCGCCCAGGTATCGCGTTGTTCCCAGCAGATAGTGATATGCGGATAGCGTAAGAATGCCGCCAGATCCCACTCTTCCCTGAGCGCTGGATGATCGGCGCGCAGCCAGACCTGCGGCAGGTCGGTGAACAGTACCTCAAAATCGATATACCACGGCAGCAGGCTCAGCAGCTCCCGCGACTGTGGATGGCTTTCACGCCCGCAGAAGCCGATATCCACCTCGCCGCGAATGATGGCGTCCAGCGAGTCGTAGTCCCAGTTGCGCAAACGAATCAATGCCTGCGGATAGCGCTGATAGATGCGCTGGGAGAGGGTATTAAACAGGATCATCAGCAGCGGCGTTTCCGCCGCCAGCTCGAATTTGAGGCCGCTGGGCATGGTGTGGTGTGGTTTATCGAGGATCTGGTTGCCCATCTGCATCCAGTCCGCCAGATCCTGCTCCATGCTGCTGACCAGCGGCGTAGGCGCCAGACCCAGCGGGGTTTTCACAAACAGCGGGTCGTCAAACCAGGCGCGCAGTTTGGCCAGCGACTTGCTCACCGCTGACGGCGAAACGTTCATCCGCTTCGCCGTACGGGTAACGCTGAGCTCCTGGGTCAGGAGCTGCAGGCAGAGGAGTAAATTAAGATCAAGACTCGACAGCGGCTTCTTCATCGTATTGCGCAACCCGCGGCGGGGTGACGACCAGTAATAAAACAAGGCTCACTATGCTACAGGCAATGAGTATCCCGATCAGCATATTCATTGCGCTGAGTCCGATGATGGCGGCGAGCCAAATCCACAGCGATGAACCGCACACCTGCGCGATGCCGAGGACCGAACTGGCGACGCCCGCGCGCAGTGTGAACGGCCCCAGCGCCTGGCTCATTGCGACGCCGAATCCAACGGAGAAGCCGGCGCAAATCATGCCCAACCCGATCAGGGTGAGGGTCTGGCGGGTGGCGAGGCTCAGCGCCAGGCCTGCCGCCAGGAACAGTACCTGCGAAGTCAGCATTAAGGTGCGGGGGGTAAACAGCGACAGGGCGAACGGCGTCGAGAAGGAGACCGCCATGCTGATCATCGCCATCAGGGCCATCGCCATTGAGTAAGTTCCCCGATCGAACCCCATCTCTTCCATCATCAGAACCGGAGAGACGTTCACGTAGGTCAGGATCGCCGTCACGCTGAGGGTGGTAATGAGAATGCGGCTGAGAAAAAAGCGGTTCAGCAGCGACTCACTGCCGCCATGCTGCGGTGTCGCAGTCTGCGGAGGTGCCGTCGGGCGCGTCTCGCGCAGGATAAAGACCGACAGCAAACCGACCATGACGCCCATGCCGGTCATGGTGTAGAACAGGCTCTGCCACGGATATTTCAGCATAATCAGGTGGCCAAGCACCGGCGCCAGGACGGGGATAATGCAGGTAATGCCGTTGAGCAACGACAGCACCTTGGCGCGGCGGCGATCGTCCAGCGTATCGCGCAGGATAGCGAAAGCCACCACGTAGCAGCTGCCGGCGCCGATCCCCTGGATAAAGCGTCCAACGAGGAAGTGGCTGCTGGCGTGCGCCTGGGCGCAGAGCAGGGAGGCGACAACAAAGATCACCGCGCCCACAATGGCGACAGGCTTACGTCCTGACCGGTCGGCGATGCGACCAGCAAACAGCATCGCGGAAGCCATACCGGCCAGATAGACTGAAAAGGCAATATGTAATTGCGCCTCGCTGGCCCCCAGGTCCTGAGCAATACGCGGCAGGCCGACCAGATACATATCGATGCCGGAGGGATAGAGCAGAACCAGGGCGAAACTGCAGAGAAGAAAGCGTGTCATGGGATCCTCGCGATGTGAATGGCGTTCAGCATAGTGAGGAACGCGCCACAAGACGAGTTGCCATTTGGACAACGCTCTTTTCCTGGCAGGAAACGCGAGTTAACGACTCCGGGTACGCCAGACGCGGGCCATCCCTTCGCTTTCCGGCCGAACGCTTTCAAAGCCGAACTTCGCATACAGCTCCGGCACATCCGCCACCAGCGTAACGTAGGCCCCGTCAAAGGCGTTAGCGTCCAGCCAGGCGATCAGCTTCTCCATCACCAGCCGGCCAAGGCCTTTTCCCTGATGAGCCGGATCGACGGCGACGTCGACAATATCGAAATTAATCGCGCCGTCGCCGACGATGCGTCCCATCGCGATCGGCGTCTCCTGCCAGAGGATATGTACGCCGTAACAGCTATGCGGCAGCCCGGCTCTGGCGCCTTCCAGGGGGCGTGGCGACATGCCTGCCGCCACCCGCAGGTGGCAAAACGCTTCGGCGGAGGGCACCTTCTCGATCACGGTATATTCAACGGTCATGCTTTAGTCTCGTGGTAAAAGGGGAGATAAAAGTAGAGAACGTTGCGCCGCAAAGGGCAAGAAAAAACCCGCATTAACGCGGCGTTAATGCGGGTGAGTGAACGTTTACGGACTAAACGTTATTTGCCGATACAGAAGCTGGAGAAGATGCGGCCCAGCAGGTCGTCGGAGGTGAACTCCCCGGTGATCTCGCTCAGCGCCTGCTGCGCGAGGCGCAGCTCTTCCGCCAGCAGCTCCCCGGCCCAGGCGCCCAGCAGCTGGGCTTTGCCCTGCTGCAGATGGTTCGCCGCCTCTTCCAGCGCCTGCAGGTGACGGCGGCGGGCGAGGAAGCCGCCTTCCATGCTGGTATCAAAGCCCATGCTCTGCTTAAGGTGGTTCCGCAGCACCTCCACGCCTTCGCCGGTTCGCGCCGACAGGCGGATCAGTGAGTGGCCATTGACTTCGCTGAGACCCAGCGCTTCGCCAGTGACGTCGGCTTTATTGCGCACCACGGTAATCGGCAGTTTAGCGGGCAGGCGCTCGATAAAGTCTGGCCAGATCTCCGCCGGATCAACGGCGCTGGTGGTGGTGCCGTCGACCATAAACAGCACCCGATCCGCCTGCTCAATCTCCTGCCAGGCGCGCTCGATGCCGATACGCTCCACTTCGTCACTGGCGTCGCGCAGGCCCGCGGTATCGATGATATGCAGCGGCATGCCGTCGATATGGATATGCTCGCGCAGCACGTCGCGGGTGGTGCCCGCAATGTCGGTGACGATCGCCGCTTCGCGGCCCGCCAGGGCGTTGAGCAGGCTCGATTTACCGGCATTAGGTCGCCCGGCGATCACCACTTTCATCCCTTCGCGCAGCAGACTGCCCTGGCGAGCTTCCGCGCGGACGGCGTCGAGGTCGGCCATCACGCCGTTCAGCTGGGCTTCAATTTTGCCGTCGGAGAGGAAATCAATTTCTTCATCCGGGAAATCGATCGCCGCTTCCACGTAGATGCGCAGGTGAGTGAGCGCTTCCACGAGGTGGTTAACCCGCGCGGAGAAGGCCCCTTGCAAGGAGTTCAACGCCGAGCGCGCCGCCTGTTCTGAACTGGCGTCGATGAGGTCGGCGATGGCTTCTGCCTGCGCCAGGTCGAGCTTGTCGTTGAGGAACGCGCGCTCGGAAAACTCGCCCGGCCTGGCGATGCGTACGCCGGGCAACGTCAGAATACGTTTGAGCAGCAGATCGAGAATGACCGGGCCGCCGTGGCCCTGCAGCTCAAGCACATCTTCGCCGGTAAAGGAGTTCGGCCCGGGGAACCACAGCGCAATCCCTTGATCCAGCGGCGTACCGTCAACGTCGTTGAACGGCAGGTAGTCGGCATAACGCGGCTTCGGCAGCTTGCCCAGCACCGCCTGCGCGACATCGCGCGCCTTAAGGCCGGAGATACGCAGGATGCCCACCCCACCGCGTCCCGGAGGGGTTGCCTGGGCGACGATAGTGTCGTTATGGCTCATGGTGACTCTCTATGTAGATGTAAAAAAGGCGGTCCATTGACCGCCTTCTCTGGCATTAACGTTACCGTAACTACTCTAAATTATCCAAGTCGCAGATGCGTTGGCTTGAAGAATGAAGAGTATCAGGATTTCTTCTTCTCGCGGCTATGCAGGCCACGCTTCTCCAGACCACGGTAAATCAGCTGCTGCTGAATAATGGTGACCAGGTTGCTGACGATGTAGTACACCACCAGGCCAGACGGGAACCACAGGAAGAACACCGTGAAGATGACCGGCATAAAGGTCATGATCTTCTGCTGCATCGGGTCGGTCACGGTGGTTGGCGACATCTTCTGGATGAAGAACATGGTCGCGCCCATGATGATCGGCAGGATGTAGTACGGGTCTTGTGCAGACAGGTCGTGGATCCACAGGATAAACGGCGCATGACGCAGTTCAACCGAGGCGCTCAGCATGTAGTACAGCGCAAGGAAGATCGGCATCTGAATAATCAGCGGGAAGCAGCCACCCAGTGGGTTCACTTTTTCCGCTTTATACAGCGCCATCATCTCCTGGCTTTGACGTTGTTTATCGTCGCCCAGACGCTCGCGCATGGCCTGAATCTTCGGCTGCAGCATACGCATCTTCGCCATGGAGGTGTACTGCGCTTTGGTCAGCGGGTACATGATGCCACGAACGATAAAGGTGATAACGATGATCGAGAAGCCCCAGTTGCCGAGGAAGCTGTGGATGAATTTCAGCAGCTTAAACAGCGGTTGGGAGATGAACCACAGCCAGCCGTAGTCGACGGTCAGATCCAGGTGCGGCGCAACGGCAGCCATTTTGTCCTGAATAGCCGGGCCGACCCACAGCACGCTCTGCAGTTTGTCGGTTTGACCAGGCTGCACCAGTACCGGCTGCGATTTGTAGCCAATAGCCACAATGCCGTTGCCGAGGTTAGCGGTGTAGAAGTTATTCGTTCCATTATTCTGCGGCACCCACGCGGTGGTGAAGTACTGCTGCAGCATGGCAACCCAACCGTTCTTGGTGCTGACGTTCAGGTTTTCGTTGTCCAGAATGGTATCGAATTTATATTTTTCGTATTTCGTATCTGAAGTCGAGAACGCTGCGCCACGGAAAGTATGCATCGTGGACAGGCCGCCGGTCTGCGTATCGCGACTGGTCGGCAGCGCCGCGGTCTGCTTCAACTGACCGAAGGTCGAGACTTCCAGAGGCTTCTCGCTGGCGTTCTGCACGCTATAACCGACGTTCACCGCATAGCCGCCACGTTTCAGGGTGAAGGTTTTGGTGAAGACGTTGCCGGCTTTGTCGGTGTAGGTCAGCGGAATGACGATTTCATCCTGGCCATCTGCCAGCACAAACGCCTCTTTATCGACGCTGTACAGCGGACGCGGGCCATTCGCCGGGTTATCCGGACCGTCACGGCCGGTTAAGCCGCTCTGCGCCTGGTAGACAAACTGCGGCGTGGTTTCCAGTAACTGGAACGGTTCGGTCGACTTCAGCGTTTTTGGATACGCCAGAAGCAGCGCCTGCTCAATATCGCCACCGTTGGTGTTGATAGTCAGTTCAAGCACGTCGGTTTTAACCGTAATCAGTTTCCCCTGGCCACTGGCCGGTACGCCCTGGTCGGCGGCGCTACCCGCTGCTGTGGTCGTAGTCTGCGTGGTCTGCTGCTGGGGCTGCGGATTTTTGTCCTGCTCCCAGGCTTGCCAGATCATGAAAGACACGAACAACAAAGCGATGATAAGAAGATTGCGTTGCGAATCCATCGTTAGTGTTCTCTGGTATCAAATGGTCCAGGCGGGACGGGATCGTCACCACCAGGGTGTAAAGGGTGGCATTTTAATACGCGTTTCATTGTCAACCAACTGCCTTTTATCACACCAAACCTGCGTAAGGCCTCAATTCCGTATTGAGAACAGGTTGGGGTGAAACGACAATGCGGCCCGAGTAGCGGACTAATCAGGCGCTGATAAACTCTAATCAGGCCGATCAGGACCCGCGAGCCAGGCGACAATGGCGGCGCCATAATTTTTCCAACGCTTCCGAGAGAGCACGGTTATCGAGGTCGGCAACCCCTCTTTTCGCCACCACCACGAAATCCATTGGCGGGAGTTCATGTTGACGCAAACGAAAACTTTCACGCGTCAGACGTTTAATCCGATTGCGTTCATGTGCGCGTTTCACGTTTTTCTTGGCGACGGTGAGACCGATGCGGGGATGCCCCAGCGAATTCAGGCGGCCGAGGATGGTGATTTGCGGCGTGCCAGCCCGTTGTGGCTGCTGGAAGACGAAAGTGAAATGACTGGGAGTTAACAAGCGTAACTCCCTGGGAAATGCGAGCTTAACCACGCAGGGTTAGCTTTATTACTTGGAAACGGTCAGACGAGCGCGGCCTTTAGCACGACGACGTGCCAGAACCTGACGACCATTTTTAGTAGCCATACGAGCACGGAAGCCGTGAGAACGGTTGCGCTTCAGTACAGACGGTTGAAAAGTGCGTTTCATGGCGATTTCTACCTAAACTTGAATAAATTCACTGACTTTTGCGTAGACCCGAACGAACTTCGAACGACTTACGCCTCAGCGTGGGTGATTAAAGAGGCCGGATTGTAATAATTGTACACTCCGGAGTCAATTCTCTTTCCTTATTTCTCGCACCTCGTCGCACAAAAAATAAGCTGAGACGCGTGACGAAAACGGGCATTACGCGCCGGGTGGGGGATTATACGGCCTGGCCAGTAAAGCGCAAGGATCCTGAAGGATCTTTGTTAGATCGTTTCCGCCCAAAACCAGCATAGCTCATTAATTTTTCCAATATGCGGCGGAAATCGTGCTTCACTCTCCCCAGGATCGATTACACTTACCCGGTTTCGATCCTTCCTGTGGATAAATCGGGAAGAATCTGTTGAGAAACACAAGATCTCTTTCTCAGTTTAGGCTATGATCCCCGGTCCCGATCGCGATCCACGGATCCGCAACGGGTAATAACCGCAGATAGCGGTTCGCACGTCACCCCTTTTGTGCAGGGGCTTTTCGGCTAATGCAGGGTCTTGTCGACGTGTGCCAACAATCATGATTGTTTCTGTTTTTCTTTGATATCGATTTTATGTTCGAGTGGAGTCCGCCGTGTCACTTTCGCTTTGGCAGCAGTGTCTTGCCCGATTGCAGGATGAGTTACCAGCCACAGAATTCAGCATGTGGATCCGCCCATTGCAGGCGGAACTGAGCGATAACACGCTGGCACTGTATGCGCCAAACCGTTTTGTGCTCGACTGGGTAAGGGACAAATACCTCAATAATATCAATGGACTCCTCAATGACTTTTGCGGTGCTGATGCCCCGCAGCTGCGTTTTGAGGTGGGTGCTAAGCCAGCCAGCTCGCTGCAGAAAGGAGCGGTAAGCCCGGCTGCGGCGGCCATTCCGGCGGCGCAGGTGCAGACCGCGCGCGTGGCGCCGACGATCGTGCGCCCAGGCTGGGATAATGTCCCGGCGCCAGCGGAGCCGACCTACCGCTCTAACGTTAACGTGAAACACACGTTTGATAACTTCGTCGAAGGTAAATCTAACCAGCTGGCCCGCGCGGCGGCGCGTCAGGTGGCGGATAACCCGGGCGGGGCCTACAACCCACTGTTCCTTTATGGCGGCACCGGTCTGGGGAAAACCCACCTGTTGCACGCGGTGGGTAACGGCATTGTGGCGCGTAAGCCGAACGCCAAAGTGGTCTATATGCACTCCGAGCGTTTCGTCCAGGACATGGTCAAAGCGCTGCAAAACAACGCCATCGAAGAGTTTAAACGCTACTACCGATCCGTTGACGCCCTGCTGATCGATGACATTCAGTTCTTTGCTAATAAAGAGCGATCCCAGGAAGAGTTTTTCCACACCTTCAATGCCCTGCTGGAAGGTAATCAGCAGATCATCCTGACGTCGGATCGTTATCCAAAAGAGATCAACGGCGTAGAAGATCGTCTGAAATCCCGCTTCGGCTGGGGTCTGACGGTGGCGATCGAGCCGCCGGAGCTGGAAACCCGCGTCGCGATCCTGATGAAAAAAGCCGATGAAAACGACATTCGCCTGCCGGGCGAAGTGGCGTTCTTTATTGCCAAGCGACTGCGCTCAAACGTGCGTGAGCTGGAGGGGGCGCTGAACCGCGTTATCGCCAACGCCAACTTCACCGGCCGGGCGATCACCATCGATTTCGTGCGCGAAGCGCTGCGCGATCTGTTGGCGCTGCAGGAAAAACTGGTCACCATCGACAATATTCAAAAGACGGTGGCGGAGTACTACAAGATTAAGGTAGCGGATCTGCTGTCCAAGCGCCGCTCCCGTTCGGTGGCGCGTCCTCGCCAGATGGCGATGGCGCTGGCCAAAGAGCTGACCAACCACAGCCTGCCGGAAATCGGCGATGCGTTTGGCGGCCGCGACCATACCACCGTGCTGCACGCCTGCCGTAAGATTGAGCAGTTGCGTGAAGAAAGCCACGACATTAAAGAAGATTTTTCCAATTTAATCAGAACATTATCCTCGTGACGCTATGAAATTTACCGTAGAACGTGAACATTTATTAAAACCGCTGCAACAGGTGAGCGGTCCGTTAGGTGGTCGTCCGACGCTGCCCATTCTCGGTAACCTGCTGCTTCAGGTCGCGGACGGCGCGCTGTCGCTGACCGGTACCGATCTTGAAATGGAGATGGTGGCGCGCGTGGCGCTGGTTCAGCCGCACGAAGCGGGCGCAACGACCGTTCCGGCGCGTAAATTCTTTGATATCTGCCGCGGCCTGCCGGAAGGCGCGGAGATCGCGGTTCAGCTGGAAGGCGATCGGATGCTGGTGCGTTCCGGCCGCAGCCGCTTCTCGCTGTCGACGCTGCCTGCTGCCGATTTCCCGAATCTGGATGACTGGCAGAGCGAAGTGGAATTTACCCTGCCGCAGGCGACCATGAAGCGTCTGATCGAAGCCACTCAGTTCTCGATGGCGCACCAGGATGTTCGTTACTACTTAAACGGCATGCTGTTTGAAACCGAAGGCAGCGAACTGCGCACGGTGGCCACCGATGGTCACCGCCTGGCGGTCTGTTCGATGCCGCTGGAAGCGTCGCTGCCGAACCATTCGGTGATCGTGCCGCGTAAAGGGGTGATTGAGTTGATGCGGATGCTCGACGGCGGCGATACCCCGCTGCGCGTGCAGATTGGCAGCAACAATATCCGCGCTCATGTGGGCGATTTTATCTTTACGTCGAAGCTGGTTGATGGCCGTTTCCCGGATTATCGCCGCGTATTGCCGAAAAATCCGGATAAACATCTCGATGCTGGCTGTGACATTCTCAAGCAGGCCTTCGCCCGCGCGGCAATCCTCTCGAACGAGAAATTCCGCGGCGTGCGGCTGTACGTCAGCGAAAATCAGCTGAAAATCACCGCTAACAACCCGGAGCAGGAAGAGGCGGAAGAGATCCTTGACGTGACCTACGCCGGAACGGAGATGGAGATTGGCTTCAACGTTAGCTACGTGCTGGATGTGCTCAATGCGCTGAAATGCGAGAATGTGCGCATTCTGCTGACGGATTCGGTGTCGAGCGTGCAGATTGAGGATGCGGCTTCGCAATCCGCAGCCTATGTCGTCATGCCTATGAGATTGTAGTGGAAAATATCGGGCTATCTTACTTGCCATTTTCAACCTGGGCTGTGCTCGCCCCTGTCACGTACTTCGTGTACGCTCCAGGGTCTGCGCGCAGTCCGCGTTGAAACTGGCTGCGCCGATAACGCCCTGGCCCAAAGAACGCTGATATGTCACTGACGCGCTTGCTCATCAAAGACTTCCGCAATATTGAAAGCGCGGATCTCGCTTTATCTCCCGGCTTTAACTTCCTGGTTGGCGCGAACGGCAGCGGCAAAACCAGCGTGCTGGAAGCTATCTATACGCTCGGTCATGGCCGGGCGTTTCGTAGTTTGCAAATTGGCCGGGTGATCCGCCACGAGCAGGAGGCTTTTGTCCTGCACGGCCGCCTGCAGGGCGAAGAGCGGGAAACCGCCATCGGCCTGACCAAAGACAAACAGGGTGACAGCAAGGTGCGCATCGACGGCACTGACGGCCACAAAGTGGCGGAGCTGGCGCACCTGATGCCGATGCAGCTGATCACGCCGGAGGGGTTTACTTTACTCAATGGCGGCCCCAAATACAGAAGAGCATTCCTCGATTGGGGATGTTTTCATAACGAAGCCGGATTCTTCACCGCCTGGAGCAACCTGAAGCGCCTGGTCAAGCAGCGCAACGCCGCGCTGCGTCAGGTCAGCCGCTATGCTCAGCTGCGACCGTGGGATCTGGAACTCATTCCGCTGGCGGAACAAATCAGCCGCTGGCGTGCCGAATACAGCGCCGCTATCGTCGAAGACATGGCGGATACTTGTCAGCAATTTTTACCGGAATTCACGCTCACCTTCTCTTTCCAGCGCGGTTGGGAAAAAGAGACCGACTACGCGGAGGTGCTGGAGCGGAATTTCGAGCGCGACAGAATGTTAACCTACACCGCCCACGGCCCGCATAAAGCGGATTTCCGTATTCGCGCCGACGGGGCGCCGGTGGAAGATACCTTGTCGCGCGGGCAGCTTAAGCTGCTGATGTGCGCCCTGCGTCTGGCGCAAGGTGAGTTCCTCACCCGCGTCAGCGGGCGGCGCTGCCTGTACCTGATAGATGATTTTGCCTCGGAACTTGATGATGCCCGCCGCGGTCTGTTATCCAGCCGCCTGAAAGCGACGCAGTCGCAGGTTTTCGTCAGCGCGATCAGCGCTGAACACGTTATGGACATGTCGGACAAAAATTCGAAGATGTTCCGCGTGGAAAAAGGTAAAATAACGGATTAACCCAAGATTAAATGAGCGAGAAACGTTGATGTCGAATTCTTATGACTCCTCCAGTATCAAAGTCCTGAAAGGGCTGGATGCGGTGCGTAAGCGCCCGGGTATGTATATCGGCGACACGGATGACGGCACCGGTCTGCACCACATGGTATTCGAGGTTGTGGATAACGCTATCGACGAAGCGCTCGCGGGTTACTGCAAAGATATCGTTGTCACTATCCACAGCGATAACTCCGTCTCCGTACAGGATGACGGTCGCGGCATCCCAACCGGCATTCACCCGGAAGAGGGCGTCTCCGCAGCGGAAGTTATCATGACCGTCCTGCACGCCGGCGGTAAATTTGATGATAACTCCTATAAAGTGTCCGGCGGTCTGCACGGCGTAGGCGTCTCGGTGGTTAACGCCCTGTCGCAGAAGCTGGAGCTGGTTATCCAGCGCGATAACAAAGTCCACAAACAGATTTATGTGCACGGTGTACCGCAGGCGCCGCTGGCGGTGACCGGCGAGACCGATAAAACCGGCACCATGGTGCGTTTCTGGCCGAGCCATGAAACCTTCACCAACGTTACTGAATTCGAATATGACATCCTGGCAAAACGTCTGCGCGAGCTGTCGTTCCTGAACTCAGGGGTCTCTATCCGCCTGCGCGATAAGCGCGACGGCAAAGAAGATCATTTCCACTACGAAGGCGGCATCAAGGCGTTCGTTGAGTATCTCAACAAGAACAAAACGCCGATCCATCCGAATATCTTCTATTTCTCCACCGAAAAAGACGGTATCGGCGTGGAAGTGGCGCTGCAGTGGAACGACGGTTTCCAGGAAAACATCTACTGCTTTACCAACAACATTCCACAGCGTGACGGCGGTACTCACCTGGCGGGCTTCCGCGCGGCGATGACCCGTACCCTCAACGCCTACATGGATAAAGAAGGCTACAGCAAAAAAGCGAAAGTCAGCGCCACCGGCGACGACGCGCGTGAAGGTCTGATCGCCGTGGTATCGGTGAAAGTGCCGGATCCGAAATTCTCCTCACAGACCAAAGACAAACTGGTCTCCTCTGAGGTGAAGTCGGCGGTAGAACAGCAGATGAACGAACTGCTGAGCGAATACCTGCTGGAAAACCCATCCGATGCCAAAATCGTGGTCGGCAAAATTATTGACGCCGCGCGCGCCCGTGAGGCCGCACGTCGCGCCCGTGAAATGACCCGCCGTAAAGGCGCGCTGGATCTGGCAGGCCTGCCGGGCAAACTGGCGGATTGCCAGGAACGCGACCCGGCGCTGTCTGAACTGTACCTCGTGGAAGGGGACTCCGCGGGCGGCTCTGCTAAACAGGGTCGTAACCGTAAGAACCAGGCGATCCTGCCGCTGAAGGGTAAAATCCTCAACGTTGAGAAAGCCCGCTTCGATAAAATGCTCTCTTCCCAGGAAGTGGCGACGCTGATCACCGCCCTTGGCTGCGGCATCGGCCGCGATGAGTACAACCCGGATAAACTGCGCTATCACAGCATCATCATCATGACCGATGCGGACGTCGACGGCTCGCACATTCGTACCCTGCTGTTGACCTTCTTCTACCGTCAGATGCCGGAAATCGTCGAACGCGGCCATGTCTACATTGCCCAGCCGCCGCTGTACAAAGTGAAGAAAGGCAAGCAGGAACAGTACATTAAAGACGACGAAGCGATGGATCAGTATCAGATCGCTATCGCTCTTGACGGTGCGACCCTGCATACCAACGCCAATGCGCCGGCGCTGGCGGGCGAACCGCTGGAAAAACTGGTTGCCGAGTTCAACGCCACCCAGAAAATGATTGGCCGCATGGAGCGCCGCTTCCCGAAAGCGATGCTGAAAGAGCTTATCTATCAGCCGACCCTGACCGAGGCCGATCTGGCTGACGAGCAGAAGGTAACCCGCTGGGTGAACACCCTGGTTTCCGAGCTGAATGAGAAAGAGCAGCACGGCAGCCAGTGGAAATTTGATGTCCGCGAGAACAGTGAATTGCAGCAGTTTGAGCCGATTATCCGCGTCCGTACCCACGGGGTGGATACCGACTATCCGCTGGATAACGAGTTCATCATGGGGCCGGAATATCGCCGTATCTGCACCCTGGGCGAGAAACTGCGCGGCCTGATGGAAGAAGATGCCTACATCGAGCGCGGCGAACGCCGTCAGCCGGTAGCCAGCTTCGAGCAGGCCCTAGACTGGCTGGTGAAGGAGTCCCGTCGCGGTCTCTCCATCCAGCGCTATAAAGGTCTGGGCGAGATGAACCCGGATCAGCTGTGGGAAACCACCATGGATCCGGACAGCCGCCGCATGCTGCGCGTAACCGTTAAGGATGCGATCGCTGCCGACCAGCTGTTCACCACCCTGATGGGCGATGCCGTTGAGCCGCGTCGCGCCTTTATCGAAGAGAACGCCCTGAAAGCGGCGAATATCGATATTTAAGTCGCGTATTTCCCGGTAACGCGTTTTACCGGGGCAACAGGATGTATAAGCCCGGTCGCATCGCGTGACCGGGCTTTTTTTTGCTGCTAAAAGGGGATTCTTCGCTCCCGCTTCCATCCCCCTTTCTGCCCGACACTTTTACTGTTTTTTGAGCGGAATCGCGTTAGCATGAGGGAAGACTCATCTTACCCGGGGATCCTATGGCTATTAAACTGATTGCAATCGATATGGACGGCACGCTGCTGCTGCCAGACCATACCATCTCTCCTGCGGTGAAAGCCGCCATCGCCGCGGCGCGCGAGCGGGGTGTCAACGTGGTGCTGACCACTGGTCGCCCTTACGCTGGCGTCCACAGCTATCTGAAAGAGCTGCATATGGAGCAGCCGGGTGATTACTGCATTACCTACAATGGCGCGCTGGTGCAGAAGGCCGGTGACGGCAGTACCGTTGCGCAAACCGCGCTAAGCTATGACGACTATCGTTTCCTCGAGCAGCTCTCCCGCGAGGTTGGCTCTCACTTCCACGCGCTCGATCGCAACACGCTCTACACCGCGAACCGCGATATCAGCTACTACACCGTCCACGAATCCTACGTGGCGACCATCCCGCTGGTGTTCTGTGAAGCGGAAAAAATGGACCCTGAGATCCAGCTGCTGAAGGTGATGATGATCGATGAGCCGGCGATCCTGGATAAGGCCATCGCCCGTATCCCGGCGGAAGTGAAAGAGAAGTACACCGTGCTGAAAAGTGCGCCGTACTTCCTCGAAATTCTGGATAAACGCGTCAATAAAGGCACTGGCGTGAAGTCCCTGGCCGATGCGCTGGGTATCAAACCGGAAGAGATTATGGCGATTGGCGATCAGGAAAATGATATCGCGATGATTGAGTTTGCCGGCGTCGGCGTGGCGATGGATAACGCCATTCCCGCGGTCAAAGAAGCGGCGAACTTCATCACCAAATCTAACCTCGAAGATGGCGTCGCCTTCGCCATTGAAAAATACGTTTTAGCGTAAGCGTTCTTCAGGCCCGGCGTTGTCCGGGCCGATCTTCTCTTTTTTCATGAACAGATGTTAATCCGCATTTAAATCCCTTATTCCGTACAGGGGATTCTATAAGCTACCCGCCCTCTTTTTCGCCATGCTTCACTAACATCATAATTTTCATGAATATATACCACCGTTTGATGTTGGTTGCGCTGCCATTCGCCTCTGTACAGATTTGCGTGGCCGCGGAATCAACGGCGCCGCTTGAGCCGGTATACGCCTATCACGGCGCAGAACCGGCGGATCTGCCTGCGCCGGTAAAAACCGAGACCGCAGTAGCGGAACCAAACGCGATATTGCCTTTTTTAGGCGATGAGGCCAGAAAGCGCGGCTACGTCCTGCCGCTGCCGTTCGGCGTCAGCATGAACTATATGGATATGCGGCAGAATATTAATGTCGACAGCATTAACTTCACCGGGCTGTCGCTGGATGGCCGTAACATCGATTGCGGTAAGGATCCTGTCTGCAAACACGCCGTGAAGAACATTTTCGCTAATGGGCCGGTCTCGCTGGATAACGCCTTCCAGATTGGCGTCGGTAATACGCGGGAAAGCAGCAAAACCGAGACGCTTAAGCTGGATGCCTGGCTGCTGCCATTTATGAACGTTTATGGCCTCGTCGGACACACCGAAGGACATTCGATTTCGCAGATTGCCGTCGGCCTGAAGGGGCCGAATGGTAAAGTGGTCCCCCTGCCGGGGATGCAGGATCTCGACTTTCGCCTCGATTTTAAAGGCACCACCTACGGGATGGGCACCACCCTGGTGGGCGGCGTCGGCAACTGGTTTACCGTGCTGGACGCCAACTACACGCAAACGCGCTTTGATATCCTCGACGGCAGTATCGACGCGTTTACCTTTTCGCCACGCGTAGGCTATCGTTTCAATACGCCATCGGTCGATACGCTGCATCTCCCCGCCGGAAAGCTGAACCTGTGGGTCGGCAGCATGTATCAGGATGTGCAGCAGGAGTTTAAGGGCAGCCTTAACGATCTCTCAATGCCGTCGCCGATGCTGCAAAATATGGTCAATCTGGCCAATCAGGACAATAACGGCCGCTTCGATGTGAAACAGCATTTACAGTCGCCGTGGAACGTACTGGTGGGCGCGCAGTACGAGCTGACGCAGCATTTCAATATTACTACCGAGTTTGGCTTTGCCGAACGTAACAGTTTTTTTATCGCCGGTGAGTATCGCTTTTGAGCCGACTGTTTATCCTTTTTCTGCTGCTGATGGCCTACCCGACAGGCAGCCAGGCCGAGACGCTCAGCCGCGAGAAAATCGACGGCTGGCTGCAGCATCTCGGCGCCAGCGATAAGTTCGAGGCCAGCAAAGGCATCGACTGGGGCGTGATGCCCGGTCCGTTCTATACGCCGGAGCTGGGGCTGGGCATCGGCACCGCGGTCGTCGGCATGTATCGCCCCGATCCGCAGGATACCACCAGCCAGAATTCCACCCTGACGCTCAGCGGCTACGCCAGCTCCACCGGCGCGTTTGGCCTCAGCGTGAAAAACTACGCCTTTTTCGACAACGATCTGTGGCGCGTATTTGTTGAAGGGTCGATGGCCAATACCCCGACTTACTACTGGGGGCAGGGTTTTCACGCCGGATATAAAGACAACGAGAAGGAAAAATATACCGCCCAGGTGCTGACCCTGCGCCCGACAATCTACCGGCAACTGATCGACAATGTTTATCTCGGCGCGGGGTGGTCGCTGGCGGCGCAGAATGCCGATGAGATGGACCACGACGATTTACCGAAAATAGAAAGTACCCCACAGGGACCGTCGGTATTCAGCTCTGGCGCCAGCATCGATATCAACTGGGACGATCGCGACTTTGTCCCCAACCCGCGCCGGGGCCAGTATGCCAACTTCCGCTACACCCATTACGCCCCCGGGTTAGGCAGCGATACCCGTTTTGATGAATTTCAGCTGCACTATAGTCATTATCATGCCCTGAGCGAGAAAAGCGTGCTCGCCTGGGAGGCCGATGGCGCCTTCACCCAAGGGGATGTACCGTGGAGCATGATGCCCCTGCTGGGCAGCGACGAGCGGATGCGCGGCTACTATCAGGGGCGCTACCGGGATAAAAACGTCGTTAGCAGCCAACTGGAATACCGTCGGCAGCTCACCTGGCGGCACGGGATTGTGGCCTGGGTCGGGGCGGGAACCATGGGGCCGTCGCTGTCATCGCTGAACAATGGCCGCTGGCTGCCTACCGGCGGCGTTGGCTATCGTTTCGAGTTCAAGCCGCGGGTCAATATCCGTCTTGATTACGGCATCGGCAAAGGCAGCAGCGGGTTCTATTTCCAGGTTGGAGAAGCGTTTTAAGCACATTGTCGGGCATTCAACCCCGCGCGGATTGCGGTATGCTAACGCCACTCTTATATCGGCCCGGTCAGCACGCCATGAAACAAGTTACCTTTGCCCCTCGCAACCACCAGCTCACTAACACCCGCACCTGGACCCCCGACAGCCAGTGGCTGGTGTTCGACGTCCGCCCGTCCGGCGCGTCGTTCACCGGTGAAACCATTGAGCGAGTGAACGTAAACAGCGGTACTGTGGAGACCGTCTATCATGCCACGCAAGGCGCGCGCGTTGGCGTGGTGACCGTGCATCCAACCCAGGAGCGCTATGTGTTTATTCATGGCCCCGAGCAGCCGGATGCGCAGTGGCAGTATGATTTTCATCATCGCCGCGGGGTGGTGGCCTTTCAGGGGGCCGTCGAGAATCTGGACGCCATGGACATTACCGCCCCTTACACGCCCGGCGCGCTGCGCGGCGGCAGCCACGTCCATGTCTATAGCCCCAATGGTCAGTTCGTCAGCTTTACCTATAACGACCACGTGCTGCACGAGCGCGACCCGGCGCTGGACTTGCGCAACGTCGGCGTGGCGGCGCCATATGGGCCGGTGACGCCGCAGGGAAAGCATCCGCGCGAATATAGCGGCAGCCACTGGTGCGTGCTGGTAAGCCGCACGACACCGACTCCCGTGCCGGGCAGCGATGAGATTAATCGGGCCTATGAAGAGGGCTGGGTCGGGAACCATGCGCTGGCGTTTATTGGCGATACCCTGGCGGAAAATGGCGATAAAGTGCCTGAGCTGTTTATTGTCGATCTGCCGCAGGATGAAGCCGGCTGGAAGCAGCCTGGCGGGGCGCCGCTGGCCGGTACCGCAACCACAATGCCGGCGCCGCCGGCGGGCGTCAGTCAGCGTCGTTTGACCTTCACCCACCATCGCCGCTACCCGGGACTGGTGAACGTCCCGCGCCACTGGGTGCGCGCCAATCCCCAGGCGACGGCGATAGCCTTTCTGATGCGCGATGACGCCGGCGTGGTGCAGCTGTGGCTTATTTCACCGCAGGGGGGCGAGCCGCGTCAGTTGACGTATCATGCGTCGGGTATCCAGTCGGCGTTTAACTGGCATCCATCAGGAGAGTGGCTGGGCTTTGTGCTGGAGGATCGGATTGCCTGCTGCCATGCCGGCACAGGCGATATCACCTTTTTAACCAAGGTGCATGCGCATGCGCCCTCGGCTGATGCGATCGTCTTTTCGCCAGACGGTAAACAGATTGCCTGGATGGAGGAGGTGGACGGTTATCGCCAGCTGTGGGTCACACAGACCGGACGATAACTTACTGGGCAGGCATCGGCGCTGGCGGTATCACCGAGTTGGTCGCCAGCGTGGCCTTCTCGCTTTTTTCGACCCGTGATTTGATTGAGCTGTCGGTGCGGAACATATCCCACGGCAGCAGCAGGGTATCCATGACGGCGGTGAACGGCATATCCAGCGCCACCAGTGATTTCACACCCCAGTTGGTATCGCTGTCTCCCAGCGTTTGCGCACTGGATCGCGTGCCCGGATAGGTTCCCTCTTTGCCACCGGTATGTGACATTACGCTGGAGCAACCGCTCAGGCTTATTATCCCGCTGAACAGGACCAGCTTTAACAGTCGTCTGCTTTTCATTGTTCTTCCATCGTCGTTTCGGGCGTTGAGATAACCTTTCAGCGGTTATATCGGGCCAACCCGTGAATGCATAGCGTTATTGCGCCGCACTGTGGCGGGCATCGCACTTTGCTTTTTGTGCTCCTCCCCCCAGTCTAAGCAATCATCGGCAAACTGCAAAAAAATTCGCCCTCAATCCCTTGAAAAGCACGGGGAGAAACCCATTTTATAGGTGTAACCCACTGAGAATACGCCTGAGGGGTATTCCGGATTACCGCGGCCTGTCCACGATGGAAGGTCATTTGATTCTCGCTGATTTTCAGGAGCTATTTACTATGCGTAACTTCGATCTCTCCCCGCTATATCGTTCAGCCATTGGTTTCGACCGCCTGTTCAACCTGCTGGAAAACAATCAAAGTCAGAGCAACGGCGGCTATCCTCCGTATAACGTCGAGCTGGTAGACGAAAACCACTATCGCATCGCTATCGCGGTGGCTGGCTTTGCTGAAAGCGAGCTGGAGATCACGGCCCAGGACAATCTGCTGATCGTCAAAGGCGCCCACGCCGCCGAGCAGAAAGAGCGGACCTACCTGTATCAGGGGATCGCCGAGCGTAACTTCGAGCGCAAATTCCAGCTGGCGGAAAATATTCACGTCCGCGGCGCCAACCTGGTGAACGGCCTGCTGTACATCGATCTGGAACGCGTGATCCCGGAAGCGAACAAGCCGCGCCGCATCGAAATCAACTAATTGTCCGTTTCAGGCCGCGTGGCGGCCTGATGTCACAACCTGCTCGCCGTCAGGGAGCAGATGCGAATTTACAGAATTCGCAGGTATCCACTCGCTTCTTAGAAGGAGAAAACACTATGCGTAA
The DNA here is from genome assembly GCF_001807705.1 of Klebsiella sp. HMSC25G12. Lineage (NCBI taxonomy): Bacteria > Pseudomonadati > Pseudomonadota > Gammaproteobacteria > Enterobacterales > Enterobacteriaceae > Klebsiella > Klebsiella sp. HMSC25G12. The sequence goes on along the minus strand of NZ_KV789826.1, from coordinate 14,709 downwards.
CTACGATTTATCCCCCCTGCTGCGTCAATGGATCGGTTTTGACAAACTGGCCAACGCCCTGCAAACCGCCGGTGAAAGCCAGAGCTTCCCGCCCTATAACATCGAAAAAAGCGACGATAACCACTATCGCATTACCCTTGCGCTGGCCGGTTTCCGTCAGGAAGATTTGGATATTCAACTGGAAGGCACCCGTCTGGTGGTGAAAGGCACGCCGCAGCAGCCGGAAAAAGAGACCACATGGCTGCACCAGGGGCTGGTGAGCCAGGCCTTCAGCCTGAGCTTCACCCTCGCCGACAACATGGAGGTCTCTGGCGCGACTTTCACCAATGGCCTGCTGCATATCGATCTGACCCGCAATGAGCCTGAGCAGATTGCCCCGCAGCGTATCGCCATCAGCGAACGACCGGCGCTAAATAGCTAATAAAGTAACCTACTGATAAGGCCCCGTTTTTCGGGGCTTTTTTGTGCCGGTCTGTTTGCTGGTATTGTGCGCCAGGCGGCATACAACCCGTCTGGCAGCGGTCATAATCCCTTTAGTTAATGGTGTTATTCACAGGGACGATACCATGAGTGAGATAGCATTGACGGTCAGCGTGCTGGCGCTGGTGGCGGTAGTGGGGTTGTGGATCGGCAATGTCAAAATCCGCGGCGTCGGCTTTGGCATTGGCGGTGTCCTGTTTGGCGGGATTATTGTCGGCCACTTTGTCGATCAGGCGGGTGTCGCCCTCAGCAGCCCGATGCTGCATTTTATTCAGGAATTCGGCTTGATCCTGTTCGTCTACACCATCGGTATTCAGGTGGGGCCGGGCTTTTTCGCCTCGCTGCGGGTCTCAGGCCTGCGGCTCAATCTGTTCGCTATCCTTATCGTTATCCTCGGCGGCCTGGTGACCGCGGTGCTGCATAAACTGTTCAATATTCCTCTCCCGGTGGTGCTCGGTATCTTCTCCGGTGCGGTGACCAACACGCCAGCGCTGGGGGCCGGGCAGCAAATTCTCCGCGATCTCGGCGTACCGTTCGAGGTGATCGATCAGATGGGGATGAGTTACGCGATGGCGTATCCGTTCGGCATCTGCGGCATTCTGCTGACCATGTGGCTGGTGCGCCTGTTCTTCCGAATCAATGTGGAGAAAGAGGCCCAGCGGTTTGAAGAGAGCAGCGGCAACGGCCACGCTCATTTGCACACCATTAACGTGCGGGTGGAGAACCCCAACCTCAACCAGATGGCGATTCAGGATGTGCCGATGCTCAATAGCGACAACATCGTCTGTTCGCGGCTGAAGCGCGGTGAGCTGTTGATGGTACCTGCTCCGGGCACCCTTATTCAGGCGGGCGACCTGTTGCACCTGGTGGGGCGACCTGAGGATCTGCACAATGCGCAGCTGGTGATTGGCCAGGAGGTGGCCACCTCGCTGTCGACGCGCGGCACCGATCTGAAAGTCGAGCGGGTGGTGGTCACTAACGAAAAAGTGCTGGGGAAGAAAATACGCGATCTGCACGTCAAACAGCGCTATGACGTGGTGATCTCCCGGCTGAATCGCGCTGGCGTCGAGCTGGTGGCCAGCAGCAGCGCCAGCCTGCAGTTTGGTGACATCCTCAACCTGGTCGGCCGTCAGGAGGCGATTGACGCCGTGGCCGCCGAGCTGGGTAACGCTCAGCAGAAGCTGCAGCAGGTCCAGATGCTGCCGGTGTTTATCGGCATCGGACTCGGGGTACTGCTGGGGTCTATCCCGTTGTTTATTCCTGGCTTTCCTGCCGCACTGAAGCTGGGGCTGGCCGGTGGGCCGCTGATTATGGCGCTGATCCTCGGGCGTATCGGCAGCATCGGCAAGCTGTACTGGTTTATGCCGCCGAGCGCCAACCTGGCGCTGCGCGAGCTGGGGATCGTGCTGTTTCTGGCGGTGGTCGGGCTAAAATCGGGGGGCGACTTTGTCGCGACCCTGACCCAGGGCGAGGGTCTGAGCTGGATCGCTTACGGCATTTTCATCACCGCCATCCCGCTGCTGACGGTGGGGATCCTCGCGCGCATGCTGGCAAAAATGAACTATCTGACGCTGTGCGGCATGCTGGCCGGCTCCATGACCGACCCACCGGCGCTGGCCTTCGCCAACAATCTGCACGCCACCAGCGGCGCGGCGGCGCTCTCTTACGCCACCGTCTATCCGCTGGTGATGTTCCTGCGGATTATCACCCCGCAGCTACTCGCCGTGCTGTTCTGGGGGCTGAGCTAGCGGGCTTTGCGCCTGGACGCGGCGCAGGTGGTAATCCACCTGATACTCGCTGGCGTTGCGGAACATGACGGAATAGTTAAGAAACTCGCCGCTGTCGCTGTAGGAAAGGGAGGTAATACGCAGCAGCGGCGTCTGCTCAGGGACATTCATTGAGCGCGCCAGCTGCTTGTCCGCCAGCACTGGCGTCAGCGTTTCATAATTCCCGCTGATGATGATCCCGCACTCCTTCTCAATATAATCAAATTTCGAACCCTCCAGATGGCTCAGCGACAGGTTGCGGAACAGCTTCACTGGCATATAGCTATCCTCCAGCATCAGCGGCTTGCCATCGACGTAGCGCACCCGCCGTGAGAAGTAGATCCGTTCATCAATTTTAATCCGCAGCAGGCTGGCGATGGCCGGCGGAGCAGGCATCACCTCGAAGGCCAGCACCTGACTCACCACCTCTTTACCCTGCTTGCGCAGCACTTCCGCCAGGCCAGTGAGATTGCTGGTTTCATGATGGACGTCCTTACGCGCCACGAACGTCCCCGAGCCGTGGCGACGCACAACCAATCCCCAGTCCACCAGCAGGTCGATGGCTTTGCGGATAGTCATGCGCGCCACCCCGAACTCCTCGGCCAGTTTTTTCTCTCCCGGTAGCGGGCTACCGATGGCGAAGTCGGCGGAATTCAGCCGCAGCCGCAGGCGGTCAGCAATGGATTTGTAGATCACCAGTAGTCCTCTTGTGCAGGAAAGTGGAATGTCGCTGTCTTCTCTTTTCGTTAAAAAAATAGATTTATTACAAGTAATTAATACTCATTCATTTCGTTAATTCCACTGTCTGACTTATCGATGTCTAACTTTGGTTATCGAAGTAGACGACTTTGGCCAAATTAAAACCATGAATGGGATCACGAATCGCAACGGCGCGACATGTTGTCGGACGGGCAAATTTCTATTCTCGAGTCAGGCCGGTAATCAAGAAAAAGAAGGCCACTCACCCTACGAGTTGTTACATGAGGATTTTCAAATGCTCAGTCAAATACAACGCTTTGGCGGCGCCATGTTTACTCCGGTTTTGTTGTTTCCTTTTGCCGGAATCGTGGTCGGTATCGCCATCATGCTGCGCAACCCGATGTTCGTCGGCGAAGCGCTGACCGCACCCGACAGCCTGTTTGCCCAGATCGTTCACATCATTGAAGAGGGCGGCTGGACCGTCTTTCGTAATATGCCGCTGATTTTCGCCGTCGGTTTGCCGATCGGCCTGGCGAAACAGGCCCAGGGCCGGGCCTGTCTGGCGGTGCTGGTGAGTTTTCTCACCTGGAACTACTTTATTAACGCCATGGGGATGACCTGGGGCCACTTCTTCGGCGTCGACTTTTCCGTTGAACCCACGGCAGGCAGCGGCCTGACGATGATTGCCGGGATCAAAACCCTCGACACCAGCATTATCGGCGCCATCGTCATCTCCGGTCTGGTGACGGCCCTGCACAATCGCTATTTCGATAAACCCCTGCCGGTGTTCCTCGGCATCTTTCAGGGATCATCGTTTGTGGTCATTGTCGCTTTCCTCGCGATGATCCCCTGTGCCTGGTTGACCCTGCTCGGCTGGCCAAAGGTTCAGCTGGGCATTGAATCGCTGCAGGCCTTCCTGCGCTCAGCCGGGGCGCTTGGGGTGTGGGTCTACATCTTCCTTGAGCGCATTCTGATCCCCACCGGCCTGCACCACTTCGTCTATGGCCCGTTCATCTTTGGCCCGGCGGTGGTGGAGGGCGGTCTGCAGGTCTACTGGGCGGAGCATCTGCAGGCGTTCAGTCAGAGTACGGAACCGCTGAAGACGTTGTTCCCGGAGGGCGGCTTTGCTCTGCACGGTAACTCGAAAGTGTTTGGTTCGGTGGGGATTGCGCTGGCGCTCTACTTCACTGCCGCGCCGGAAAATCGCGTCAAGGTCGCCGGCCTGCTGATCCCCGCCACCCTGACCGCGATGCTGGTCGGGATCACCGAACCGCTGGAGTTCACCTTCCTGTTCATCTCGCCGCTGCTGTTCGCCGTTCACGCGGTGCTGGCGGCGACCATGGCGACGGTGATGTACATCTGCGGCGTGGTAGGCAATTTCGGCGGCGGTCTGCTCGACCAGTTCTTGCCGCAAAACTGGATCCCGATGTTCCATCACCACGCCTCGATGATGTTCATTCAGATAGGCATCGGCCTCTGTTTCACCGCCCTCTACTTCGTGGTCTTCCGCACCCTGATCCTGCGTCTGAACCTGAAGACGCCTGGCCGGGAAGAGAGCGAAATCAAGCTCTACAGCAAGGCCGATTACCAGGCGGCACGAGGTAAAACCACGGCCGCCGCCGCGCCAGAGACCCGGCTGGGTCAGGCCGCTGGCTTCCTGCAGGCCCTCGGCGGCGCCGACAACATTGAAAGCATCAACAACTGCGCCACCCGACTGCGCATCGCGCTGGTCGATATGGCGAAAACGCAAAGTGACGACGTCTTTAAAGCGCTGGGCGCCCACGGGGTAGTACGCCGCGGCAACGGGATTCAGGTCATCGTCGGCCTGCACGTTCCCCAGGTGCGCGACCAGCTGGAAAACCTGATGAAAGATTCTCTTTCGACCGAACATACCACCATGACGGAGGCAGTATCATGAAAAAATTCTCAGTTGTTATCGCAGGCGGCGGCAGCACCTTCACCCCGGGCATTGTTCTGATGCTGCTGGCAAACCAGGATCGTTTTCCGCTGCGGTCGCTGAAATTTTACGACAACGACGGCGCGCGTCAGGAGACCATCGCCGAGGCGTGCAAAGTGATCCTCAAAGAGCAGGCGCCGGAGATTGAGTTCAGCTATACCACCGATCCGCAGGCGGCGTTTACCGATGTTGATTTCGTCATGGCGCATATCCGCGTCGGTAAATATCCGATGCGTGAACAGGATGAGAAAATCCCGCTGCGCCACGGCGTGCTGGGCCAGGAGACCTGCGGTCCGGGGGGGATCGCCTACGGTATGCGCTCTATCGGCGGCGTGCTGGAGCTGGTGGATTATATGGAAAAATATTCGCCGAACGCCTGGATGCTTAACTACTCCAACCCGGCGGCGATTGTGGCGGAAGCCACCCGACGTCTGCGGCCGAACGCCAAAATCCTCAATATCTGCGATATGCCGATCGGCATTGAAGGGCGGATGGCACAGATTGTCGGCCTCAAAGATCGCAAACAGATGCGCGTGCGCTACTACGGCCTCAATCACTTCGGCTGGTGGACATCGATTGAGGACCTCGACGGCAACGATTTGATGCCGAAACTGCGTGAATATGTGGCGAAATATGGCTATGTGCCGCCCTCTAACGATCCGCACACCGAGGCCAGCTGGAACGATACCTTTGCTAAAGCGAAAGACGTGCAGGCGCTGGATCCGCAGACCATGCCGAACACCTACCTGAAATATTACCTGTTCCCGGACTACGTGGTGGCTCACTCCAACCCGGAGCGTACTCGCGCCAATGAGGTGATGGATCATCGGGAGAAAAACGTCTTCAGCGCCTGCCGGGCGATTATTGCCGCCGGGAAATCCACCGCTGGCGATCTGGAGATTGACGAGCATGCGTCGTATATCGTCGATCTGGCGACGGCCATCGCCTTTAACACGCAGGAAAGGATGCTGCTGATTGTGCCAAACAACGGCGCGATCCATAACTTTGACGCTGACGCGATGGTGGAGATCCCTTGTCTGGTGGGTCACAACGGACCGGAACCGCTGACGGTTGGCGACATCCCGCACTTCCAGAAAGGGATGATGAGCCAGCAGGTAGCAGTGGAAAAACTGGTGGTCGATGCCTGGGAACAGCGCTCTTACCACAAGCTGTGGCAGGCGATTACCCTGTCGAAAACCGTACCGAGCGCCTCGGTGGCGAAAGCGATCCTCGACGACCTGATTGCGGCCAACAAAGATTACTGGCCTGAGCTGCATTAATCCCCGCTGTTTGACCGGCGCCCGCGGGGCGCCGGTTCTTCTCCCCGGTTCCTGATTTACGCTATGCTGAAGCCTGCAGCGCGATGAACAAGGAACTGTAATGAAAATCTCCCGCCTCGGCGAAGCGCCGGATTACCGCTTTTCGCTGGCTAACGAACGCACCTTTCTGGCGTGGATCCGCACGGCGCTCGGTTTTCTCGCCGCCGGCGTCGGCCTTGACCAGTTAGCGCCGGACTTTGCCACGCCGCTGATCCGTGAAATTCTTGCCCTGCTGCTGTGTCTCTTTGCCGGCGGCATGGCCATCTATGGCTATCTGCGCTGGCTGAATAACGAGAAAGCGATGCGTCTGAAACAGGACCTTCCCTATACCCGCACGCTGCTGGTGATTAGCATCCTGCTGTTGGCGGTGGTGGCCGCGGTGATGCTGCTGGTGGTGTATGGCGGATAAACGCCGGGCGCGGCGGGAAGGCGATCCGGGACTACAGCCAGAGCGCACCTCGCTGGCCTGGTTTCGCACTCTGTTGGGCTATGGCGCGCTGATGGCGCTGGCGATTAAACACAGCTGGCACCGCGCCGGCCTGCCGTTCTGGCTGTCGATCGGCGTGTTGGCGATAGTGGCGGTGATCCTCTGGGGCTATACCCGCCGTCGTCATCTGATGGACGTCGACGATAGCGATTTTTTACAGCCGCGGGCGGTTCGTGACAAATTTTTGATCGCACTCGCAGTACTTTCTCTGGCATTCCTGTTTGCTGTTACTCACCTTCAACCGATCGTTTTATTCATTAGGGATATGTCATGACAGGATGTCCGGCGAATTTGCCTCTCACTCATGCCCCCGGCCAGCAACATGACACTCCCTTTCAGGCTGTCGTGGTGGAGGCGCATCATTGCCATCAGCCGCAGGCGTTCTATGCACAACTGCGTCAACAGGGTCTCACCGCTATCCATTTTATTCCGCAGCTGGCGGCCGGCGACGCCGCGCTCTGGGGGGAGTTTCTCTGCACTGTCTTTCACCGCTGGGTGCGGGAAGATATTGGGCGCATCCATATTTTGCTGTTTAGTGAGACGCTGAGCGCCTGGTGCGGCGAGACGCTGACCCAGCCAGGCGCGCCAGCGGCCAACAGCACCTGCTACGGCTGCCCGTGGTTGCGCCTGTGCCGCTGCGGCGAACAGGAAGACCCGCTGTGCGCGGGTTACCGGCAGTTCTACGATCTTAGCGGGCCCTATATGCGAGTGATGCGGGACTTGCGCCGACAGCAGCGGCCGCCAGAGGCGCTGATGCCGCTGCTGCGCTGAAGATTAGCGCCCCTTCGCCAGATATTGCGCCATCTCCTCTTCCGGCACCATGCCGCCGCCGGTGGCCCACACCAGGTGGGTGGCCTGCTGCAGCTGTTGTTCACTCAGACCTTGTAGCTGATGGTACGCCTGGCTGGCGCAGACCCGCTGCGGCCCGGCCATTCCGGCCAGCGCGGACGGTTCAAGGCGAATGTTTTCCGCTGTCGCCAGCCAGCCCAGCATGTCGTACATCGTCTGATCATCAAGGGTATAGAACCCGTCGAGCAGGCGCTCCATTGCCCGGCCAACGAACCCGGACGCCCGGCCGACCGCCAGACCGTCGGCGGCGGTCAGGTTATCAATGCCTAAATCCTGCACCGCTATCTGGTCGTGGAGCCCGGTATAGACGCCGAGCAGCATGCAGGGCGAGTGGGTCGGTTCGGCGAACAGGCAGTGAACGTTGTCGCCGAAGGCCAGCTTCAGGCCGAATGCCACGCCGCCGGGGCCGCCGCCAACGCCGCACGGCAGGTAGACGAACAGCGGGTGATCGGCATCGACCACGCGCCCTGCTTTGGCAAACTGCGCCTTCAGGCGCTCGCCGGCTACGGTATAGCCGAGGAACAGCGTGCGCGAGTTTTCATCATCAATGAAAAAGCAGTTCGGGTCGGATTCCGCTGCCTTGCGCCCCTGTTCGACGGCGACGCCGTAGTCCTCTTCGTACTCAACGACCGTCACGCCGTGGCTGCGCAGTTTGGCTTTTTTCCACGCCCGGGCATCCGCCGACATATGTACCGTAACCTTAAAGCCGATGCGCGCGCTCATGATGCCGATCGACATCCCGAGGTTGCCGGTGGAGCCGACAGCGATGCTGTACTGGCTGAAGAACTGTTTAAATTCCGGTGTCAGCAATTTGCGATAATCATCTGCGGTGGTGAGCAGTCCGGCCTCCAGCGCCAGCTTTTCCGCATGGGTCAGCACTTCATAAATCCCGCCACGCGCCTTAATGGAACCCGAAATCGGCAGGTGGCTGTCTTTTTTCAGCAGCAGATCGCCGCTAATCGGCTGGCCGAACTTTTGCTCAAGGCTGCGTTTCATTGCCGGAATGGCAACCACTTCCGATTCGATAATCCCGCCGCTGGCGGCCGTTTCCGGGAAAGCTTCCGCCAGATAGGGCGCGAAGCGCTGAAGGCGGGCATGGGCGTCTTGCACATCGTCGGCGGTCAGACCGACGTAAGGTAACCCTTGCGCCAGGGTGGTGGTGGCTGGGTTAAACCAGGTGGTTTCTTTCAGGGCGATCAGATCCTGCACAAGCGGGAAGGTCGCGGTTAAGGTGGTCAGGTCAGCGTGTTTCATCATACGTCTCTTTGCGCTCAGATAATGAAAGAAAGCAGGAAGGTGGCGGCCAGTGCAAGTAGTGACGCGATAAATGTCGCTGTCGTGTAGTACTTGAACGTTTCGCTGAGGCTGGCGCCGCAGTACTGTTTTACCAGCCAGAACAGGGAATCGGTGACGATCGTGCAGCCAATGGCGCCGGAACCGATGGCAATGGCGATGATCTCCGGGCTTACGCCAGGATAAAGCGGCAGCATCGGCGCAACGATGGCGGTAGCGCCCATCATCGCCACGGTAGCGGAGCCGACGGCGGCGTGCAGGATAAGCGCCACCAGCCAGGCCAGCAGAATCGGATGCATATGCAGATTCGAGAGGATCACCGCCAGGCTATCGGCCAGGCCGCTGGATTTCAAAATCGCGTTGAACGCGCCGCCAGCGCCAATAATCAGCAGGATGTTGGCGATCGATCCGAAGCCGTTTTCAGTATGAGTCAGCAGGACGCCCATCCCCATCTGCCGACGAATGCCGAGAATGTAATAGGCGACAAAAACGGCAATAAACATCGCGGTGATGGGGTTGCCGATAAATTCCAGCACTGTATACAGCGTGCCGCCTTGCGCCATATTCAGTTCAGCGACGGTTTTCACCAGCATCAGCCCAATCGGTAACAACACGGTAAATAGCGTAGCGCCGAGCGAGGGCAGCGTCGATTCTTCGCGAACGTCGAGGTTGGAAAACTCGGCTGGCACCGATTTAAACGGCAGGCGGTTGCCGAGCAGCCTGAGGAACAGCGGGCCGCCGACCAGCGAGGCGATCAGACCGACCAGCAGGCCATAGACGATAACCGTCCCGATATCGGCGCCCAGTTTATTCGCCACGAACAGCGCAGCCGGATGCGGCGGCACCACGCAATGCACCGCCATCAGGGCCGTACACAGCGGAATAGCCAGCTTCAGCAGCGAGGTATTGGTTTTTTTAGCGATGGAGAACGCCAGCGGGATCAGCAGCACCACGCCGACTTCGACAAACAGGGTAATACCGCAGATCAGGCCGACCAGCACCATAATCACGTCCGCCGACAGCCAGCGGCAGCGCTGCAGCGTCAGGCCGATGCGCTCCGCCGCGCCGGAGACTTCCATCATCTTGCCGAGGATGGTACCGAGACCGATCACCGCCGCCAGGAAGCCCAGCGTGCCGCCGATCCCACTCTCAATGGCGTTGACCATCTCCAGCGGGCCCATCCCCATCATCGCCCCGACGAAAAAGCTCGCCAGCAGCAGCGCCAGAAACGGATGAAACTTCAGTTTGACGATCGTTAAGACGATTAACACGATGCTAATCAGCAGCGTGCTCACAACCCAGATTTGCGATTCCATACCCCACCTCGCCGTAAGTAACGTGTGGTTATTGAACAGAAACTCGGCATGGGCTGACAAACGATATAAATGGCCTTTCAGGTGAGCCAAATTGAATCAAAAAGGTGATTTAGCTCTAAAATTGACCTATAAATATGCTATGGGTCAAATTAATTCATCCTTGAGCGGAAGTTCTGGCGTTATTTTTTTATCATCCAGATCCCCTTTTTTGCCAGGAGCGCATAATGGATGTACTCAAAACCTTAGGTACCCGGTTGCTCAACGGCTGGCAACTCTCCAGGCTGTCGACGTTTGAGGTGGCGGCGCGGCACGAGTCGTTCGCCCTGGCCGCAGACGAGCTTGCGCTCACCCCAAGCGCCGTCAGTCACCGGATTAATCAGCTGGAAGAGGAGCTGGGGATCCAGCTCTTTGTCCGCTCGCACCGCAAAGTGGAGCTGACGCGAGAAGGGAAGCGCGTTTACTGGGCGCTGAAGTCGTCGCTGGATGGCCTCAATCAGGAGATTCTGGACATCAAAAACCAGGAGCTCTCTGGCAGCCTGACGGTCTATTCGCGCCCGTCGATAGCCCAATGCTGGCTGGTGCCGGCGCTGGGGGATTTCACTCACCGCTACCCGGCCATCTCGCTGACTGTGCTGACCGGCAACGATAACGTCAACCTGCAGCGGGCGGGTATCGATCTGGCAATCTATTTTGATGATGCGCCGTCGTCGCAGCTGAGCCATCATTTTCTGATGGATGAGGCGATCGTGCCGGTATGTACGCCGAATTACGCCCGCCAGCTGCAGTTAACGCAGCATCCTGACAATCTGCGCCACTGCACACTGCTCCACGATCGCCAGGCATGGAGCAATGATTCCGGCACCGATGAGTGGTATAGCTGGGCGCAGAAATTTGCGGTGGAACTGCCGCCATCATCGGGCATTGGCTTCGATCGTTCTGATTTAGCGGTGATTGCGGCGATGAATCATGTGGGGGTAGCGATGGGGCGTAAACGGCTGGTGCAGAAGCGGCTGGAGAGCGGCGAGCTGATTGCGCCTTTTGGCGACATGACGCTGAAATGCCATCAGCATTATTACGTGACGACCCTGCCGGGCCGTCAGTGGCCGAAAATCGACGCTTTTATCGAATGGCTGCACAGCCTGACCTGAAAAGAGGTGAGCAACGGCTCGGTGCCTGATAATCGCCCGGCGGCGCTGCGCTTGCGCGGGCCTACAGTCCGGTAGCCCGGATAAGGCGTCAGCCGCCATCCGGGGAACGACCGCCGCGCTTATACCGGCTGCTGATGGTGGGTGAAGCGCGAGGCCAGCGGCAGCCAGCACAGCAGAATCAACAGGCCCATCAGCATCATCAGCAGGCCGAGGCTGCCCTGACCAGTTTGCGGCATCATCGCCGACAGCCAGGCCAGCACGCCGGAGCCGATATTCTGCAAGCCGCCCACCAGGGCCCCGGCGGTACCGGCGAGAAACGGGAACGGCTCCATCGCGCCGCTGGTGGCCAGCGGGAATAACATCCCGGCGCCGAAGAAGAACAGCGCCGCCGGCACCAGCAGGGTCCAGACGGTCATGATGCCCAGCAGTCCAGGGATCCACATCATCAAACCTGCCAGCAGGCAGCAGATCACCGACTGCCACATCAGCGTCGGGAAACGCTTGTTCGGCCGGCCGGCAAACCACGCGCCGAAGAACGCCGCCGGGATCGGCAGAATAAACAGAATACTCACCGCCATGCTGCTCAGGCCGAGCACCGCGCCCATCAGCACCCCGGAACAGGCTTCGAACACCGCAATCCCGGCCAGGCCGCCGATCAGCATCAGCAGATAGCAGTTAAACGCCCCGGTACCGAACAGCGTTTTGTAGCTGGTCAGGAGTTTGGTGCGTGGCGCCCCTTCCGGGCGCGTTTCCGGCATCCACTTCGCCATGCTGAAGGTCACGCCCGCGCACAGCACCAGCAAGAAGGCGTAGCAGGCGCGCCAGCTCCACAGGGTGTCGAGGATGCCGCCGAGCAGCGGCGCAATCAGCGGGCTGACCAGAATACCCATATTTAACAGGCTATTGGCATGACGCAGCTGCGCGCCTTCGTACAGGTCGCGGGGCAGGGTGCGCGCCATTACGCCGCCGACCCCGGTGCCCATCCCCTGCATGGCGCTGGCGGCGATCAGCACCGGCAGGCTATGGGTGGTAATAGCTACCAGCGTCGCCAGCATAAAAATCGACATCCCGACGAGGATCACCGGACGGCGACCGACGCGGTCCGAGAGCGGGCCGTAGAACAGCTGTGAAATACCATAGGTCAGCAGATAGGCCGCCATCACGCTTTGTACCGCCCCTTCGCGGACGTTCAGCGCGACCGCCATGTCGGCAATAGCCGGAATATAAATGGTCTGCGCCATCTGGCCGACGGCCACCAGCAGTACCAGCATCAACAACAAATTGAAGTTCTTATGCCGTTTCATGTCGATGAATACTTTGCGAGTAAAGAGAAATAAAGAATATGTGACTGGCACATCCCGTAAACGATGGAGGAATCTACCATATTAAAATGACAGGACAACTGCAAAGCGCCGATTGTTGAGGGAATTCCAGGCAGATTATGTAAACAGGAACGGCAACTAATGTTGCCATTTCAGGCTACGCCAGGCGCAGGAGGATCGCCCCGGCGGCAATCCCGCAGGCGGCCACGATGCGCAGCGGCATCAGTTGTTCTTTCAGAACGATAAAGGCGATCAGCGCGCCGAACAGAATGGAGGTTTCACGTAGCGCGGCGACCACCGCCAGCGGGGCCTGGGTCATCGCCCATAGTGCCAGGCCGTAGGAGCCCATGGTGCCGACACCGCCGAGGATGCCCTTTTTCCAGTGCTGACGTAAATAACGACTGGCCTCTCGCCGTCGCGCCACCATGGCCCAGCACAGCAGGCAGAAACCGTTCATAAAAAAGGTCCACAGGGTGTAGCCTAGCGCCGAGCCCGCCAGCCGGACGCCGGTGCCGTCCACCAGTGTATATCCCGCGATAAAGCAGGCATTGATCAGCGCCAGCACGATGCCTTTGCGGGAGCTAACGCTGCCGTGAAAGGCCATCGCCAGAATCGCCAGGCAGATAACGCCGATGCCCAGCCAGGCCAGCGGCGACAGACGATCGCCTAGGAACAGCACGCTTATCGCCGCGACCAGCAGCGGCGCGGTGCCGCGCATCAGCGGGTAGGTCTGGCTCATATCCGACACCTGATAGGTCTTCGCCACCAGCACCGTATACACCACCTGTAACGCGCACGACGCCAGCAGATAGGGGGCGCTGGCAAGCGCGGGCTGCGGGGCAAAGGGCAGCATCACCAGGGCGATCAGCGCGGCCGAGCCGCTGACGCCGATCGCCGCGTACATTTTATCGCCGCTGGCTTTGACGATAGCGTTCCAGCTGGCGTGCAGCAGGGCGGCGAACAGCAAAATGCAGAATACGGTGAGGGTCATCGCAGACAGGTTCAACAGTGAAGGTCACCGGAATGTAACACGCGCCCGCGCTGCCTGCCAGCGGGGGGGTTAAAGCGAACAAAACAGGCGATGTGTCACCCGCGGTTCATCGTACACCGGGCGAAAACCAAGCCTTTCATAAAAGGGCCAGGCCTGCGCCGGGGCATGGGTGTTAAGAAAATCGAACCAGGCGCTGGAGTGGGTAATGACCGAGACCAGCAGCTGCTGGCCGATGCCCCGGCGACGGTAACGTTCGCTAATGTAGAGATGGCGAATGCGCCCAACCCGCGGCTGCGGACTGAAGGGATCGCTATTGATGCCGCATACCCCTACCAGCTGGTGGTTGACGAAGGCGCCCAGCAGCGTTTCGCCCGGCGCGTTAAAGCGGTTTTTGCCGCTCTGCCAGTTTTCCGCCAGGCGGCGCAGCATGTTGAAATGCTGTTCAAGGCTTTCAGTGCGCAGCGCAACGAACCCCGGATCGTCCGGCGTTGTGGCGGCAATTAACAGGGGTGGCATAGTTTCCTCCATCAAGTCATCCCGGGACGCCCGGCGGGCGCCTGCAGGGGGGCGGTTTCCCGCCCCCCTCAGGTGCGACTTGAACCTGAATCAGCGGAACTGTTTCAGGACTGCATCAAGTAGTTGCAACACAGCAACCATGAGTTTCAGGATTAAAATAATAATATCCATTCCGCCCATACGCGCGTCTCCTGTGGTTAAGGAGCACAATAAGCTGACGTACCTTTCCGCTGCCCGTTGCCAGCTTATCCCTGCCTGTCGCCGGCGGCGTCTGCCCTGGCCGATAGTTCATCCTTTCCATGAACGGCTTCCCGGCCCGCCGCCTGCAACGACAGGGGTGCGCAGCGCTGAGCCACGCGTTGCCGCGCGGGCCAGTGACTGCACGTTGTTGACGTAACACAGTGTGCTCTCTCGGGGTTAAGGCACTGACGGCACCACCCGTTTCAGCCAGGACTTCGTTGCGCCGGTCAAACTTGCGGCCCCCGAATGGCACAAAGTGAACACACCCAGTATAGATAAATACTGTATGGATGAGGGTCTTCCCTTGTTGTGGTGGCTGAAGGCAT
>NZ_KV789825.1:0-9064 GCF_001807705.1 Klebsiella sp. HMSC25G12 | reverse complement strand
CAAAAACGGGAGTGACCATAGATTCCGTTTTCCAAGCGGCCCCCATATTGAATGGCTGACGGTACTGGATTTCGATGAGATAAAAATAGACCGTATTTTTATTGCCAATATTGATGACCCGGTGAAGCGAGCGCTACTTGTTTCTGTGGTGAAAGGGTTACGTGGTACTGGCAAACCACTGGTGTTTGAAGGGGTGGAAACGCCAGGACAGTTTGAATTCGTCCGTTCTCTTGGCCCCGGTTACCTAGTTCAGGGCTGGTATAACGGAAAACCCGAAACAATATCTGCGATGAATATTCAGGGTTAAAACGATACGGGGCCCGGCCCGTATCGGCAACCCGACCCGTCAGCGTATCGCTTTCTGTCTGAAGCCGGTTCAGGTCGGCTTCTATCTGCGCGATGCGGCGGGAGATTTATTCAGAATGACTGCCGAAGTTCATTCGGCGAAGCTTATCCAGCTGCGCCTGCAGATGGTCTATTTCGCGCTCCCGGTCGGCCTGCTTTTCCAGCAGGGCGCGGTTCAGCGCTTCCTGTTCGGACAGGCGCTGTTTCAGCAGAAGGATGTCGTCAGGGGGAGGTGTTGTTCATAAGCCCGCATTTTACCAGGCTTATTCAACGACAACCAGGATAAAGAGGCCTACAACATGGTCAGGGACGTAAGCAGTCTTTTAGGCTGCCGCCAGTCGATGCCTTCCAGAAGCATTGCCAGCTGCGCCGGGGTCAGGAACACTTTGCCATCGCGGGCAGAGGGCCAGGCGAAGCGGCCGCGTTCCAGCCGTTTGGTCAGCAGGCACAGCCCGTCGCCGGTGGACCACAGCAGTTTGACCTTACTGCCGCTGCGGCCCCGGAAGATGAAGACATGGCCGGACATCGGGTCATCTTTCAGCATCGTCTGCACCTTTGCGGCGAGACCATTGAAGCCGTTGCGCATGTCGGTGATACCGGCAACCAGCCAGATTTTGGTGCCTGTTGGCAGGTGGTTATCACTTCCTTTATCTGTCCTGTGATGATCCTTATCACTTCGCCAGACTACTTCACCACACACATGGGTCTGCCAGATACCGGTTCGGGATGGATTTCCGCTTCTACGCTGAACACCGTCTTTAGAAGCTCTGGTTTCATCACTGCTTCCGGAGCACCTTGCGCCATCACGCGACCGCTTGCCAGTACCACCAGATGATCGCAATAGCGGCTGGCCTGATTCAGATCGTGGAGTACCGTCACTACGGTTTTCCCCTGCCTTTTGAGTTCAACCATCAGGCGCATCAGTTCAACCTGATGATTGATATCGAGGTAGGTCGTAGGCTCATCAAGAAGAATGAGTGGGGTATCCTGTGCCAGCACCATCGCCAGAAACGCACGCTGGCGCTGGCCGCCGGAAAGCTGGGTTAACCTGCGGTCAGCCAGATTGCGCGTCCGGGTCTGACTCATTGCCACGTTGACCCGCTCGTTGTCTTCCGCGGAGAGTCGCCCCCACAACGACAGCCACGGGCTGCGGCCGTAGGAAACCAGTTCCCGTACAGTGATCCCCTCGGGGGATAAATGGTGTTGCGGCAGTAAAGCCAGGCGGCGAGCCAGCTGGCGGGCGGAAAAACCGGCTATGGGTTTTTCATCAAGCAATATCTCGCCAGAGTCTGGTGTTAACAGGCGAGAAAAACAGTTCAACAGCGTCGATTTCCCGCAACCGTTAGGGCCGAGCAGGGCCGTGATTTTTCCGGCAGGCAGGGCGAGAGAAAGTCCATCCAGCACGGTTTGTGCGCCATAGCTGACGGTCAGATTTTCAGTACGTAATCTCATTTATCGCATTCTCACAAGCAGCCAGACAAACCACGGTGCGCCGATAATGGCGGTCAGCACGCCTGCCGGAAGCTCCAGCGGCGGATGAATGATTCGTGCCAGCAGATCGGCAATGACCAGCAACAACGCGCCCGTCAGGGCCGAAACGGGCATCAGCCAGCGGTGACGCCCGCCGGCGATCCTGCGCACCATGTGCGGCACGACGAGACCAATAAAACTTATCGGGCCACAGACGGCCACGCCGGTTGCTGTCATCGCGACAGCCAGCATCAGCCCCTGGAACCGGGTGCGCTGAACCGACACGCCGAGCGTGGCTGCTCGTGCATCGCCCAGCGCCAGCAGGTCGAGATCGCGACAAAAGCGCAGGCTCAGCGGCAAAAACAGAATGAGCAACGGCACGGCAATCTTCACAAAGTGCCAGTCGCGCCCCCATAAGCTACCCGTCAGCCACAGCAGGGCACTGTTTACATCCTGCGGGTGCAGGAGCATCAGGTAATCCGTCAGGCTCGCCCAGCAGGCGGAAAGCGCCACGCCGGTGAGCGCCAGCTTCATCGGCTGGTGGGTCTTTGCCAGCATCTTCAGCAAGATCAACCCCGCCATACCGCCCGCAAAGGCCAGCAGCGGCAGCACCATCACGGATAGTGATGGCATAAGAAGCAGTGCTCCCACAGAGGCAAGGCTGGCGGCATGGTTAATGCCGAGAATATCCGGTGATGCTAGCGGGTTACGCACAATCCCCTGTACCAGCACGCCCGCCACGGCGAGGGCTGCACCGACAAACAGTGCCAGCAGCAAGCGCGGCAGTCGGTACTCCATCAATACATAATAATGCTCGCGTCCGTCCTGCCAGTCGGTCAGCAGCGCGCGCCACGGCACGGGGATCACCCCCATATGGAGTGATAACAGCGCACAGCCTGCCAGGGCAAGGGTGATGAAAATGACCAGCGCAATTTTCATCCTCGCCTCCTCACCAGCCAGACAAAGCAAGGACTGCCAATCAGCGCCAGCACTGCGCCTGCGGGCAGATCGCCGGGGAAGGCCAGCGCGCGTGCGAGTACATCTGCCATCAGCATCAGCGTGGCCCCCAGCAGCATGCTCACCGGCAGTACGTTGCGCTGATCGAAGCCTGCCCAGAAGCGCGCCAGATGTGGCACCAGCAGGCTGATAAACGCCACCGGACCTGCCACACTGACGCACGCGCCAACCAGAAGCAGCACTAACATATTGATGATCAAACGTAGTCTCGGCAGGTTCACTCCCAGCGTATGGGCGGTACTGTCGCTGACGTTGAGCAGGTTCAGTTGATTCGCCAGCAGCAACACGACAGGGACTGCAGTGACCACCACCGGCAAGAGCTGCCAGACATCCTGCCAGTGGGCGTGGGACACTCCGCCTGCCAGCCAGTAAAAGATGCCGTAAGCATGATCTTCGGCCAGCAGCAGGGT
The DNA here is from genome assembly GCF_001807705.1 of Klebsiella sp. HMSC25G12. Classification (NCBI taxonomy): domain Bacteria; kingdom Pseudomonadati; phylum Pseudomonadota; class Gammaproteobacteria; order Enterobacterales; family Enterobacteriaceae; genus Klebsiella; species Klebsiella sp. HMSC25G12. Next base: position 5,822 of record NZ_KV789825.1, on the reverse strand, counting down.
GATGCGGGTCAGGGCCATACAAAAGGCCGACAGCGCGATACCCGCGAGGATCAGTTTGTTTCTGTCCTGGGTATGACGAAACCCGCCTCCTGCGGTCATGACCAGCAGCCAGCTCACGCCGCCCCCGCATGCCGCGATGAACGACAGGGAATAGCCTGCAACCGGCGTCGGACTCAGCGCGCTGGTAAGCGCCATAGCCAGCGCCGCGCCGCTGTTAATGCCGAGCAGTGAAGGAGAGGCCATTGGGTTGTGGGTCAGGGTTTGCAGCAGCGTGCCCGCGAGCGCCAGGCTTGCGCCGATCAGAACGGCGACCAAGCTTCGCGGCAAACGAAGGTTTTGCACCAGCGCTTCTGGTAGCGTTGGCGTGTGTCCAGGCAGCAGGGCGCGGATTGCGTCTGCTCCGGAAACAGGAATGGCCGAGTAGCAAAACAGACTCAGCCAGAAAATAATAATAAGTACTGCAACGGGAAGCCCCCACAGCAGCACCGGGTGTTTTAGCGCGGTCATTTCACATCGGTAAGCGGCTGATGGTGGAAGATTTTTACCGTGTCAGCGGCAATACGCTCTGCGGCAAAAATACCGCGCATCCGCGCCCAGGCGTTACTGTCGACTGAAGCAACCTGCTGCTTCTGCGCGGCGGTTAATATCTGCCAGAGCGGATCTTGTTGCCAGCGTTTAACAATGCTCTCTTCGCGATAGTGGGCAACCAGCAGCCAGGCAGGATTGACCGCCAGCAGTTGCTCCAGGCCGATGGACGGCATGGACGCGCCCGCCATCGCAGCGGGAACGTTCAGCCCCAGAGAAGCCAGCACGCTGCCGGTCCAGGTCTCCTGGGTATGCAGGTTGAATAGCTGTTCGCGTGATGTGCCAAAGGCCACGCGTGTCCCTGTGGGAAGCTGGCTGGCCCACTGCGCCATCTTCTCTTTATGTTGTTCCAGACGCGCCTGCATCTCTCGTTTTTTACCTACCACTTCGCCGATGATAGCCGCTGAGTGCAAATTTTCAGCGTAGGTTTCGTTGCGGGACTTAAGCAGCAGTACCGGCGCGATTTGCTGCAAGGCGGTGTAAATCCCCGCATGGCGACTGCTGTCGGCAATGATCAGGTCTGGTTTCAGGGCAGCAATGGCTTCCAGGCTCGGCTGCGCGCGCGTTCCGACGGACTGCCACGGTTTCAGGTGCGCACGCACTTCGGGCAGGATGCGTTTTGCATCGTTATCGTCGGCAATACCGATCGGGCTGACGTCCACGGCGGCCAGCGCATCGGCGAACGAGAGTTCCAGCACCACAATCCGTTGTGGCGTTTTATCGAGTGTAAACGTGCCGTGTTCGTCCTGAACCGTGGCGGCAAAGGCGTGGCCGATCACCAGCAGCAGGCCTGCAAAAATAAAACGGATAAATGCCAACATAGTCACATTCCAGCTAAAAGCCCGGCAAGCCGGGCGTTAACACATCAGAACTTCAACGACCCCTGCATATACAGCGTGCGCGGCTGGCCTGCGTAGATGCCTTTGTTGTTGTCGTCATAAGAGCGGATGAAGTAGTCCTGGTCGAAGATGTTTTTCACACCGAACGCCAGGTTCAGATCCGCCATCTGCGGGCCAAAGTCATACGCCACGCGTGCGCCCCAGAGCATGAAGCCGGGAATGCGGCCGGTACTGCCGTCGGCGCTCTCTTTCACCGTATTGGCGTTATCCGCAAACTGGCTGGACTGGAAATCGCTGTTCAGATTGAACGTCCAGTTGCCCGGCTTGTAGTCCACGCCCAGCGTGCCTTTATGTTTCGGGGAGAATGGCACCTGATTGCCATAGGTGTCGCCTTTCTCGCGGATTTCCGCGTTCACATACGCATAGCTGGCGTAGACGGAAACGTTATCAAGCGTTGGCGTTAGCGTACCCAGGTCGTAACGTGCCTGCGTTTCCAGCCCGGTATGGCGCGTTTTGCCACGTGCAGTGACGGTGTCGTTGGTCTGGTTGGAGTCGTACTGATTGTTAAAGTTAATCAGGAACAGCCCCATTTCCGCCGTCAGCGCGCCGTCGTCGTAGCGGGTACCGAGTTCCCAGGTTCGCGCTTTTTCCGGTTCCACATTGCCGCTTTGCACAGCCTTGCCAATCTGGCTGTACTGTACGGTGCCGAACGAGCCTTCAGTGTTTGCATAAAGATTCCAGCTGTCAGTCAGGTGATAGAGCACGTTCAACGCCGGAAGCGGTGCGTTATAGCTCACCTCTTCGTGCGTGCCTTTAATGGCGTTGTTCTGGTATGACTCGATATGTTCGAAACGCATACCCGGCGTGATGGTCCAGTTGCCGATGTCGATTTTGTCATCCAGATACCAGGCGTGCGCCTCGGTGCCGGAACGCGTGTCGCGGTCGTAAGGGCTTGAGCCGGACGGCAACTGCCCGCTGCTGGTGGCGGTGTAGTAACGCATTTCATGCGTTGATTCATTCACATAGCGATAGCCCACGCCCACTTCGTGCGCGGAAGGGCCGATCATAAAGCTCTGGCTGTAGCGTGGCTCAATACCGCGCACCCAGTAGTTACGCGGCGAGAGGGTGATGCGTTTGCCTTGCTCCAGGTAGCCGCTGCGCAGGGTTTGGGTGTAGAACCCCTGAATGTTGAATTTATGCTGGCTGTCCGGCTGGAACTGGTAGCCCAGGCTCGCCAGCTTGCGACGGCCCCAGAAGCGGTCATACGGGCGGGTGGATTGCCAGCGATCGGCGTCGTAATCCGCGCGGGACAGGCCGCCGGGCATGTCGGCTTCACCATCGTAATATTGCAGCAGGCTGTTGAAGGTGTGCACCTCATTCGGCGCGTATTTGCTTTTCAGCATCAGGTCGTCGATGCGGGTGGCGCTGTGCTCGCGCCAGTCACTGCCGCGCGTGCCGGAGTAGAGCAGCGCGGTGCCAAAACCGTTGTCCGCTGTGCCGCCCACCATCAGGTTGTGCGTCTCTTTCGGATTGTTTTGTGAAGAGGTTGGGCTGAGCTGACCTTCCACCCCCGCCTCGATACCAAAGTCCTGCGGAATGGCGCGGGTAACAAAGTTCACCACGCCGCCCACGCTCTGCGGTCCGTAACGCACCGCACCACCACCGCGCACCACGTCAATGGCATCCATGTTGCCGAGCGAAACGGGAGCCAGTGAAAGCTGCGGCTGACCGTAAGGGGCAAAGGGGACGGGGATGCCGTCCATCAGGACGGTCGAGCGGCTGGCGAGGCGTGGGTTCAGGCCCCGGATGCCAAAGTTCATCGCCAGGTCGTGGCTGCCGGTGCCGTTGTTTTCCGGCGCGCTGACGCCAGGGATGCGGTTAAGCACCTCACGCATGGTGGTTGCGCCGGTTTTGGCGAAATCCTCACGGCGGATCACGTCACGCGCGCCAGCATGTTCAAATACGTCGTTTTCACGCGCATCGCCCAGCCAGTCGCCGACCACGGTCAGGGCATCTTCTTTTGACGCGGGCGCGGGCTCCAGCGTCCAGCTGTTATTTCCCAGCGGTTTTACCTGCAGTCCGCTGCCGTCCAGCAGCTGTTGCAGGCCGCTCTCGACGTCGTAATCTCCGTGCAGACCGTTGCTCTGCTTGCCGCGCGTCAGGCTGGCGTCAACCGAGAGGGTAATTCCGCTGTGTGCGGCATACTGATTGAGCGCTTTGTCGAGCGATCCCGGTGCGATATCAACCTGTGCAGCAAAAGCGGAAAACGAGAGACCGGCCAGCGGCAGCAGGCTCAGGCGAATGGCGTTAACCAAAGGTGTTGTTTTACGAAAAACGCGTAACGGCGTCATACCTTCTCCATCATCATTTTTGTTGTGTTCAGCTATGAGTCGAACGAGAAGGGTAAAAAGGACAATCGAAATGAGAATTATTTTTCTTACAGCGGTGAAATGTTTATCCAGTACCGCGTAATAGACTGAATTTTAACGGGAAGCGTTTGAGCGATAACGTTCAGGATCGCATCGGTATTTTTCAGCGGGAACGTCCCGCTCAGGCGCAGCCCGGCAACGGCGGGATCGCAGCGCAGCACGCCGTTGTGGTAACGGCTTAGCGTGGCTATCACCTCACCCAGCGGTTTATCGCTGAAGCTCAGGATGCCCTTCGTCCAGCTTGTACTCTCGTCATCCAGCGGTTTCACTGCGCCAAACTCAGAGGCGCTGAACTGCAGGCTTTCACCAGCGTTCACGATGCGTTTTTGCGCGGGGGCACTGGCGAGAAGCACTTCCACGGCGTGCTGCTGCACGTCAAGCTGCGTGAAATTATCCTGCTGGCGGACGGTAAATTCTGTCCCTAAAGCGGTGAGTTGGCCCTGACGGGTCAGGACGCGGAAGGGGCGTTGCTGCGCATCTTTCGCGGTAGTAATGGCGATTTCACCGTACCAGAGCCGGACGGTGCGCTGATGCGCATCAAAACGCACATCCGCCGCGCTTTGGGTATTCAGCGTGAGCAGGGAGCCATCTTCCAGTTGCTGACGGCTGACTGCGCCTTTGGCGGTGCGGTAATCTGCCCGCAGACCTTCGCCGGTTTCCGACTGCCAGAGTTGCCAGCCTCCGCCAGCGCCGAGCAACAGCAGTAATCCTTTCATCACGTGACGGCGGGTGAGGCGGGTATCGTGCAGCGCCCGGCTGGCAACGTCGCCAGGCACACCGCCAAGCTGGTTGCGCAGGTTTTCAACCTGCTGCCAGGCCCACTGGTTATCCTGATCCTGTTCATACCACTGTTGCCAGCGCGCTTCCTGTTGTGGGCTGACGCGCTCGCCGCTTAGCACGGCATACCAGTGGGAAGCTGAACGCAGCGCCTGACGGCGGGAATCGGTTAACGAAGGATTCATAACCCATGCTCCAGACGAAACAGCAGGCAGTGCTCGACGGCTTTCGCCACGTATTTTTTCACGGAGCTGACGGAAACACCGAGTTTGTGCGCAATCTCGCTGTATGTCAGGCCATCCAGTTGCGAAAGCAGAAACGCTTCACGTGTTTTTCCGTTTAGCCCGTCCAGCATGCTGTCGACGAGTTGTAGGGTCTCGAGCTGGCTTTCGCGTTCCTCAGGTGAAGGCGCTACCCCCTCCGGCATAAGCGCCAGCATCTCCAGATACGCTTTTTCCAGCGCGTTTCGGCGAAACAGGTCCACCATCACGCGTTTGGCGATAGAGCACAGGAAAGAGCGAGGATCGCGGATCGTCGAGAGCGTTTCGCTGCTCATTACCCGCAAAAAAGTGTCCTGGGCAATGTCATCTGCATCAAAGGCAGACTGGAGTTTGCGCGTCAGCCAACTTTTCAACCAGCCGTGATGGGTGCCATAAAGCGACTCGAACGTTAAGGAAGCTGTGGTAGTGGCACGGTCAGACATGCGGAGTGCATCAAAAGTTAATTATCACGTAGCCATATTAATATGAGAATGGTTATCATTACAATTGGAAATAAAATTGTTTCCAATAAACATTTTTAACATGTTGTTTTTCTAAGTGTTATAAGGTAGGTATAAAATGGGATGGATCCTCTGCTTCTGGCATCTGTCGGTCAGAATGACATCATGATGTGGTCTGCTATTATTGACATCCTCCCCGCCCTTTAGGGCGGGGAGGATGTCAACTATGAGTGTTGCCTGAAATGTCGCCAGCCCCCGGTACAGCTGAAGTATCTCGGGCTTTCTGCGTTTGCTCCTGGTGGGTATGGCCCCCGCAAGCGGGGGTTATTGCTAACTGTCGTTTCAACAAAAAGTAACTTTTTTCACTTTGCCCCTCAGTACAAATTAGGGGCTTGCCGCGGATGTACCATGCCTGAATATCTTCGAGTGATGATTTGGTGCGGCTTTGTTGAATAAATCAGATTTCGGGTT
>NZ_KV789824.1:0-1091 GCF_001807705.1 Klebsiella sp. HMSC25G12 | reverse complement strand
TCATATCAGGAACTTGTTCGCACCTTCCCTAAGCAATGCAATTTTAAGTTTCATATTTTTGCCTTTCTGAACTGTAGGGGGTGGATGTCATGGAAAGATTACCGGTAAAGGGAATAGCTCAGGAAGTCAGGATTACGTAATTGTGAGTTATGCACATTAATGTTAAAATTCATGATTTTTTATGTTGATTTTGTGTTAAATCATGAGGGATTGATGGGGGAAGACAAAATAAAATGTTAATTAATGGTGGTTTTAAATCATATTATTTAACCATTTGATAACATTTCAGGGGTTTTAGGTGATGCCCGAATACAGCGAATTTAAGTCATAAAATTAATTTTTTATTTCGCATGTCTCATTAGTAATTTTTATCACCATAGATAAGTCTGCTGACCGGGGAACCAGCATGCGGAAAAAAGATATGTGATTTGCAGGGGTATACACCGATACGTGCATCAGCGACTGACAACGTCTCTTACTGGTAATGAGGAGCAGGGTGGAAAAATACTTTTTCTGCAAAGTCGTGAACCCCATCTGGGGGTGTTATCTGCCTTCACAGAGATGTTGCCGGAACACAATAATGAACAGGCCGGATTATGCTATCCGGCCTGTTGTGTCAACTTGGTGATTTTTCGACAAATAGATTGAGATGGTAGCGGTAGCTGTCGAGGAACCGGGATTTACATGCATCATTCATACTGCCGGTGACCTGTTCAACGTCCACTTTCCGCCCTTGTGAGTTCATCTGGGCCAGACTTAATGCAATAAAATCAAAATCTTTTGGATGAAACTTTTCTACGTGGTGTATTGCCTGCATATTCCTCCCTTTTAATCGCCATGAAGAGTAAGGTTTATGCTCTGCTATTTTCAGTATGGCCCAGCCTCTCGATATTCTCCTGCAGAGTCGCGAAAACTGTGAGGCCAGCCGCAGATTTTGTACTTTAGGGCGTTTCCTGCCGCCGCAATCCGCCTGTCAGGCCGTCTGGTGGAGGTAAATGCTGCCATGAAGTTGCAACCCAGAATGATTGAGCTGTCATCAGGCGTATGTTTTATTTTTTTATGGCTTTGTTGAATAAATCAGATTTCGGGTA
>NZ_KV789823.1:0-86354 GCF_001807705.1 Klebsiella sp. HMSC25G12 | reverse complement strand
AGGTGACAAGGGGAAATTCAAAAAAACTTTTCGTTCGCTCGATTTTCCATCACAACGCGAGTTTTACGCGCTATTTGCGCGCCATTTGTGCGATTTCCCGAGCAAACCGGGATACCTGTTGCCAGTCGGTATAGACCACTTCTTTGCGGGTATCCGTTTCCCCCCCGGTCATTTTCATAATCAGGCGGATCATAAACCGATCGTACCAGCTGTAGCGCGGGTAGCGCAGCGCGCCGGCAAATACCGCGCAGCTCTGCGGCTGCCACGGCGAGTTCAGCAGAAACTTACGCGTATAGCTGTTGGTCTGCGGCGTGCGCTTCTCGGGTTTACGCGCCACCAGGTTAACAGAGAAGAATGCTCCCGGCAGCGCCTGCAATGATGCCAGATGCTTTTTCACAAAGCGGTCCACCGCCGGATGAAAGTGCCCGTAGCGAATCGACGCGCCGATGACCACCCGATCGTAGTGATGCCATTCGACGACATCGGTACGGTTCAGGTTCAAGGTGTCCGCGTCGATGCCCAGCTCTTTCAGCTCGGAGGCCAGAAACGAAGCGATTTCACGGGTCTGCCCGTCGCGGGTGGAGAAGAGTATTAAAGTTTTCACGAGCACTCCTGTTATTCGCGCCAGAAAGTGGGAGTAAAGAGCACCAGTAAGGTGAACACTTCCAGACGACCAAACAGCATATTAGCAATCAGGATCCATTTCGCGACCGGGTTCATAGTGGCAAAGTTGTCCGCGACAACGCCAAGCCCAGGCCCGAGGTTGTTCAACGTCGCCACCACGGAGGCGAAGGCAGAGAAATCATCCACCCCGGTGGCGATAATAGCCAACATACTAATGATAAAGACCAGCGCATAGGCGGAGAAGAACCCCCACACGGCTTCAAGAATACGTTCCGGCAAGGCGCGGTTACCTAACTTGATGCTATAAACCGCATTCGGGTGTACCAGACGCTTAAGCTCACGGTTGCCCTGCTTAAACAGCAACAGGATACGGATCACCTTTAAGCCACCGCCCGTGGAACCGGCACAGCCGCCGATAAATGCGGAGCAGAGCAGCAACACCGGCAGGAATAGCGGCCAGCGCGCAATGCTATCGGTAGTGAATCCCGCGGTGGTCGCCATCGACACCACCTGGAAAAATGCCTGATTCAGCGTCGTCAGCACCGACCCATACACGTTATGAAGCCATAGCACCAGCGTACAGATGATGACCAGCGTCAACTGGACGCCAATGAACATGCGAAATTCTGGGTCGCGCCAGTACACCTTCAGGCTGCGTCCGCTCAATAACGAAAAATGCAGACCGTAGTTACAGCCAGAGATCAGCAAAAAGATCGCGATGATAGAGTTAATCATCGGGCTATTGAAATAGCCGACGCTGGCATCGTGAGTCGAGAAACCGCCGATGGCGATAGTGGCAAAGCTGTGCCCAATCGCATCGAACGCCGGCATACCGGCAAACCAGAGCGCCAATGCGCAGGCTATCGTCAATAACACATAGATAAGCCACAGCGTCTTCGCCGTCTCGGCGATACGCGGGCGCATCTTGTTGTCTTTCAACGGACCGGGCATTTCCGCGCGGTAGAGCTGCATCCCCCCTACGCCGAGGATAGGCAGAATCGCCACCGCCAGCACAATGATCCCCATGCCGCCGAACCATTGCAGCATCTGCCGGTAAAAGAGGATTGCATGAGGTAATGAGTCCAAACCCACCAGGGTGGTCGCTCCGGTCGTCGTCAGGCCGGAAAATGACTCGAAGAAGGCATCGGTCACCGTCAGGTTCGGCTGCTCGGCGAAAATAAAGGGCAAGGCCCCCACGCTCCCCAGCACGGTCCAGAACAGCACCACAATCAGAAACCCTTCGCGGGATTTCAGTTCGCCTTTTTGTTTACGATTCGGCCACCACAGCATGGAGCCAATCGCCAGCGCAACAAAAAAGGTTTGCGTGAAGGCCCGCCCCGCGCCATCGCGATATATCAGGGCCACTAATCCCGGAACGATCATCGTCCCCGAAAATAAGATGACCAACAGTCCAACGATTCGGGTTATGGCGCGAAAATGCATCTCTGGCGCTTCCTTTGATAGGCAAAAAAAACAGAGGGGATTATTCGTCAATCTTCAGTAATTGCAATGAACCGCGACTAAAATCAGCCAGTTTTGCTGAAAAAGCCGCCACTTCGGCACGGGGAAGCGCCACGCGCAGCCGAACCGACGCCAGATATTCGCTTTCGACTACCTTCCCGGAGAATTGGGCGAGCAGCGCTTCGATACCGGCCAGTTGCCCATACTCACATTGCAAAGTATATGCTGTTAACGGTGTCTTGCGCTGCGTCGTCAGCTGCGCCAGCGCCTGATGAACACCGCCGCCATAGGCTTTCACCAGGCCGCCAGTGCCCAGCAGGATACCACCGTAGTAGCGCACGACGACAGCGGTTATCTCACCCACGCCGCACCCCATCAGTTGCGCCAGCATCGGTTTACCCGCCGTCCCCGCCGGTTCGCCATCGTCAGAAAACCCCAGCTGTTGCGAATCATCAGGCGGCCCGGCGACCCACGCCACGCAGTGGTGGCGGGCATCAGGGTGATCCGCTCTGACGGACTCGACAAACGCTTTTGCCGCCGCCACGCCGTCGGTATGCGCCAACAGCGTGATAAAACGGCTTTTTTTAATCTCCTCAACGACGGTAACCGGCGCCGCCGGGATTAACCAGCTTTCCATTAAGCCAGCTTCAGATCGCGCGTCATATTTTCAATGCTGTTTTCGTGAACCACCACGTTATCTTCGATACGGATCCCGCCAAACGGCTTCATGGCGTCAATTTTCTGCCAGTTGAAGTGCTTGCTGAACGGGCCTTCACGCCACGGCGCCAGTAACGACTCGATGAAGTAGATGCCGGGTTCAATAGTCAGCACCATGCGCGGCTCGATAATACGGGTGCAGCGCAGATATGGGTATTTCGACGGCGCCGCCAGATGCGTACCGGCGTCATCCTGCATAAAGCCAGCGACATCATGCACCTGCAGACCCAGCGGATGGCCAATGCCGTGCGGCATAAACGGCCCGGTCAGGTCATTCTCCACCATCGCCTCTTCGCTCATGTTGGTAACCAACTGGTGTTTACGCAGTAGCTTTGCGATGCGCTGATGGAACTGGATATGGTAATCAATGTAACTGGTACCGGCCTTCATGGTACTAATCAGCGCCAGCTGCTCGTCATTAACGTCTTTGATCAGATGGGCAAAGTCGTTGTCGCCGTGCGCCGCCCAGGTTCGCGTCAGATCCGCGGCATAGCCGTTATATTCTGCGCCAGCGTCGAGCAGGAAGCTGCGCATCTCCGCCGGGGCGCGATGATCCAGTTTGGTGTAGTGCAGGACGGAGGCATGCTCATTCAGCGCGACAATGTTGCTGTAAGGCACGTCGGTATCGCGGTGACCAGTGGCGGTGAGATAGGCCTGGTTGATATCGAATTCGCTCATCCCGGACTGGAAAGCTTCATAGGCCGCGCGATGACCATTGACCGCCGATTTCTGCGCTTCACGCATACAGGCCAGCTCGTAATCCGTTTTGTAAGCCCGATAGTAGTGCAGGTAATCGATAACCCCTTTCGGGTTGATCTTATCCGCAGCGATACCCAGCCCCAGCGCGCGCTCCGGTACCGGCCCAATATAACCGATATTACCGCGAGCGGCAGGTAGCTGGCTGCCGATGCCATCGGCCTTCGGCAGAGCAATGACGTCAACTTCTTCGGTCCAGAATGCGGTCGGTAGCGGCTCGACGTTGTGCCAGTAATCGACCGGCAGATAGAACCACAGCTTCGGTTTGTTAACGCCATCCACCAGCAGCCAGCAGTTAGGCACCTGCGTCACTGGCACCCAGGCTTTGAACTGCGGATTGACCTTGAACGGGTACGGGTGGTCGTCAAGGAAGACGTTAACCAGCTCACCGGAGTGAATCAGCAGCGCATCCATCTGAAAACGGGCCAGCACGTCGCGGGTACGTTCTTGTAGGGTAACAATATGATTTTTATAGAGCGCGGACAGGGATTCCATCTTTCATCCTTTGCTTTTATGGGATCGTGATACTCCGCATCTTAGCACATCACCCTGCGTGCGGGTGATTTCCGCCGGATGTGATCCGACCAGCAATTATTTAAAGAGTAATTTGCAATTCTTTAACATAAATTCCACACTCCGTTTCATCTGGTATGACCAGATCATATTGCTGGATTCAGGAGACTGACATGCTCTACAAAGGCGACACCCTGTACCTCGACTGGCTGGAAGATGGCATCGCCGAACTGGTGTTCGATGCCCCAGGTTCGGTCAACAAGCTTGATACCGCAACCGTAGCCAGCCTCGGTCACGCGCTGGACGTACTGGAAAAACAAAACGATCTCAAAGGTCTGCTGCTGCGCTCTGAAAAAGCGGCGTTTATCGTCGGCGCGGATATCACCGAATTCCTCTCGCTGTTCCTGGTCCCTGAGGAGCAGTTAAGCCAGTGGTTGCATTTTGCTAACAGCGTTTTCAATCGTCTGGAAGATCTTCCCGTCCCGACGATCTCTGCCGTCAATGGTTACGCGCTGGGCGGCGGTTGTGAATGCGTCCTGGCGACCGATTACCGCCTGGCGACGCCGGATCTGCGTATCGGTCTGCCGGAAACCAAGCTTGGCATTATGCCGGGCTTCGGCGGTTCTGTGCGTCTGCCACGCTTGCTCGGCGCCGATAGCGCGCTGGAAATTATTGCCGCCGGGAAAGACGTCGGCGCCGATCAGGCGCTGAAAATCGGCCTGGTGGATGGTGTGGTCGCAGCGGAAAAACTGCGTGACGGCGCGCTGGCGATCCTGCGTCAGGCGATTAATGGCGATCTGGACTGGAAAGCAAAACGTCAGCCGAAACTAGAGCCGCTGAAGCTCAGCAAAATTGAAGCTACCATGAGCTTCACGATTGCCAAAGGCATGGTCGCGCAAACGGCCGGGAAACATTACCCGGCGCCGATCACCGCGGTGAAAACCATTGAAGCCGCCGCACGTCTTGGTCGTGAAGAAGCCCTGGTGCTGGAAAATAAAAGCTTTGTCCCGCTGGCCCATACCAATGAGGCCCGCGCGCTGGTTGGTATCTTCCTGAACGACCAGTACGTCAAAGCGAAAGCGAAAAAGTTGACCAAAGATGTCGAGACGCCGAAGCATGCTGCTGTCCTGGGCGCTGGCATTATGGGCGGCGGTATCGCATACCAGTCGGCCTGGAAAGGCGTGCCGGTGGTGATGAAAGACATTAGCGACAAATCGCTGACCCTGGGCATGACCGAAGCGGCGAAACTGCTGAATAAACAGCTGGAACGCGGCAAAATCGACGGTCTGAAGCTGGCCGGAGTGATCAGCACCATTCAGCCAACCCTGGAATACAGCGGTTTTGATCGCGTCGACGTGGTTGTTGAAGCGGTGGTCGAAAACCCGAAAGTGAAGAAAGCGGTGCTGGCCGAAACCGAGGCAAAAGTGCGCCCGGATACCGTGCTGGCATCCAACACCTCAACAATCCCCATCAGCGAACTGGCCAGCGTTCTGCAACGCCCGGAAAACTTCTGCGGTATGCACTTCTTTAACCCGGTGCATCGCATGCCGCTGGTTGAAGTGATCCGCGGCGAAAAAACCTCGGATAAGACCATTGCCAAAGTTGTGGCCTGGGCCAGCAAAATGGGCAAAACGCCGATCGTGGTCAATGATTGTCCCGGCTTCTTCGTTAATCGCGTGCTGTTCCCCTACTTCGCCGGCTTCAGCCAGCTGCTGCGCGACGGGGCGGATTTCCGCAAAGTCGACAAAGTGATGGAAAAACAGTTTGGCTGGCCAATGGGCCCGGCCTATCTGCTGGACGTGGTCGGCATCGATACCGCCCACCATGCTCAGGCCGTGATGGCGGCGGGCTTCCCGCAGCGGATGCAGAAAGATTATCGCGACGCCATCGACGCCCTGTTTGACGCCAACCGTTTCGGCCAGAAGAACGGCCTCGGTTTCTGGCGTTATAAAGAAGACAGCAAAGGTAAGCCGAAGAAAGAAGAAGACGCTGCCGTCGACAGCCTGCTGGCCGACGTCAGCCAGCCGAAGCGCGATTTCAGCGATGAAGAGATTATCGCCCGCATGATGATCCCGATGGTTAACGAAGTCGTCCGCTGCCTGGAAGAAGGCATTATCGCCAGCCCGGCGGAAGCGGATATGGCGCTGGTATACGGCCTGGGCTTCCCTCCGTTCCACGGCGGCGCATTCCGCTGGCTGGACACCATCGGCAGCGCGAAGTATCTCGATATGGCGCAGCAATACCAGCACCTTGGCCCGCTGTATGAAGTGCCAGCCGGTCTGCGTGACAAAGCGCGCCATAACGAAGCGTATTATCCCCAGGTAGAGCCAGCCCGTCCGGTTGGCGCTCTGAAAACGGCTTAAGGAGTCACAATGGAACAGGTTGTCATTGTCGATGCAATTCGCACCCCGATGGGCCGTTCGAAGGGCGGCGCCTTTCGCAACGTGCGTGCGGAAGACCTCTCCGCGCACCTGATGCGTAGCCTGCTTTCGCGTAACCCGTCGCTTGAGGCGAGCGCGATTGACGATATTTACTGGGGCTGCGTGCAACAAACGCTGGAGCAGGGTTTCAACATTGCGCGTAACGCCGCGCTGCTGGCAGAAATCCCGCACTCGGTACCGGCGACGACGGTTAACCGTCTGTGCGGTTCCTCCATGCAGGCGCTGCACGATGCGGCCCGTATGATCATGACCGGCGATGCCAGCGTCTGCCTGATTGGCGGCGTTGAGCACATGGGCCATGTGCCAATGAGCCACGGTGTCGATTTCCATCCGGGCCTCAGCCGTAATGTGGCGAAAGCCGCCGGCATGATGGGGCTGACCGCGGAAATGCTGGCGCGTCTGCACGGCATCAGCCGCGAAATGCAGGATCAGTTCGCCGCACGCTCTCACGCTCGCGCCTGGGCGGCGACCCAATCAGGCGCCTTCAAAGCCGAGATTATCCCGACCGGTGGCCACGATGCCGATGGCGTACTGAAGTCTTTTAACTATGACGAAGTGATCCGCCCGGAAACCACCGTCGAAGCGCTGGCGGCGCTGAGACCGGCATTTGATCCGGTGACCGGCACGGTAACGGCAGGCACCTCTTCCGCCCTTTCCGACGGCGCGGCGGCAATGCTGCTGATGAGCGAAAGCCGCGCCCGCGAGCTGGGGCTGAAGCCACGCGCCCGCGTCCGTTCGATGGCGGTGGTCGGCTGCGACCCGTCCATTATGGGTTATGGCCCGGTTCCGGCCTCAAAGCTGGCGCTGAAAAAAGCGGGCTTATCCACCAGCGATATCGACGTCTTTGAAATGAATGAAGCGTTTGCCGCGCAGATCCTGCCGTGTATTAAAGATCTGGGCTTAATGGAGCAGATTGACGAGAAGATCAACCTCAACGGCGGCGCGATCGCGCTCGGACATCCGCTGGGCTGCTCCGGGGCGCGCATTAGCACCACGTTGATCAATCAGATGGAACGCAAAGACGCTCAGTTCGGTCTGGCGACCATGTGTATCGGTTTAGGTCAGGGTATTGCCACTGTGTTTGAGCGGATTTAATCGAAGGGTTATCTCAACGCCATTGCGACCAGAAACAGGCAGCAATGGCGAAGAGAGCAGGTTTAGTTGCCGTTCTTCCCGCCTGTCAGGGGCGGGTTTTTTATTTTCAGATAAAGGCAAACGCGTCGCCAAACAGGCGATCTTCGCGCGCGCCGCGTTCGTTGCAGAACAGGTCGCGGGCAATCTTAGCCATCTCAAAACGACCGGCAATGTAGATATCATGCTCGGCCAGCGTGCCGTAATCCTGCAGCACGGCAGTCAGTACCGTACCGGAACGACCGCGCCACCCTTCTTCCGGTTGCTCGACCACCGGCTCAATGCGCAGATTCGGATGTTTGATGCTTAACGCTTCCAGCTCGGCCAGATCGTACAGATGCTTAGCCTCGCGGCCGCCCCAATAAATGGCGATATCGCGATCCGGGTTACGCGCCAGCGCGGTTAACAGAATAGAACGCACATAAGAGAATCCGGTACCGCCGGCGATCAGAATCAGCGGGCGATCTTCGTCATCGCGCAGCCACGCTTCGCCATGCGGAATATCAACCTCAATTTCACGCTCTTTCAGAATGCGATCCATCACCGCCATCGCATACAGATTGAGTTCAGAAGCACCGATATGCAGCTCGATAAACTCGTGCTCTGACGGCGTGGAAGCCATAGAGAACGGACGCTTATCGCGCTCGTCCATTACCACCATCAGATACTGGCCAGCGCGGAAAGAGAATGCCGCTTCCGGTACTAATCGAACGCGATACACGGTATCGGTAATCGCCTCCACTGAGGTCACTTTACAGCTTAAGGTTGTCATGCGTCCCCTCTGTCGGGTCTATAGAGCAAAACAGCGGCGTTAGCCCCGCTTACTGTTATTTAAAGATGGCCAGTTCATCCCAGATGGCGTCGATGCGCGCCGTCACCTGAGGATCTTTTTTGATTGGACGACCCCATTCACGCTGGGTTTCGCCAGGCCATTTATTTGTGGCATCCAGCCCCATTTTTGAACCCAGGCCGGAAACCGGCGAGGCAAAATCCAGATAATCTATTGGCGTATTTTCTACCAGTACCGTATCACGAGCCGGGTCCATACGGGTAGTAATCGCCCAAATCACGTCGTTCCAGTCGCGTGCGTTGACGTCGTCATCGCATACGATCACGAATTTGGTATACATGAACTGGCGCAGGAATGACCAGACGCCCATCATCACGCGCTTGGCATGGCCCGCGTACTGTTTTTTCATGGTCACCACCGCCAGGCGATAGGAACACCCTTCCGGCGGCAGATAAAAGTCGACGATTTCCGGGAACTGCTTTTGCAGAATCGGCACAAAGACTTCGTTCAGCGCCACGCCCAGCACCGCAGGTTCATCCGGCGGACGACCGGTATAGGTCGAATGATAAATCGCGTCTTCGCGCTGGGTAATGTGGGTTACCGTAAACACCGGGAAGCTATCCACTTCATTGTAGTAGCCAGTATGATCGCCATACGGGCCTTCCGGCGCCATCTCCCCGGCCTCAATGTAACCTTCGAGCACAATTTCCGCGCTGGCCGGGACTTCAAGGTCATTGGAAACGCACTTCACCACTTCGGTCTTGGTGCCGCGCAGCAAGCCTGCGAAAGCATATTCCGACAAGGTATCGGGCACCGGCGTCACCGCGCCAAGAATGGTCGCCGGATCGGCGCCAAGCGCCACGGAAACCGGGAAGCGCTCGCCGGGATGCGCCGCGCACCACTCCTGGAAATCAAGCGCGCCGCCGCGGTGGGATAACCAACGCATGATGAGTTTGTTTTTACCGATCAGCTGCTGGCGATAAATTCCCAGGTTCTGCCGCTCTTTGTGCGGGCCGCGGGTCACCGTCAGCCCCCAGGTAATCAGCGGCGCGGCATCTTCCGGCCAGCAGGTCATAATCGGGATTTTATTCAGGTCGACGTCATCGCCCTGGATGATTTTTTGTTGGCAGGGCGCGCCGCGCAGGCGTTTGGTCGGCATATTCAACACTTGCTTGAACTGCGGCAGCTTATCAAACAGATCGCGGAAGCCTTTTGGCGGCTCCGGCTCTTTCAGAAAGGCCAATAGCTTCCCGACTTCCCGTAGCGAACTGACGTCTTCCTGGCCCATCCCTAGCGCCACACGACGCGGCGTGCCAAACAGATTGCACAGCACCGGCATCGAGTAGCCTTTCGGGTTTTCAAACAGCAGCGCCGGGCCACCGGCACGCAGGGTCCGGTCGGCAATTTCGGTGATTTCCAGGTGAGGATCGACCGGCAGAGTGATACGTTTTAGTTCGCCCTGTTGTTCCAGGAGTGTCAGAAAGTCGCGAAGATCGTGGTATTTCATGAAAGTGTTATTGACCTCTCTACAGGCGGCTAATTATACGGTGTTCGACGGCGCGATGCTGTAATTTTGTTAAATTAGCGTGAAAGAACGCTGAAATTTGGATTTCAATTATAATGGCTTTCGCGATTACACCAGCCATTTGTTATGCTTGCCGTTATTAGAAGTGGAATGAGTCATTATGCAAGCCTGGTACTTACTGTATTGCAAACGTGGGCAGCTACAACGAGCCCAGGAACATCTGGAACGTCAGTCAGTTAACTGCCTGATGCCGACGATTGCGCTGGAAAAAATCATTCGCGGTAAACGCACCATGGTCAGCGAACCGCTGTTCCCGAACTACCTGTTTATTGAGTTCGATCCAGAGGTGATTCATACCACTACCATCAGCGCCACCCGCGGGGTTAACAACTTCGTGCGCTTTGGCGCCCTGCCCGCTGTCGTTCCCTCGGCGGTGATTCATCAGCTCTCTATCTACAAACCAGAAGGCATTACCGACCCGGAAACGCCGCATGAGGGCGATAGCGTGCTAATCACCGACGGCGCGTTCGAAGGCTTACAGGCTATCTTCACCGAGCCGGACGGCGAAGCTCGTTCTATGTTGCTGTTAAACCTGCTGAATAAGCAAGTCCTGCAGAGCGTTAAAAATACCGACTTCCAGAAAATCTAAACGCCGTTAACGTCGATGCCAAACAGCGTCCTGACGTTTGCGTCCGTTTGCGCCTCCAGCCATTGCGTCTCTTCGCCCCGCCAGCTCGCGACGCTGGCCAGGATATGCGGCAAATACGCGGGCTCGTTACGCCGCGAGGCCGGTCTCGGCTTGAGGTCGCGAGGCAGCAGATAAGGCGCATCGGTCTCCAGCAGCAGACGTTCCGCCGGGATCGCCGGCAGCAGCTCGCGCAGCTCCAGTCCCCGCCGCTCATCGCATACCCAACCGGTAATACCGATAAACAGGCCCAGATCCAGGCATTCCTGCACCTCGCTGCGGCTGCCGGTAAAGCAGTGCAGCACCGCGCCCGGGATCTTCTCAAGCCAGGGTTTAAGCAACGCCAGAAACCGGTCGTGGGCGTCGCGGCAGTGTAAAAACACCGGCATCGACAGCTCAGCGGCCAGCGCCAGCTGGGCGCTGAAGGCTGCCTCCTGCTCCTGCGGCGTGGAGAAATTACGGTTAAAATCCAGACCGCACTCACCTATCGCCACCACCTGTGGCTCGCGGGCGAGGGTATAAATCGCCTCGGCGACCGCTGGCGTCCAGCTGCTGCCATCATGGGGATGAACCCCCGCCGTGGACCAGCAGCCGGAATAGCGGCTCGCCATTCTCTGGGCCTGCTGGCTCTCCGGCAAATTTGTGCCGGTCAGCAGCATGCCGTGAACCCCCGCCGCCCGGGCGCGCGCCACCACCTCATCATGGTCGCGGGAAAACTGCGAACTGGTCAGATTAACGCCGATATCAAACATGAACGCTCCCATATAACAACCGCCCTGGCGGGCGGTTGACGGTATTACTCTTCTCTGTGCTCTGCGGCTTCAGCTTCGGCCGCGGCATCGTCATCGCGCGTCAGGCGCTTCCCGGTGTAGAAGCGGGCGAAGAACACCCCGACTTCAAACAGACAGTACATCGGAATGGCCAGCAGCGTCTGCGAGAATACGTCCGGCGGCGTCAACAGCATGCCCACCACGAAGGCGCCCACCAGCACATACGGCCGTTTTTTGCGCAGTTCTTCCGGCGTAGTAACGCCCATCCAGCAGAGCAGCACAATGGCGACCGGTACCTCAAAAGAGACCCCGAAAGCCATAAACAGCGCCATCACGAAGTCGAGATAGCTGCGGATATCGGTCGAGACCAGCACCCCCTCCGGGGCAGCATGGGTCAGGAAGCCGAACGCCAGCGGAAACACGACAAAATAAGCGAAAGCCATGCCGATATAGAAAAGCAGCGTACTGGATACCAGTAAAGGCACCACCAGCCGGCGCTCGTGCTTATACAGCGCCGGCGCGACGAAGGCCCATACCTGGTAAAGAATAATCGGCACTGACAGGATCACCGACACCATGAAGGTCAGCTTTATCGGCGTGAAGAAAGGTGAAGCGACATCAGTGGCGATCATCGTCGCGCCTACCGGCATCTTGCTGATAAGCGGGGCCGAGACCAGCTGGTAGATATCATTGGCGAAATAGACCAGCGCCAGGAAGATCACCAGGATAGCAATGATGCTGTTGAGCAGACGCTTGCGCAGCTCAATCAGATGCGAAATTAGCGGTTGTGTATCGTCTACGCCCATGTTTACGGTTTATCACTCGATGCGGGGGAAGAATGAGGGGCTGCCGCCGTAGCGGATGTTTTCTCTGCCGGAAGTTCAGCCGGTGAAGCGGGTTGCTCATCGGCGACAGGATCCGGCGCATGAGCCGGAGCGCTGGCCTGATGTTCTGCCGTCGCCGGCGTGACGTCCTGGCGCTGCGCTTCACTGCCTTTCACCACCGGATTAAGGATGGTATTGGCTTCGTCGCTGGCCTTTTCAGGATCGTGGGCGCTATAGGAGCGCTTCATCGACTCCGCAGCCTCGCGCAGTTCATCCATGGAGGCTTTCAGCTCCGGCGTCAGGTTATTCAGGCTGGCCTTTTCCACCTTCTTGAGGCTCTCCTGGAACTCCTGCAGTTTTAGCTCCTGGGCCAGCTCATTTTGTACCGTGGTCGCCAGCGAGCGTAGCGTACGGATCCAGCCAACCACCGTTTTAACCGCGACGGGAAGCCGCTGTGGCCCCAGAACAATGAGGCCAATCACAAACACCAGCAGTAGTTCACTAAAACCAATATCGAACACGAGTTACACCTGCTCTTTGTCGTGGCGTTTTGTCTCGTCTTTTTTTGCATCATCCTGTTTATCGGCGATGGTTTTCGCCGTGAAATCTGCGTCTGGCGCCGACTTTTCGGGTTTATCATCATCACTCATGGCTTTTTTAAAGCCTTTGATAGATGCCCCTAAGTCTGACCCCAGTGAGCTCAGCTTCTTCGTCCCAAAAAGCAGAACTACGATGACGACAACAATTAATAACTGCCAAATACTGATACCACCCATACACGTTCCCCTATGACAGATGATGAATTATGTGGACGCATTATACACGCCATCCTGCGAGCCGCCTCTTCGTCAGGCGACTGGCATGATTTTGCGCAAATAAGCCTGCGTCATGAAGAGGCGAACCGATCAGTGGGTTTTCCGCCAGCCAATCAGCCAGGTCACCACACCGCCGGCCATCAACCAGCCGGGCATCATTCCCCACTCAGGGCGATGGATAAAGAGCAGCGTACCACTGAGCAATAAAACCGCGCCTATACCAAACAGATAACGGGATTGGCCCTGGCGCACATGACGCACATGCATATCCCGCACGATGGTATCGACGCTGGTCTGCAGCTGTTTGCTCTGCTGCAGGCTCTGATACACCAGCTCAGGTATTTCAGGCATTCTTTCGATCCAGAACGGCGCTTTGTCTTTAAACGCGCGCACCAGCGCCGGAATGCCGACCTGATCTTTGATCCACGACTCGAGGAAAGGCTTCGCCGTTTTCCACAAGTCTAACTGAGGATAGAGCTGCCGGCCTACCCCTTCTACGTAAAGTAATGTCTTCTGTAGTAAAACGAGCTGCGGCTGGACTTCCATATTGAAACGCCGCGCGGTATTGAACAGATTAAGTAGCACGTGGCCGAAGGAGATCTCCGCCAGCGGCTTCTCAAAGATCGGCTCGCAGACCGTGCGGATCGCGAACTCAAACTCTTCGACATTCGTATCGGGCGGTACCCAACCGGAATCGACGTGCAGCTCAGCCACCTTACGATAATCGCGGTTAAAGAAGGCGATAAAGTTTTCCGCCAGATAGCGCTTATCTTCTTTGTTCAGCGAGCCGACAATACCGCAGTCGATGCCGATATACTGCGGATCTTCCGGGTGCTCGTAGCTGACGAATATGTTGCCAGGGTGCATATCGGCATGAAAGAAGCTGTCGCGGAACACCTGGGTAAAGAAGACCTGCACGCCCCGCTCCGCCAGCAGCTGCATGTTGGTCCCCTGGGCCTCCAGCGCCTCCACGTCGGACACCGGGATACCGTAGATGCGCTCCATCACCATCATGCTTTCGCTGCAGTAGTCGGGGTACACCTCCGGCACGTACAGCATCGGACTATCTTCGAAATTACGCCGCAGCTGAATGGCGTTGGCGGATTCCCGCAACAGGTTCAGCTCGTCCAGCAGCGTTTTTTCATATTCGCGAACCACCTCCTGCGGGCGCAGACGGCGGCCGTCAGGCAGCAGACGCGGTACCCAGCGCGCCAGGCGGTAGATGAGCTTCATGTCCGCTTTAATGATCGGCAAAATATCCGGGCGGATAACCTTGATCACCACCTCTTTGCCATTCTCTTTCAGACGTGCGGTATGCACCTGGGCGATGGACGCCGAGGCTAACGGCTCTACGGAGAAATCATCAAACCAGGCTTCCACCGGCAGGCCCCCCATCGCTTTCTCTATCTGCTGCTGCGCGAGCTTTCCTTCAAAGGGCGCTACGCGGTCCTGCAACAGCGCCAGCTGATCGGCAATATGCGGCGGGAAGAGATCCCGGCGGGTGGAAAGCATCTGGCCAAATTTAATCCACACCGGCCCCAGCTCCTGAAACGCCAGGCGCAGACGAGTGCCAAGGGGTTGGTCTTGATGACGATTTGGCATCCAGAACAGCATCCGCCGCCAGATACGCAGCGGCAGCGTGAGACGAATTTTGGGGATGAGCTCATCGAGCCCGTAGCTCAAAAAGGTGTGGATGATGAAATACAGGCGCCGTAATTCTCCTGGCGTCATTTGCCCTCCAGCGTTTCCAGCCGTTTTTCCAGTGCGGCCAGCGCGCGTTCAATAGCCGTCGTTTCTTCCGCAAACCATGCCAGCTCCAGCGGCCCCGGTGCCAGTCGCCACTCTTCAGTGATCGCTTCTGCGACATAGCGCTGCTGGCGCTGCGCGCCTTTCAGTAAAAACTGAGCGCCGCCGCGGAGGACTTTGCCAACGCCTTCAGCCACGATATCGCCAGTATAAGGCGCCAGCAGTTCAGCGGGATCGAACTCCGCCAGATCGCACAGGGAGACCATATTCTGCACCACCTGCAGATCGCCCTGCACTTCCAGATCTCCGCTACGGATAAGCGCCGTGAGCTGCTGACGATTACGCAGTTTGGGCAGCACGCTGAGCCGGGTAATCACAGTGCAGTCGGCCTCTCCCTCCCAGGCGCTCAGGACATCAACCTGGCGTTCGCTGAACGCCAGTACGATCGGGGTGGAGAAGTCCTGCAGTTGAACTCGCAATACCTTACCCAGCAGGCGCTGACGAGCGGGTTTTAGCGCCTTGTCACGCCAGAGAAAAGTATTCAGCGCCGTCTCAATGCTAGCGGTCACCAGGGGTGTGAAAGGCATAGCGTCCCTCCTGTCAGAACTTGTAACCGCGATGCAAGGCAACGATACCCGCCGTCAGGTTGTGGTAGTCGACACTTTCAAAACCTGCATCCTGCATCATCCCTTTCAGGGTTTCCTGATCCGGGTGCATACGGATAGATTCTGCCAGGTAGCGATAGCTGTCGCCGTCTTTTGCCACCAGTTCCCCCACCTTCGGCAGGATATGGAAGGAGTAAGCGTCGTAGGCTTTGCTGAGCGGTTCGATAATCGGTTTAGAAAACTCCAGCACCAGCAGACGTCCGCCTGGCTTCAGCACGCGGTACATCGAACGCAGCGCTTTTTCTTTATCGGTAACGTTACGCAGACCGAAAGAGATGGTGATGCAGTCAAAGGTGTTATCAGCAAACGGCAGGGCTTCCGCGTTGGCCTGAACATACTCAACGTTGCCCACGATGCCGATATTACGCAGCTTTTCGCGGCCCATTTTGAGCATGGAATCATTGATATCAGCAAGCATGACGCGGCCGGTTTCTCCTACCAGACGGGAGAACTTGGCTGTCAAATCGCCGGTCCCCCCTGCCAGATCCAGCACGGTCTGCCCGCGACGTACGCCGCTGCAGTCGATGGTGAAACGCTTCCACAAACGATGGATACCAAACGACATCAAGTCGTTCATCACATCATACTTTGCCGCGACAGAATGGAATACATGCGCCACCATGTCCTGTTTCTGCTCTTTAGCGACCGTCTGAAAGCCAAAGTGCGTCGTTTCTTGTGAATCCTCAACCATCTCTATGCCTGCTTGCTTTTCAAGAAAATGTTCACTGAGTGTATCAGATTCAGCGCATTTCCCATACGTTTCAACGTGGCGGAGCCGCCTCCCGATTATGTAACGCCTCGGCAGAGTCGGCTGAAAATGCGTCATTTTCCGGGAGGTTATCCTCGTCTTCGAGACGATATTCATCGTCCTGGGCAGTGGCTTGTTCGACTAAATCAGGATTTATCCCGCGCTTCACCTCCACCCCCAGGCCGCGAAAGGCTTCCGCCTGGGCCAGCAGATTCCCGCGCCCGGAAGCGAGCTTTTTCATCGCCTGGCGATAGTTCTCTTGCGCCTTATCCAGACTCTGGCCGATGGCGGACATATCATCCACAAACAGGCGCATTTTGTCGTAAAGGCGCCCCGCCCGCTCGGCGATCTTCTGCGCGTTGCGGCTCTGATGCTCATAGCGCCACAGATTGGCGATAGTACGCAGGGCTACCAGCAGCGTCGTCGGGCTGACCAGCATGATATTATTTTGCAACGCCTCGCTGATGAGCTCGGGCTGACGATCGATGGCCACCAGGAACGCCGGCTCGACGGGAATAAACATCAGCACGTAGTCGAGAGAGCGCAGCCCCGGCAGCTGTTGATAATCCTTGCGTCCCAGCAGGCGAATATGGTTTCGCACCGAGGCAAGATGTTCCTGCAGCGCGACTTCGCGGGTGTAGTCGTCTTCGGCGTTGAAATAGCGCTCATAGGCGACCAGGGTCATTTTGGCGTCTATCACCACGTCCTTGCCCTGCGGCAGGCGGACAATGACGTCAGGCTGCATCCGCGAGCGGTTATCGGTCTCGATACTGACCTGGGTCTGGTACTCATAGCCTTCGCGCAGGCCGGAGGCCTCCAGCACGCGGGTTAAGACCACTTCCCCCCAGTTGCCCTGGGTTTTGTTATCACCTTTCAGCGCTTTCGTCAGGTTCAGTGCCTCCTGCGCCATCTGCGCGTTCAGCTGCTGAAGATTGCGGATCTCATGCGCCAGGGTGTGCCTTTCCCGCGCCTCCTGGCCAAAGCTCTCCTGCACCTGGCGGCGGAACCCGTCGAGCTGTTCGCGCAGCGGGGTCAGCAGACCATGCAGACTCAGGCGGTTTTGCTCATCGACGCGCCGGTTGCTGTGTTCGAAAATGCGGTTGGCGAGGTTTTCAAACTGCTCGCTCAGGCGCTGCTCGCTGTTAACCATCTGACGGATCTTATCTTCCGCATGCAGCTGGGTGGATTCGAGCCGGGTGGTGACCTCACGCAGATCGGCCTCCAGCGAGGTATTGATATCCCGCAGACTGCGCAGCTCATTGTTCAGCAGCTCACACTCCTCACGCCAGTGGGCCTCCTGCACCAGCTGCTGACGGGCGGCGCTCAGCTCAATATCCAGCTCTCGCCGCTCCTCAATGAGATCGGCCCGGATTTGGTCGGCGCGCGCTTTGGTTGCCAGCCAGCCGACCATTAACCCGGCAGCCAGTGCGATAACCGCGCTGATAATGATTGAGAGATCCACGACGCCCCCTGCGATAACCTGATGGCACAAAATAGAATTGTGCTGTACAAACGTCCAGTTTAAAAGGGATTTCCTGCGAGGAGCAACGCAAAAAAGAAAGGCCGGAGGACCCGGCCTGACAGAGAAGGGGTTGAATTACAGCAGACGACGCGCCGCTTCCACGACGATTTTGACCGCGTGGCTTTCGGTTTGCTTCATGGTTTCGGCGTTAGGGATCTCTTGCTGGGTACGGTTCACAATAACCCCGGCGACCATCCCGGCACGCAGGCCCTGGCTGGCGCACATGGTCAGCAGCGTGGCGGATTCCATTTCATAGTTCATCACGCCCATTGCCTGCCACTCTTCCATTGAGCCCTTGAAGCGGCTCACCACGCGGCCGGAGAAGGTGTCGTAACGCTCCTGGCCTGGGTAGAAGGTATCCGAAGAGGCGGTCACGCCGATATGGGTGGTGGCACCAATAGATTTCGCCGCTTCCACCAGCGCGGTGGTGCAGGCGAAGTCTGCGACGGCCGGGAACTCCATCGGCGCGAAGTGCAGGCTGGCGCCGTCCAGGCGAACGGAAGCGGTCGTAACCAGCACATCGCCAACGTTAATGTGCGGTTGAATCGCGCCGGTGGTGCCGATACGCAGGAAGGTACGCACGCCCAGCTGCGCCAGCTCTTCCACGGCGATAGAAGTCGACGGGCCGCCGATGCCGGTAGAGCAGACGATCACCGGCTTGCCGTCCAGCTCCGCGCGCCAGGAGGTAAATTCGCGGTGGGATGCCAGCTTGACCGGCTTATCCATCAGCGCGGCGATCTTTTCCACACGCTCCGGATCGCCAGGGACGATAGCCAGCGTAGCCCCTTGTAAATCGTTCTTGGTGAGGCCGAGATGAAAAACATCAGACTTGGACATAAAAAACTCCTCTGTGGGTCGAATTATCAGCAGAAGCAAAACGGTACTGTACAGAAGCCCCTGGCAACATTTTGTGATGATAGTCACCAAGACCAATAATGATTGCAGTTGTTTTTCAGTAAATAGTGATACACATCACATTAACAAGTTATATTCATCGTCATAGAACAAAAGATAGCCGCTTTCAGGCACTGTGCTTTATTACCGCCCGAACTAAAGGTAAAGGGTCTATAGTTATTGATGCGCTAATAAATAAGGGTACGGAGAATACCATGACCACCACCAAGCAACCTGGATTCGCACCTGCAGCTTCACCACACGCCGCCACCGCCGTTCATACGCCGGAAGAGCATATTATCGCCGGAGAGACGTCTATTCCCTCTCAGGGTGAAAACATGCCGGCCTACCACGCCCGCCCGAAAAATGCCGACGGTCCGCTGCCGATCGTTATCGTGGTACAGGAAATTTTCGGCGTGCATGAACATATTCGCGATCTTTGTCGCCGCCTGGCGCAGGAAGGCTATCTGGCTATTGCGCCTGAATTGTACTTCCGTCAGGGCGATCCGAATGAGTACCACGATATCCCGACCCTGTTCAAAGAGCTGGTTACCAAGGTGCCGGACGCGCAGGTGCTGGCGGATCTCGACCATGTCGCCAGCTGGGCGGCGCGCCACGGCGGCGATGCCCATCGTCTGCTAATCACCGGCTTCTGCTGGGGCGGACGCATTACCTGGCTGTATGCCGCGCATAACCCGCAGCTGAAGGCAGGCGTGGCCTGGTACGGCAAGCTGGTGGGAGAAAAATCGCTGAATTCACCGAAGCATCCGGTAGATATCGCGGTCGATCTCAACGCCCCGGTGCTTGGTCTGTACGGCGCTAAAGACGCCAGTATTCCACAGGACACCATCGAGACCATGCGTCAGGCGCTGCGGGCGGCCAACGCCACAGCGGAAATCGTGGTCTATCCCGAAGCCGATCATGCCTTTAACGCCGACTATCGCGCCAGCTATCATGAAGAGTCAGCCAAAGACGGCTGGCAGCGAATGCTCGCGTGGTTTGCTCAGTATGGCGGCAAAAAAGCATAATCACCCAATGCATGAAAAAAGGAGGCAAATGCCTCCTTTTTTGATTTTTCGCGTAACGATCAGGCGGACTGGCGCAGGTTCTGCGCCGCTTGCACCATATTCGCCAGCGCGGCGCGGGTTTCCGGCCAGCCGCGAGTTTTCAGGCCGCAGTCCGGGTTAACCCACAGCCGCTCCGCCGGGATACGCTGCGCGGCTTTTGCCAGCAACGCTTCAATCCACTCCACGCTCGGCACGTTCGGCGAGTGAATATCATATACCCCCGGCCCGATCTCATTGGGATACTCGAACGCTTCGAACGACTCCAGCAGCTCCATATCGGACCGCGAGGTTTCAATGGTGATCACGTCGGCATCCAGCGCGGCAATGGAGTCCATGATGTCGTTGAACTCGCAATAGCACATGTGGGTGTGGATCTGAGTGTCGTCTTTGGCGACCGCAGCATTAAGGCGGAAGGCTTCCACACCCCACTGCAGATAGGCATCCCAGTCGCTGCGCTTCAGCGGTAACCCTTCGCGCAGCGCCGGCTCATCAATCTGGATGATGCCGATCCCCGCCGCTTCCAGATCCGCCACTTCATCACGCAGGGCCAGCGCAATCTGTTTCGCGATGGTTTCACGGCTGACATCTTCCCGTGGGAAGGACCAGCACAGAATGGTCACCGGTCCAGTGAGCATCCCTTTCACCGGTTTGTCGGTCAGCGACTGCGCGTACTTCGCCCAGTCGACGGTGATCGCCTGCGGACGGCTGACGTCGCCGATCACCACCGGCGGCTTCACGCAACGGGAACCATAGCTCTGCACCCAGCCGTTTTGCGTGAAGATAAAACCGTCCAGATGTTCACCGAAGTATTCCACCATGTCGTTCCGCTCGGCTTCTCCGTGCACCAGTACGTCTAAACCTAACCGCTCCTGCTCGACGATCGCCTGCTTAATATGTTCCGCAATCCCCGTCCGATAATGACTGGCGTCAAGGTTGCCCTTTTTGAAGTCCAGGCGCAGGCCGCGGATCTCAGTTGTTTGCGGGAATGACCCGATGGTGGTGGTCGGCCATTTCGGCAGGTTAAAGCGCTGGCGCTGTGCCTGCGCGCGAACCTCATAGGGGCTGGCACGCTGGCTGTCCTGAGCGGTGATCGCCGCCAGCCGTTTTTCCACTTCCGCGTTGTGCACGCGGGTCGAATGGCGACGGGCCTGGATTGGCGCGCTCCACTCGGTAATCGCCGCCGTATCGCCGCTGTTCAGCGCATCGCGCAGCAGCGCCAGCTCGCCGCATTTCTGCAGCGCGAAGGCAAACCAGCTCTTCACTTCCGCATCAAGGCGCGTCTCCACGCTCAGATCGATCGGGCTATGCAGCAGAGAACAGGATGACGCGACCCAGAGGTCGCGTTTACCGACGAGGTCTTTAATTTGCGCATACTTTTCGGTGAGATCGGCGCGCCAGACGTTGCGCCCATTGATCAGACCCGCAGACAGCAGCCAGTCGGCCGGCAGGCGGTTGTGCAGCTCGGCAACATCATCTTTGCCGTGCACCAGATCGACGTGCAGCCCCTGGACCGGTAGCGCAGCAATGGTCGCGAGATTGTCACTAATGCCTTCAAAATAGGTGGTCAGCAGCAGTTTCACCTGGCCCTGCAGGGCGTCATAAGCCGGTTTAAAGGCCTCCAGCCACGCTGGCGGCAGCTCCAGCACCAGCGCCGGTTCATCAATCTGCACCCACTCGATGCCGCGCTTCGCCAGTTCGGCCAGCACCTGCTGGTAAACCGGCAGTATGTCATTCAGCAGGCTCAGACGGTCAAACGGTTCACCTTTCACTTTACCCAGCCACAGGTACGTTACCGGCCCCAGCAGCACGGGCTTGATCTTGTGGCCCAGCGCCAGCGCTTCGTCTACTTCATCCAGCAGTTGGGTCCAGGTCAGTTTGAACTGCTGGCCCTTCACGAACTCCGGCACCATGTAGTGATAGTTGGTGTTAAACCATTTGGTCATTTCCGCAGCGGCGGCCGGTTCGCCAGTCGGCGCACGGCCGCGGCCAATGCGGAACAGGGTATCGATATCGATGGATCCGTCTTTGTTCTGATGACGAGCCGGCACGTTGCCAAGCAGCAGGCTGGTAGTCAGAACATGGTCGTACCAGGCGAAATCCCCCACCGGCAGCAGATCAACGCCCGCCTGTTTCTGCTGCTCCCAGTGGCGGGCACGCAGCTCACGGCCTACTGTCAGCAGTTCCTCGCGAGTGGCGTTGCCCGCCCAGTAGCTCTCTTGCGCTTTTTTCAGCTCGCGGCGCAGGCCAACGCGAGGAAAACCGAGGGTGTGGTTAATAATTGTCATTTTTGTTCCTCTCTTATTTCATTGAATCTGAAGAAAAACTCTAAATAGTTCGGCTTGCAGGAAGGCGGCAACGATGCGCATCCCCAGGAGCTTACTGAAGTAAGTGACTGGGGTAAGCGAGGCAGCCAACGCATCTGCAAGTCGAAATATGACGAGTTTTAGACGTCCAGATGTTTACACATCCATAATTGACAGTTACTGTATATTCCTCAAGCGCAAATTGCTCATGGCGAAGTGAAGGACTTTCATGATCGAAATTAAACATCTGAAAACGCTGCAAGCGTTGCGGAACAGCGGTTCACTGGCGGGTGCGGCAGCGGCCCTGCACCAGACCCAGTCCGCCTTGTCTCACCAGTTCAGCGATCTGGAACAGCGCCTTGGCTTCCGTTTGTTTGTGCGTAAAAGCCAGCCACTACGCTTCACGCCGCAAGGGGAAATTCTGCTGCAGTTGGCCAATCAGGTGCTGCCGCAGATCGCTCGCGCCCTGCAGGACTGTAACGAACCACAGCAGACCCGGCTGCGCCTGGCTATCGAATGTCACAGCTGTATTCAGTGGCTGACGCCGGCGCTGGAGAATTTCCGCGCCCGCTGGCCGCACGTGGAGGTCGACTTCCATTCCGGAGTGACCTTCGACCCGCAGCCTGCGCTGCAGCAGGGCGAACTGGATCTGGTGATGACCTCCGATATCCTGCCGCGCAGCGGTCTGCACTACTCGCCGATGTTTGATTATGAGGTGCGTCTGGTGCTGGCGCCCGAGCACCCGTTAGCCATGAAGACGCTGATTACGCCAGAGGACCTGGCCTCGGAAACACTGCTGATTTATCCCGTGCAGCGCGGGCGCCTCGACATCTGGCGCCATTTCCTGCAGCCGGCCGGCATCAGTCCCCAGCTGAAAAGCGTCGATAACACGCTGTTGCTGATCCAGATGGTGGCCGCAAGGATGGGCATCGCCGCGCTGCCGCACTGGGTGGTGGAAAGCTTTGAACGCCAGGGCCTGGTGGTCACCAAAACCCTGGGTGAGGGATTATGGAGCCGGTTGTACGCGGCCGTCCGCGATGGCGAACAGCGTCAACCGGTCACCGAAGCGTTTATTCGCTCTGCGCGGAACCACGCCTGCGATCATCTGCCGTTTGTCCGGAGTGCGGAGCGACCCAGCGGCGATGGACCCACAGCGAGGCCAGGATCACCAACGCTCCGCTAATAAAGCTCGGCCAGTGCGGCTGCTCCTGCCAGATGGCGAGGTTTACCAGTAGACCCGCGGGGACATGGACGTTATTCATGATCCCCAGCGTGCCGGCATCCACCTGCGTGGCGCCATAGTTCCACATAAAGTAACCCAGCCCGGAAGCCACCACGCCGAGCCACACCAGCACGCTCCACTGCAGCGTGGTGGTCGGCAGCTTCTGGGGGTTGCCCAGCATAAACCACGCTGCCACCGCCACGATAAAGGCCCCGGCATAAAACCAGGCAAAGGCATTGTGCTGCGGCATCGGACGTACCTCCATCAGGCGCTTGTAACCCACCATGCCGATAGCGAAGCAGAGGTTTGACAACTGCACCAGTAACAGCCCGGTCCAGAAATGATCGCTGACTTTGTCATAGCGGATAATCGCCGCCCCCAGCACCGCCAGCGCAGCACTCAGCAGATAGCCCCAGCGCAGCTTACGTCCGCTGAGCAGGTCGTAGATCAGCGTGATATACAGCGGGGTAAACACGGTAAACAGCAGAAATTCCGAAACCGTCAGATAGAGATAGGCGCGGAAAGCCAGCAGATACATGATGCCAAGCTGCATCGCGCCCACCAGCATATAGAGCACGATCGTGCGCGGAGACTGGCCGCGCGTGCGCAGGAAAGGCAGGAACACCAGCGCCGCCAGGCCCACACGCATCAGCACCGAAAAATAGCTGTCGACGCTACCGGCCAGGTATTCGCCAATCAGGCTAAAAGAAAAGGCCCACAGGATAGTGGTGATAATTAACAGCGCCACAATGGTCGTCTCGTTGGATAAAGAACAGGCATTGTAGCGAAGAGTCAGGTTGACGACTGGACAGTTATTCGCCAGTCGTCAATCTTTTTCAGTCGAGGTATAGCTTACGCAGGTAGTGCGGGACCGCATCGTCGGCGTTACTGCCGATCACTTCCAGTTCCGGATGCAGATCCTTCAGCCGTTGATGGGCGTTGGCCATGATGCAGCCTTTGCCGGCCATCGACAGCATCTCAGCGTCGTTCATACCGTCGCCGAAGGCGATGCAATCGGCAAGAGTGTAACCGAGCATTTTCGCCACCGCCTCCAGCGCATGCCCCTTCGATACCCCACCCGCCATGACTTCCAGGCAGGTTAAGGTGGAGAAGCTGACGTTCACGCGATCGCCCCAGCGGGCGTTCATCGCCTGCTCCAGCGGCAGCAGATGCTCGTGATCCTCGCAGGTAAAGAATACTTTGCTGATCCCCTGCGGATCCAGTTCGCCCGGCTCATACAGCTTGTAGTTAAACACCGCCTCCTTGAAGAAGCGCATCTCTTCCGGACGATGGCGGTTCATATACCACTCGTCTTCCCGATAGACGTTAGTGACGATTTTCGGGTCGTTACGCACGATCTCAAACAGGTCGGCGGCAATATCGCGGTCGAGGTTATGGGCAAAGATTTGCTGACCATCGCTATCGTGAACCCGGGCGCCGTTAGAGGTGATCATGTACGACCGGATGCCGAGATTATCGCGGATCTGCCCGACGTCGATGTAGTGACGGCCGGTGGCGAAGACGAAATTGATCCCACGGGCGGTGAGCAATTTCAGCGTCTCTTTGGCATACGGGGTCAGGAAATGATCGGGGGAAAGCAGCGTGCCGTCTAAATCAGACGCAACAACCTGGTACATAAAAAAGTTAACCTCTAAGCAGGGCGACGAGCGTTATCGTCGGATTAAGTATGTCGATTGAAAAACTCGACGATGGCATTGAGCGCGACTGAGCGCATAGCGTCCTTTTCAAAAAGGATCTCATGATATGCCCCTTCAATGACGAGCGGTTTACCGCCCTCACAGGGATGGCCGGCAGCGGCCCGTAATTCACAATAGCGGTCGTGCATCAGATTATCGACCACCCGCTCCTCCTCTGCCTGTAAAAGCAGCGTCGGGGCGGTGTCTTTTTCCACATTCGCCAGCACTTCGTCGCCGGCCAGCATGCCCTCCCGCACCCAGTGCCAGGTCGGGCCGCCAACCTGCAGTCGCGGTTCATCGGCATAGAAGCGCAGGTTGCGACGATAGCGTTGTCGACTGTGCGTCAGCACGTTAACGGCAAAAGGCAGCGCCCGCCAGCGCCCGGTGCCGATGGCATACTCTTCGCGAATGCGCTGATGGCCCTCAGCCCAGTCGAGAATATGGCGCACCATCCAGTCCGGCAATCGAATGATAATCCCGAACATCGGTGCGCAGAGCGCAATCGCATCGCAATGCGCCTGGTAACGTTGCAGAAAAAGCGTGGCAATCGCCCCGCCCATAGAGTGAGCGAGGATAAACCGTTTTCGCCAGTGTCCGGGGACCACCTGCTGCTGCCAGAGCGCCGCCAGGTCATCGACATAGTCGCTGAAGTTGACGACGTGTCCGCGGTGGGTATCAGAGAGCAGGCGGCCCGAGCGTCCCTGGCCGCGATGATCGATGATCATCACGTCAAAGCCGCTGTGAAAGAGATCGTAGGCGACTTCGGCATACTTCACGTAGCTTTCAATGCGCCCGGGGCAAATCAGCACCAGACGATCGTTATTTTGCGCGCAGAAGCGAACAAAGCGTACCGGTACATCATCGACGCCTTTAAATTCAGCCTCTTCGCGCTGTCGCCAGAAATCCGTCAGCGGCCCCATACTAAAGGCCGCAAACGCGTTTTCTCGTGTTTCCCAGTCCTTTTTCTGCCCAAACATCGGGTTTACACCCCTGTTAACCGCTGAAAATCGTTTTTTTGCCGTGTATCACACAATGCTGACACAATAGCGTATTGTGGCATAAAAACAGACAATCAGGGAGTTTCTCATGACCATTGAGTGGTGGTTCGCCTACCTGCTGACATCAATCATTCTCAGCCTGTCACCAGGTTCCGGAGCGATTAATACCATGACCACCTCCATTAACCACGGTTACCGCGGCGCGGCGGCGTCGATTGCCGGTTTGCAGACCGGGCTGGTTATTCATATCGTGCTGGTTGGTGTTGGTCTCGGCACCCTTTTCTCCCGCTCGGTGCTGGCCTTTGAAGTGCTGAAATGGGCCGGCGCGGCTTATCTTATCTGGCTGGGGATCCAGCAATGGCGGGCGGCGGGGGCGATCGACCTGAATACTCTGGCGAAGGCGCAGACGCGCGGCAAACTGTTCCAGCGCGCGGTGTTCGTGAATCTCACCAACCCCAAAAGCATTGTGTTTCTGGCCGCCCTGTTTCCGCAGTTTATCCTGCCGCACCAGCCGCAGGTGATGCAGTATCTTGTTCTGGGCGTCACCACCATTGTCGTCGATATCATTGTGATGATTGGCTATGCGACCCTGGCGCAGCGCATTTCCGCATGGATCAAAGGGCCAAAGCAGATGAAGGCGCTGAACAAAGTCTTTGGTTCGCTGTTTATGCTGGTCGGGGCGCTGCTCGCCTCCGCCCGTCACGCCTGAATCATGGAATCTCGCTCGCAAAGAGAGGTTTGCCGGGCGAAAAACGCGCACTCTCTGCACGAGCCGACACGCAAAGCGGGTAATTAATTTTTTTACCCGCTGTCGGCGTTGAACCTATCGTGTCAGGATGCCGCCAGATACGTGATTCACGGATGAACGGCGATGGCGGAAACGGCGACTCCTCATGATGCGGTATTTAAAACCTTTCTCTCGCGGGTAGAGACGGCGCGCGATTTTATCGAGCTCCACCTGCCTTCGTCGTTAACACAGATCTGCAAACTGGATACCCTGCGTCTGGAATCCGGCAGCTTTCTCGAAGACGATCTCAGGCCTTACTACAGTGATATCCTTTATTCGCTGGAAACCACCCGCGGTGCGGGCTATGTCCATGTTCTGATCGAGCACCAGAGCGCACCTGATAAGCTGATGGCCTTTCGCTTAATGCGCTATGCTGTCGCCGCCATGCAGCGGCACCTGGAGAGCGGCCATAAAACGCTGCCTCTGGTTATCCCTATTCTCTTTTATCAGGGACGACGCAGCCCCTATCCCTGGTCGATGCGCTGGCTGGATAATTTTGCCGATCCTGAGACCGCCCGCCAGCTCTATAGCGGGGCGTTTCCGCTGGTCGATATCACGGTGATCCCCGACGACGACATCATGCAGCACCGCAGCATGGCAGCCCTGACGCTGGTGCAAAAGCACATCCGCCAGCGCGATATGGCGCAATTGCTGGATAAGTTGACCCATCTCTTACTGCTGGAGCAGATGAGCGGACAACAAATCACCGTATTGGTAAACTATATGGCTCAGGCAGGAGATGCCGAGGATACACGGACACTCTTGTACGGACTGGCACAGCGCGTGCCGCAGCATGGAGGATTACTGATGACGCTGGCGGAAACATGGCTTGCAGAAGGTATGGAGAAAGGCGTACAGCAGGGCATAAAAGAAGGTAAACACCAGGCCTTGCTGCAGGTTGCCGAAGCAATGCGCAAACGCGGTATTGATGACGCAGCTATTATGGAAATGACCGGTCTGGCTGAAGATGAGCTGCAGCGGCTTCGCCACTGACACTTTCCCACCCGGAAACAGCCGGGTGGGAAACAGCATACCGGTTAACGCGAGATAATCAGGTGGATGCCGAAGCCCGCAAACAGCGTACCGGCGATACCATCGATCCACTTCGCCATCCGCTGATAGCCGCGGCGCATCCCCGGCAGGGCGAACAGGCTGGCAACCACCATAAACCAGGCCAGCGTCTCGACGATAATCAGCAGGAAAATACCCCAGCGCGCACCAGCGCCGACGCTGTCACCCACGAACAGCGAGAACACCGAGCCGAAGTAGATGATCGCTTTCGGATTCGCCAGATTGGTCAGCAGTCCCTTCACGAAGCTGCGTCCGCTGCGGGCCAGCTCCACCTGCGGCTCCGCCGAGGCCACCGCCTCTTTTTTCAGCGCGCCGCGCAGCATCTGGTAGCCCATCCAGCACAGATACAGGCCGCCACCGACCATGATGATGTTATGCAGCCACGCCATCTGCGCGAGGATCAGGTTCAGGCCGAGCAGGGCAACCCCCGCCCAGATCATGACGCCGCAGGTGATCCCCAGCACACCCATCATCGCCTCTCTGCGCGAGCGGCTGATGGCCGTTTGTGAGACAAAGAAAAAGTCCGGCCCCGGGCTCATCAGCGCAATGATATGCACCAGCGCCACGGTGAGGAAAAGCATCAGCATAGTTAACTCGCAGGAAAATAGTGAAGAGGGAAACTATTCTGGCACCTTTTCCCGCGGCTGACTACTCATCATCACCATCGACATGAGCGCGTATCAATGCCATGAATTCTTTACCGAAGCGCTCAAGTTTACGCGTCCCCACGCCGTTGACGCTGAGCATCTCGCCGGCGGTGAGTGGCGACTGTTCCGCCATCTCGATCAGCGTCGCGTCGTTGAAGACCACGTATGGCGGGATATTCTCTTCGTCGGCGATCGCTTTACGCAATTTGCGCAGCTTGGCAAACAGCTTGCGGTCGTAATTGCCGCCAAAGGATTTCTGCATCGCCTTCGGCTTCCGCGCCACGATACGCGGTACGGCAAGCTGCAGCGGCACCTCGCCGCGCAGCACCGGTCGTGCGGCTTCGGTCAGCTGCAGTGCGGAGTGCTGGGCGATATTCTGCGTCACCAGCCCAAGGTGAATCAGTTGGCGGATTACGCTCACCCAGTGCTCGTGACTCTGCTCCCGGCCGATACCGTAAACCGGCAGCTTATCGTGGCCCATGTCACGGATGCGCTGGTTGTTGGCCCCGCGCAGGACCTCCACCACGTAACCCATCCCGAAACGTTGATTCACCCGGTAAATCGTTGACAGCGCCTTGCGCGCATCCATTAAGCCATCGTACTGCTTTGGTGGGTCAAGACAGATATCGCAGTTGCCGCACGGCTCCTGGCGCCCTTCGCCAAAGTAGTTCAGCAGCACCAGACGACGACAGGTTTGCGCTTCGGCAAACGCCCCCATCGCATTCAGCTTATGCCGCTCGATATCCTGTAGCGGTCCGGCGGGTTTTTCCTCCAGACAGCGGCGCAGCCACGCCATATCCGCCGGATCGTAAAACAGCATCGCTTCCGCCGGCAGGCCATCACGCCCGGCGCGGCCGGTTTCCTGGTAGTAGGATTCAATATTGCGCGGGATATCGAAGTGCACCACAAAGCGGACGTTCGGCTTGTTGATACCCATCCCGAAGGCCACCGTCGCCACCACGATCTGCAGATCGTCGCGCTGGAATTTCTCCTGCACGTCGGCGCGAACGGCGTTTTCCAGACCAGCATGGTAAGCCGCCGCGCTGATGCCGCGGCTCTGCAGACGCGCGGCGGTATCTTCCACTTTCGAGCGGCTGTTGCAGTAGATGATGCCCGATTTGCCGCGCTGATCCTGAACGTAGCGCATCAGCTGGTCGAGCGGTTTGAATTTCTCCATCAGCATATAGCGGATGTTCGGCCGGTCGAAGCTGCTGACCTGAATCAGCGGATCGTTAAGCCCCAGCAGACGGACGATATCACGGCGGGTGGTGTCATCGGCGGTGGCGGTCAACGCCATAAACGGGATCTGCGGCAACCGCTGACGCAGCTGGCCCAGCGCGGCATATTCCGGACGGAAGTCATGGCCCCACTGGGAGATACAGTGCGCTTCGTCTACCGCCAGCATCGCCAGGTTCCAGTTCGCCAGATGCTCAAGAAAGTTATCCAGCATCAACCGTTCCGGCGCGATATACAGCAGACGAACCTGCCCGCTGCGACAGCCGGCCATCACTTCCTGCTGCTGCTCGCGGCTTTGCGTCGAGTTCAGACAAGCCGCCGCCACGCCGTTGGCCAGCAGTTGATCGACCTGGTCTTTCATCAGCGAGATCAGGGGTGAGACCACGACTGTCAGACCGCCCATGACCAGCGCCGGCACCTGATAGCACAGCGACTTGCCGCCACCGGTCGGCATGACCACCAGGCAGTCCCGGCCCTCAAGCACCGTCTCGATAATCGTTTCCTGGCCAGGACGGAACTGCTGGTAGCCGAAGGTCTCTTGTAAAACCTGCTTCGCCAGCGATTCCTGATTTAATACTTCCGCCTGTGCCACGTTGACCCCATTTGCCTGAAAAGAAAACAGGCGCTATTTTCAGCGCCTGCGAGCCAGAGTGCAACGATTAAAACAGATCGTTGAGCATTAGCCCGACGCCGACGCGCGTTTGATTGAAGTTGTAGTCGATAAGCGATTCGCCGTAACCGCTGTAGATCTGCGTATAGGCGCGAACATGTTTGGTAATGGGATAGCTCACGCCGAGCTCCGCCCCGCCATAGCCGGTGTTCCAGTTATATTGCCCCTGCGCGCTGAGGATCGCCTCTCCCAGCTGGTAGCCCACCTTCAGCCGGTAATAGCCCATATATTTGGTGATATCCGGGTTATCATCGGTGTTGCCCACCACATACCAGGGCTTCACTTCCACCAGCCAGTTGCCGTTTTGCGCCATCAGGCGGGCGTAAAGCCGGTTCCAGCTGCGCGAGGTGGGGTCGGAACGACCATTCGAGTCGTGGTTATACCCCATCTCGATGTCACGCAGCGTCCAGCCGGCAAACTGGTAGTCGGTCGCAAAGCCCAAAAACAGCTGGGGTTCGTAATTGGTTTCGCGAAACGGCGCCGACTCTTTGCTGTTGGAGAGCTGCCACCAGGATTTCTGGGTGTACGATGCGCCGAGCAGCGAATTATCGCCCAGGATGCCGCGCCACAGCGGGAACGCCAGACTCAGCTGAAATTTCACTTCATCTTTACGGGCATTTTCGGCCCAGTCATAGCTGCGGATCGCCTCTTTATTGAGGTCGCTGGTCCATGTGTAGAGCAGATAGTTGCTCTCATAAGGGTAGAGCAGGAAAGGATTATCATGGTCCTGGAGCAGGTTGGCGATAATGCTGCCGCGCACTGCCGGTTTGTCGTGAACCGACGCATCCTGCGCCATAACACCGGCCGGTAGCGCGCACAGCGCCACCAGGCAGGCCAAAGAGATACGCATGCTGGTCTCCTGATAAATAGTTTTTATTTTTGTTTAACCTGAAGCCATTCTACCTGTTTATTAATCACCTGCCCCCTAATCCGCTCCGAAAGTGGAAATCAATATTTTAGAAGCATAAAATCAACATTTTGTTAACGAATGGAACCGGTGTTATGTCTGAACTTACTGCCGAAGCAGCGCTGAAACTGGTGGGGGAGATTTTCGTCTATCACATGCCGTTTAACCGTGCCCTCGGTCTCGAACTGGAGCGCTATGAAAAGGCGTTTGCCCAGCTCAGCTTTAATAATCAGCCGATGATGGTCGGCAACTGGGCGCAGAGTATTTTGCATGGCGGAGTGATCGCCTCCGCGCTGGACGTCGCCGCTGGCCTGGTCTGCGTCGGCAGCACCCTCACCCGCCATGACACCATCAACGAAGAAGAGCTGCGCCAACGCCTCTCCCGCATGGGAACCATCGACCTGCGCGTAGACTACCTGCGTCCGGGCCGCGGTGAACGGTTTACCGCCACCAGCAGCCTGCTGCGCGCCGGCAATAAAGTGGCGGTAGCCCGCGTGGAACTGCATAACGAAGCTCAGGTCTATATTGCCAGCGCAACGGCCACCTATATGGTGGGTTGATTGGCCAAAATCGAGTAACATCACTCTCTTTGGCAATGGATTTTACCGATGGATGCGAAACAGACGCGGTTGGGGATCATTCTGGCCCTCGCCGCCTACTTTATCTGGGGTATCGCGCCAGCGTACTTCAAACTTATCTACTATGTTCCCGCCGATGAAATTCTGACCCATCGCGTGATCTGGTCCTTCTTCTTCATGGTGGCGCTCATCAGCGTCAGCCGCCAGTGGCCGCAGGTGAAAAAGCTGCTGAAGACGCCGCGCAAGATCTTCCTGCTGGCGCTCTCGGCAGTGCTGGTCGGCGGTAACTGGCTGTTGTTCATCTGGGCGGTGAATAACCACCATATGCTGGAAGCCAGCCTCGGCTACTTTATCAACCCGCTGGTGAATATTCTGTTGGGAATGATTTTCCTCGGCGAACGCTTCCGTCGCCTGCAGTGGCTGGCGGTGATCCTCGCCTTTTGCGGCGTGCTGGTCCAGCTGTGGACCTTTGGTTCGCTGCCGATAATCGGCCTTGGGCTGGCCTTCAGTTTTGCCTTTTACGGCCTGGTGCGGAAGAAAATTGCTGTCGACGCGCAGACCGGCATGCTGGTGGAAACGCTGTGGCTACTGCCGGTGGCGGCAATCTGGCTGTTTGGCATCACTGATAGCCCGACCAGCCATATGGGGGAGAACCCCTGGTCGCTCAATCTGCTGCTGATGGCCGCGGGCGTGGTCACGACCATTCCCCTGCTGTGCTTCACTGGCGCGGCAACGCGCCTGCGGCTCTCCACGCTGGGCTTTTTCCAGTACATCGGCCCAACGCTGATGTTCCTGCTGGCGGTGACGTTCTACGGCGAAGTGCCGGGCAAGGATAAAATGGTGACCTTCGGCTTTATCTGGGTCGCGCTGGCAGTATTTATCGTCGATGCGCTGTATACCCAGCGCCGGCTGCGCAGAGGCTAAGCCGGCCTCAGCCAGTAAAAAAGGGAGCCGCCGCTCCCTTTTTTTACAGCCAGTTTTTACGCTTGAAGTAGAGATATGGCGCCAGGCCGGCCAGCATCATAAAGACGATCGCCCCCGGGTAGCCGAAGCTCCAGTGCAGCTCCGGCATAAATTCAAAGTTCATCCCGTAGCTGGACGCCACCAGGGTTGGCGGCAGGAACACCACCGACACCACGGAGAAGATCTTGATGATGCGGTTCTGCTCGATGTTGATGAAGCCCATCGCCGCCTGCATCAGGAAGTTCACCTTCTGGAACAGCGATTCGTTGTGCGGCAGCAGGGATTCGATATCGCGCAGGATCTCCCGCGCCTGTTCCAGCTGGCCCGCCGGCAGGCGCGCCTTACGCACCAGGAAGTTCAGCGCGCGCTGGGTATCCATCAGACAGAGGCGGACCTTCCAGCCGATATCTTCCAGTTCCGC
Organism: Klebsiella sp. HMSC25G12; assembly: GCF_001807705.1. Classification (NCBI taxonomy): domain Bacteria; kingdom Pseudomonadati; phylum Pseudomonadota; class Gammaproteobacteria; order Enterobacterales; family Enterobacteriaceae; genus Klebsiella; species Klebsiella sp. HMSC25G12. The sequence goes on along the minus strand of NZ_KV789823.1, from coordinate 53,160 downwards.
CAGCGTCGACAGCGCTTCATCGTACTCGTCGCCCTGATGGCCTTCCATAATCACGCGGCTCAGCTTTTCCAGGTCGCTGTAGATATTTTCAATTTCATCCGCCAGCTGCTCGATTTTGGTTTCGAACAGGTCGAGCAGCAGTTCGTAGGCGTTACCGTCGACCAGCGTCTGGTTGCGCACGCGCATACGGTACAGGCGGAAAGCGGGCAGTTCGCGCTCGCGCAGCGTGAACAGGCGGCCTTCGCGGATGGTAAACGCCACGGTAGAGTTGCCGGCGTGATCTTCCGCATCTTCAAAAAAGAAGAAGGAATGGATGTGTAACCCATCTTCATCTTCAAAGAAACGCGCGGAGGCTTCGATATCTTCCAGTTCCGGGCGCGTCGCCAGGTTCTGACCCAGTTCCGTCTGCACGCGGCTTCGCTCATCGTCGTCAGGCTCGACCAGATCGACCCACACCGAGCTGGCGAGGTGCTTGATCTCATCGGCTTCCAGGCGCGTTAAACGATTGTTTTCCAGTTGAAATGCGCTCAGCATGACCGGGACTCCCAATGCAAAAAAATTATCGGACAGTTCGGTGGGCACACAGAAACAAATTGGGTTTCAGACCATTAAGCCTGACTCAGCGCGACGGGAATAGGGCAGGTCGCTGACAACCGCTAAGGCTATCAGCATAAGAGGATAGCCTTAGGAGTTGTTCCTGAATGACAGGAAGTTGAGCCAGCATCTACTGGGTGTGTCCAAGGCGAATGTCCTCTTAGCGTAATCGTGCGCGCATGTTACGCCAGCGCAAAATCGGCGTCAACACGCAACGGAACGCGAAAGCGCAAATCAGGCGCCTTAACGTATAAAGGTAGCAGAATATTACAAAATAATGATATTTTTCTTAAAGTTACACCGTCTCAAGCCGCGCGTAAGCCGCCACCAGCCATTTGATTCCCTGGCCCTGAAAAGCCACCTGCAGCCGGCTGTGCTCGCCGCTGCCTTCGAGGTTGACGATAGTGCCTTCGCCAAACTTCGGATGACGCACCCGCTGACCTAACTTGTAGCCGGTATCGCTCTCGGCAATCGGCGCCCCCAGTCGCTGGTGGTTTACCGGACGGCTCACCGTGGCCCGCAGACGCACTTCTTCTACGCACTCCTGCGGCAGTTCTCCAATAAAGCGCGACGGGCGATGGTAAACCTCTTTGCCGTACAGACGGCGGGTTTCGGCGTAGGTCAGCGTCAGCTTCTGCATGGCGCGCGTCACGCCAACGTAGGCCAGACGACGCTCTTCTTCCAGGCGGCCGCCTTCATCAAGCGCCATCTGGCTCGGGAACATCCCTTCTTCGACGCCGACGATAAACACCTGCGGGAATTCCAGCCCTTTCGCCGAGTGCAGGGTCATCAGTTGAACCGCGTCCTGCCAGGTGTCCGCCTGCCCCTCGCCCGCTTCCAGCGCGGCGTGGGAGAGGAACGCCTGCAGCGGCATCAGGTCTTCATCTTCTTCGTTGTAGCTGAACTGGCGCGTCGCCGTCACCAGTTCCTCTAAGTTTTCAATACGGGTCTGGCCCTTCTCGCCTTTCTCCTGCTCGTACATCGCGCGCAGCCCGGAGTCTTTAATCACCCGATCGGTCTGAACATGTAGCGGCATATCGGCGGTTTCCTGCGCCAGCGCGTCAATCAACTCCATAAATCGCTGCAGAGCGCTGGCGGCTCGGCCAGCCAGCACTTTCTCTTTCAGCAGCTCGCGGCAGGCCTGCCACAGCGTCAGCTGACGATCGCGCGACGTCTGGCGCACCACGTCCAGCGTGCGATCGCCGATGCCGCGGGTCGGCGTATTGACCACCCGCTCAAAGGCGGCATCGTCGTTACGGTTGGCAATCAGGCGCAGGTAAGAGAGCGCATCTTTGATTTCCTGACGTTCGAAGAAGCGCATACCGCCGTAGATACGGTACGGCATGCTGGCCTGCAGGAGCGCCTCTTCCAGCACGCGCGACTGGGCGTTACTGCGATAGAGAATGGCGCATTGCTCCAGCGCGCCGCCGTTCTCCTGCCAGGTTTTAATGCGGTTCACCACGAAGCGCGCTTCGTCGAGATCGTTGAAGGCGCAGTACAGCGAAATCGGCTCGCCGTCGGCACCGTCGGTCCACAGCTTTTTGCCCAGGCGCCCGTTGTTGTTTTCAATCAGGGCGTTGGCAGCGCTAAGAATATTGCTGGTTGAACGATAGTTCTGCTCCAGGCGAATAGTTTCCGCGCCGGGGAAGTCGTTGAGGAAGCGCTGAATGTTCTCGACCTGCGCGCCGCGCCAGCCATAAATCGACTGGTCATCATCGCCAACGATCATCACTTTGCCGGTATCACCTGCCAGCAGGCGGATCCAGGCGTACTGGATGTTGTTGGTGTCCTGGAATTCATCGACGAGGATATTGGTGAAACGCTCACGATAGTGCTGCAGGATATGCGGCTTGTTCAGCCACAGCTCGTGCGCGCGCAGCAGCAGCTCGGCGAAATCCACCAGCCCGGCGCGGTCGCAGGCCTCCTGGTAGGCCTGATAGACCTTCTGCCAGGTCTGCTCGACCGGGTTGCCGTAGCTCTGAATGTGATGCGGGCGCAGCCCTTCATCTTTCTGGCTGTTGATGTACCACATCGCCTGACGCGGCGGCCATTGCTTCTCATCGAGGTTCATCGCCTTAATCAGACGCTTCAGCAGACGGAGCTGGTCTTCGCTGTCGAGGATTTGGAAATCCTGCGGCAGGTTGGCGTCCAGATGATGCGCACGCAGCAGACGGTGCGCGAGGCCGTGGAAGGTGCCTACCCACATGCCGCCCTGGGTAGTGCCCATCAGCTGGCCGATACGGTGGCGCATCTCCGCCGCCGCTTTGTTGGTAAAGGTCACCGCCATAATCGAGTACGGCGAGCAGTTCTCCACGCTCAGCAGCCAGGCGATACGGTGCACCAGAACGCGCGTCTTACCACTGCCCGCCCCTGCCAGAACCAGCATATTGGTGCGCGAGGCCGCTACGGCTTCACGCTGTTTGTCATTAAGGCTGTCGAGCAGGTAAGAAACGTCCATTGGCACCGCCGGAAGAGAAGGGGTTCCATGAACCCCTGTTAATATATACAGAGTGACTGGTGATTATATCAGCGAGGTCAGAGATGCCAACCGTGAAATTTCAATATGCGGCAGCAGGCGGCTGTCCGCGGTGTGCATCAGGTCCGCGCCTTGCGGTTTGATCCAGCAGGCCTGCATCCCGCAGCGTAGCGAACCGGCGACGTCGGTCGTCAGATCATCGCCGACGTGCAGAATGTGCCCGAGCGGTAAATTCAGACGCGCCGCCGCCAGGTGATACATATCGGCAAACGGCTTGGAACGACCATCCGGACCCGCGCGCAGCACGAAGCGGAAATAGTCGCTCAGGCCGAACAGCTCGGGGCGGGCGTTGCCATTGGTAATGGCCACCAGCGGCCACTTCTGTGCCAGCTTCGCCAGCGTATCGTGGGTCTCCTGCGGAACATCGACCCGGCTGCGCCAGTGGGCGAAGTTTTCCATCGCCGCATCGGCGCCGGCTTTTGCCGCTTCGGCGGAGAGCCCAGCGTTACGCATGCCGAGCTCCAGCGCACGATGGCGCCAGACGGTCACGTCGTGGTAGATCTCCGGCTCAGATGCCAGCAGCGTCTGACGCAGTTGGTTAAGCTCATGGGCATCGAACTGGCTGAGCGACGGATGGTAATTGCGCACAAAGGCCAGCGACTCGTGCATCGTCCGGTCAATCACCGGGCGGTTATCATATAGGGTGTCGTCCAGGTCAAACGTCAGTGCGGAAATCTGGCCCAGAGGTCGGTAAAAACGCATTATTTCCCCCGTTTAGCGCGCGGATGCGCGGCATCGTACACCGAGGCAAGGTGTTGAAAGTCAAGATGGGTATAGATTTGAGTGGTGGAGAGGTTAGCATGGCCCAACAGCTCCTGCACGCCGCGCAGATCGCCGCTGGACTCCAGCATATGGGTGGCAAAGGAGTGGCGCAGCTTGTGCGGGTGCACATGGCTGTTCAGCCCCTGCTTAATCCCCCACTCGGCAAATCGCTTCTGCACGTTGCGCGCCGAAATGCGTTTACCCAGCTTCGACAAAAACAGCGCGTCGTCGTCAGTACCGAACAGGCCGCGCAAATCCAGCCAGTGCTCAATCCACGCCACCGCGTTACGACCGATCGGCAAACGGCGTTCTTTGCTGCCTTTGCCCATCACCCAAACCTCACCGCTTTCGAGGTCGAGGTGCTTAATATCAAGGTTGACCAGCTCAGACAGACGCAGACCTGCACCGTACATCACTTCCAGCATCGCCCGGTCGCGCACCGCGAGCGGATCGTTGAGGTCGATATCCAGCAGCCGATTTACATCATCGACATCGATATTTTTCGGCAAGTGGCGGGGAATTTTCGGCGCCGCAATCCCCTTCGCCGGGTTAGCGGCCAGTTCGCCCTGACTGACCATCCAGTCAAAGAAGCTGCGTAGCGCGGAAAGCCGCAGCGCCAGGCTCGCCGGGCCTAAACCCGCACGGCGGCTGCGTACCGCAAAGCTACGCACCTGAGCGGCATCGCACTGCTGCCAGCTTTTCAGCCCCGCCTCATCCGCCAGGGCGATCAACGCGTCCAGCTGACGCTGGTAGTTAGTCAGCGTAATCGGGCTAAGCTGACGCTCAACGCCGAGATAGCGCAGGAAGCGGTCGACGCAGGCGGAAAGCGGAGAGTCGGTCATGCGCGTTCAATCCAGCGCTCCAGCAGGCCAGGGAGCATCTGCGCAATTTCCTGCAGCAACTGCGTCCCCTGCCCTGACTGATAATGCTGCGCATCGCGGCTGCTAAAGAGCATCACGCCCGGAGCGTTATCGCCGCCCAGCATCGACATCGCCACGGATCCAATGGCCTTCGCTTCCGGTAGCACCACCAGCAGCTCCGGACCGTTCAGCGGCCCAAGATAGTGGCGCGCCTGGCCCAGACGTTGAATACGGATCGGCTCAAACGCCTGCCGGCTTAACGCCAAATGGGTAAACTTCGAGGGCGCGCCGAGGCGCCAGCAGTCAGGGAACAGGCGCACCGTGGCGCCAGCTAACCCCAGCTCGCGAGCCCAGCGATGAAGGCGGTTGAGCATATCATCGAGGCTCTCCGCGGCCGCCAGCCGCGTTTGCAGCTGCAGCAGGCGCTGGAACAGGCTTTCATTAGCGACCGCCTGCTCCATCAGCAGCGACATATTCTCTTCCAGCACATGAATATGGTTACGCGCCCGCATCATGTGCCACTCCACCAGCGAAATCGAACCGCGGACCGGATGCGGGACACGGATATGTTCAACCTGGGCGGCATTACGAATAAAAAATTCAGGATGTTGCAACAGATAGTCCACCACCGCCCGATCGTTCAACGCGCTGGTAACCTCCTGCTGTTCTTCCCCGATTGGTTTCATAAATGAATAAATCCATCATAGACATGGGCCGCCGGGCCGGTCATAAACAGCGGCTGGCCCGGGCCTTTCCAGGCGATATCAAGACGACCGCCGGGCAATTCCACGCGTACCGTTTCAGCGAGCAGCCCCTGCTGGATCCCCACCGCCACCGCGGCGCAGGCGCCGCTGCCGCAGGCCTGGGTTTCCCCCGCGCCGCGTTCGTAGACGCGCAGACGGATGTGGGACCGGCCGACCACCTGCATAAAGCCGATATTGGCGCGCTCCGGAAAACGCTCGTGGCTTTCCATCACCGGGCCGAGGGTTTCTACGGCCGCTGTATCCACGTCATCCACCTGGATGACGCAATGCGGATTCCCCATGGACACCACGCCGCACAATACTGTCTGCTCGGCGGCACGCATGATATAGGTCTTTTCCGCTTTGTTGGCGCGGAACGGCACCTGGGACGGCTCAAAGTTAGGCTCGCCCATATTCACCCGCACCAGATCGTCTTCCGTTACGCTTAATACCATACGCCCGTTGGCCGTACTCACGCGAATATCACGTTTATTGGTCAGGCCTTTCAGCCGGACAAAGCGGGCAAAACAGCGCGCGCCGTTGCCGCACTGCGACACTTCGCTGCCGTCGGCGTTAAAGATCCGGTAATGAAAATCCAGATCGGGATCGTAGGGCGGCTCGACGACCAACAGCTGATCGAACCCGACGCCAAGATGGCGATCTGCCAGGCGGCGAATCAACTCCGGCGAGAAAAAAACATTCTGCGTTACCGCGTCAACGACCATAAAATCGTTGCCAAGGCCATGCATTTTAGAGAACTGCATCATCTACTCCAGTTGCGCGGAACAGAACGTTATCGTTAGTAATTGACCTGGCTCGGACCACCGGTATCGCCACGATCGTTACGATCCGGCGTTGAGCTCTGAATACCAGGGTTAACCGGTTTGGTCGGCGGCGGCGCGGTTTTGTCCGCCGGCGGGAAATAGAGAGGCCCTTTCAGACCGCAGCCGGTCAGGCTGAAGATCGCAAACAAAACGGCAAGCGTAGGAAAAACGTTTTTCATTGATAGTTGCCCGTGATTCATTCTTTCTGCTTTCTATCATCGCAGGAGAAGACGTAAAAGCAAGCCTTTAGCATCCGACTGCGCGCGCTTTTGTTTCGCGCTATACTGCCGCCATCTTCAAAAAAGCAGGATAGAACCATGAACGACAGTGAATTCCATCGCCTGGCGGATAGCCTGTGGATGACCATCGAAGAACGCCTGGACGACTGGGACGGCGATAGCGACATCGACTGTGAAATCAACGGCGGCGTGCTGACCATCAGCTTTGAAAACGGCAGCAAAATCATTATTAACCGTCAGGAGCCGCTGCACCAGGTGTGGCTGGCCACCAAACAGGGCGGCTACCATTTTGATCTCAAAGGCGACGAGTGGATCTGCGATCGCAGCGGCGAGACCTTCTGGGATTTGCTGGAGCAGGCGGCGAGCCAGCAGGCCGGTGAGACGGTGAAATTCCGTTAATAACGTGTTTCCCGGATGGCGGCGCATCGCGCCTTATCCGGGCTACCCGACGACTTAGAACCGTAGCCCTGCTAAGCGCAGCGCCAGCAGGGAAGATCTCCGGATAGCGGCTCACGCCTTATCCGGGCCAAATCTACGAGTAGCGCTGCTGCAGCACCGGCGAAGCGGTAACGTCCTGGCTGGTGGGTATCGCGGCGGCAATCGCCTGGGTGCGGAAGGGGATCACCTGGGTGCGCCCGTCTACCTCGACAATCTGATAGAACTGCGGCAGGTTGAAGTTGATAAAGCTGGAGCCGTAGGTGAAACGATCGTGCGATGACGAATAGAAGCGGCTGACGTCGCGCACCAGCTCCTCTTTACTGCCCTCGCAGTGATGATAGACCTCGGCGCGGTTGCTCTCATCAAGAATATAGATGTTAAAGCCGCTGTCGTTGTTATCCGCATCTTCAAAGAAGAACTGAATAATCCCTTCGCTGGCGAAGCCATCCACCACCGCCGGCAGCTTAACGTGATTGGTTTCCACCTGCACCGACAACCCGTGAAGCTTGTTGTGCGAGATAGCGCCGTAGAACTCAATGGCGTTTTCCAGCTTCTGCACCGAAACGTTAAGACGCTCGAAGAACAGCCCCCACGTCTGGCCGGAGACGCGCAGCGCTTTGAAGCGCCCGGTATCCTGGCGGGTACTGGAGAGACGCAGTTCGATGCATTCGGAGATCATCTGCTGCACGCGGGTACGGATCAGGCCGCGCAGGTGCTGGCTATAGCAGAACACCTCCACGCTGTCCGGCGGCGCGGCGTCCTGATGCATTTTGCCGAGGATCGTCTTCAGCGCTTCGATCATCGCCTGCTCGCCGTTAAAGTGCAGCGTACGCACTTCGTTCCACGAGTTGCGATACAGCAGGTCGACGCTGCCGATCAGGCATTTTTGCTCTTCGCCGAAGCTGAAAACATCCAGTTTACGGAAGTCGAAGTGCACCACCTGATTGCGGAAGGCCGCGGTCGGGTCATATTCGAGGTTGACGATAATCGCCAGATGGCGGATTTCGCACGGGCTGTACAGCGCTTTTGGCGTCGGCGCCGGCAGGCGCAGCGGGAAGTGGTGCGACACGTCGGCCACCATCTCCTGCAGCTTCGCCAGATCGACGATGCCGTTGCCCTTAATAAACAGGCGGGTGCGTGAGGTCAGCAGGCCGTTAAACCAGGCCCAGGCCACCAGCTTATTAAGATAACGGTTATATTCCAGCGGCTGATGGCTGATGATCGATTCCATATCCGGCGCGCGGTTATACAGATACCAACCGGTACGATTGGCGCGGCCCGGCGGCACGTGGATAAAGGTCAGGTTCGGTTCCGACAGATCCGGCGAAATTTGCGGGTTCACCAGCGTCACTTTCCCCGGCAGCGCTTCAAAGGCCGCATACAGCTTACGGGTCAGCACGCCAATATCCTGAGGGCTGGCGGAGACGCTAAGGTTATTGCGCCGCGCGAAGCGGATCAGATTACGATAGCTCTGCATCATGGCGTCGAGCAGTTCGTTGTGCGCCTTGCGCACTTCATCAATTTTCCAGTTGGCGCGGTTGTCGAGCATCATCAGACGCTTTTCGTCCCAGCCCCAGGCATTCACCAACTGGCTGACGACTTCGCGACGCCAGCCGACGCAGGCGCGTTCGCGGCTGAGTTTTTCACAAACTTTCAGGTAGAAGCAGCGGCGCACCAGGTCGAGGCGGGTTTCATCTTCGATGGCCTGCAGATAGGTGGTCACGCGCTCCAGCATCATGCAGTACGGGTCGAGGCCGAAGGAGACAATCTCGCCGTCGTGCAGACGCTGTTTGATATCTTTCGCTAACAGGCGGTTATTGGGGTATTCCCAGGAGTAGGCTTCCAGCAGCAGCGTTTTCAGCACCGCTTTATAGGGGGAGTCGATACTCTTATACAGCTGCCACAGGCTGGCGCCGAAGTACTCTTCCGCCGACAGCGAACTGAGGCCGCCGAGATCGAGCCATTCGTTAGGCGTCAGCACGCCCTGAGCATACAGCCCCATGACGTAATCATCGTAATGCTCTTCTTCATCGCACGGCACCATATTCCACAGAATACGCTTGCCGGCGAGACGCACCGCGGTGCGATAGAACTCATCGAGCAACAGGATATGCTGAGTCGAACCGCAGTCTTCGCCGCCGAGGCTGCCGCTTTCATTATGACGGAAGCGGTTTTCGTCGATCAGGAAGAAGCTGACTTCCACGCCGAGCGAGGCCGCCCAGCTCTCAAGCAGGCTGCATTTTCGCTGCAGCAGCTGGCGCTCTTCGCTATCCAGCCAGGCCTGGTGACATACCCAGATATCCAGATCGGAAGAACAGCTTTGACCAACGGAGGAAGTACTGCCCATCGAGTAGACGCCGGTGATCGGTAGCTCGCCTTTCGGCGGCTCCTGGGTCTGCATGCCGCGATGCAGCTCCAGTTCTTCAAGATAGTGGCGTTGGGTTTCATCAGGCGTGTAGAGGCAAATGCCACGGGGAACGTTACCGTCAAGGTAACCCGGCATCAGCGGGTGATGATAATGTAGTAACGTTGGCAGTAGACTGTAAACCTGCTGGAAAGCGGGTCCCATGGCAGCAAGCGCGCGATCCACGCGCAATTGGTTGATGGCATCCAGTCTCTGTTTCAGTGTCTCAATATAGAGGTACAAGACATATCGCCTGATGTTCAAAAACCCGAAGTACAATAGTACGGAGGATTTCAGTATTTCAACAAAAACCGTCACCATTCGTCGTCGGTGTGGTTGTGATGAGCAGCGGACGGACAAATGGTTTAAAACGTGATCAATTTAACACCTTGCTCATTGACCGTAAAGAAAGATGCGCTACATACAAGTGTAGCACCGTTTATTACCTGTAAATTCCTCACTACGCCTCCGGCAACCGCCACGCGCATGAAAGGTTAAAAAAGAGAAGGCCGGAGCCATCTCCCACATAAACCGTGAAAACTAACATCCGTAAGACAACAATGTTAGGATGGATAGTGGTCGACAATGACGGTAACAAGCATGTTAGACAAAGTTTTGAAAATTGCCACACGGCAAAGCCCGCTTGCGCTATGGCAGGCGCAGTATGTTAAAGCGCGCCTGGAACAAGCGCATCCAGGACTGAACGTCGAGCTGGTGCCGATGGTTACGCGCGGTGATGTCATCCTTGATACGCCCCTGGCAAAGGTGGGCGGCAAGGGCTTATTTGTGAAAGAGTTAGAGCTCGCCATGCTCGAAGGGCGGGCCGATATCGCCGTCCATTCGATGAAAGATGTCCCGGTGGAATTCCCGGAGGGCCTGGGGTTGGTCACCATCTGCGAGCGCGACGATCCGCGCGACGCGTTTGTTTCCAATCACTATGCCTCAATTGACGAACTGCCGGCCGGCAGCGTCGTTGGCACGTCAAGTTTACGCCGTCAGTGCCAGCTGGCCGCCACCCGTCCAGACCTGGTGATCCGCTCTCTGCGCGGTAACGTTGGTACCCGGCTGAGTAAACTGGATAACGGTGAGTATGACGCCATTATCCTTGCCGCCGCCGGGTTGAAGCGCCTGAAACTGGAAGCGCGTATTCGCCAGCCGCTGTCGCCGGAGCAATCCCTGCCGGCCGTCGGCCAGGGCGCGGTGGGTATCGAATGCCGTCTTGACGATGCATGGACCCAGGCGCTGTTAGCGCCCCTCAACCATGCGGAAACCGCAGTACGCGTGCGCGCCGAACGGGCGATGAACACCCGCCTCGAAGGCGGTTGTCAGGTGCCAATTGGCAGCTATGCGGAACTCGTCAACGGCGAACTGTGGTTGCGGGCGCTGGTTGGCGCCCCGGATGGTTCGCAGATGGTACGCGGCGAACGGCGCGGGCCAGCAGAGCAGGCCGAAGCGCTCGGCATCTCGCTGGCGGAAGAGCTCCTGGATAATGGCGCCCGCGACATTCTCGCGGCAGTTTATGATGGAGAAGCCCCACGATGAGCATCCTGGTCACTCGTCCACTCCCGCAAGGGGAAGCGCTGGTCAGCCGTCTGCGGGCCATGGGACGCGTGGCCTGGAGCTTTCCGCTGATAGAATTTACGCCTGGCCGGGAGCTTCCCGTGCTGGGCGACCATCTTGCCCATCTGGGGTCCGACGACCTGCTGTTTGCGCTATCCCAACATGCGGTGGAATTCGCCCATGCCCGTCTGCAGCAGCAAGGCCTGCCCTGGCCCACTTCTCCGCACTATTTTGCCATTGGTCGAACGACGGCGCTGGCCCTGCATACGGTCAGCGGGCAGCACATCCGTTACCCGTTAGATCGGGAAATTAGCGAAGTCTTGCTACAATTACCTGAATTACAAAACATTGCCGGGAAAAATGCGCTGATCCTACGCGGCAATGGTGGGCGGGAACTCTTAGGCGCCACGCTGGCTGAACGCGGCGCCAGGGTCACATTTTGTGAATGTTATCAACGTAGTGCAAAACATTACGATGGCGCAGAAGAAGCGATGCGCTGGCAGTCTCGCGGGGTCACCACGCTGGTGGTCACCAGCGGTGAGATGCTGCAGCAGCTGTGGTCGCTCATACCGCAATGGTATCGCGAACAGTGGCTCCTGCACTGCCGCCTTGTCGTTGTCAGCGAACGTCTGGCCCTTCAGGCCCGGGAACTGGGCTGGCAGGAGATTCAGGTTGCCGATAACGCTGACAACGATGCGCTGCTACGCGCATTACAATAACTCTCAACATTGGAAGCCATAATGACGGAACAACAAAATCAATCCGCCGTGGTTGAAGAGACCAGGGAGGCCGTGGAAACCACACCACAGCCAGAGAACAACGATAAGAAGAAGGCGGGTAACAAAACCAGCCTGGCGCTCAGCGCGATCGCTATCGCCATTGCGATAGCCGCTGGCATCGGCCTGTATGGCCTGAACAAACAGCAGGCCACGCGGCAAAACGCAACCACCTCTGAATTATCAGGCCAGCTTGCGGCACTGCAAAAAGCGCAGGAGAGCCAAAAGAGCGAACTGGAAGGCATTATCAAACAGCAGGCCGACCAGTTGAGTCAGGCCAAACACGAGCAGGAAACCCTGACCAAACAGCTTGATGAGTTGCAGCAGAAAGTCGCCGTGATTTCGGGCAGCGATGCCAAAACCTGGCTGCTGGCCCAGGCCGATTTCCTCGTCAAGCTGGCGGGACGTAAGCTGTGGAGCGATCAGGATGTCACTACCGCCGCCGCGCTGCTAAAAAGCGCCGACGCCAGCCTCGCCGACATGAATGACCCCAGCCTGATCGGCGCCCGCCGGGCGATCACCGACGACATCGCCACCCTCTCCGCGGTAAGCCAGGTGGACTACGACGGCATGATCCTCAAGGTGAATCAGCTGGCGAACCAAATCGACAACCTGCGGCTGGCCGATAATAACGATGACGATTCGCCGATGGACTCTGATAGCGACGAGCTTTCCAGCTCTATCAGCGAATGGCGCGTCAATCTGCAGAAAAGCTGGCAGAACTTTATGGACAGCTTTATCACCGTGCGCCGCCGCGATGAAACCGCGGTCCCGCTGCTGGCGCCGAATCAGGATATCTATCTGCGGGAAAATATTCGCTCTCGCCTGCTGGTCGCCGCGCAGGCAGTGCCGCGCCATCAGGAAGAGACCTGGAAACAGTCGCTGGATAACGTCTCGACCTGGGTACGCGCCTATTACGATACTGATGACGCCACCACCAAAGCCTTCCTCGACGAGGTGGATAAGCTCAGTCAGCAAAGCATTACCATGACGGTGCCGGAAACGCTGCAGAGCCAGGCGTTGCTGGAAAAACTGATGCAGACCCGGGTGCGCAACCTGATGGCGCAGCCTGCCGTTACCGCGGGCGGCGCGCCCTCACCAGCCCCTGCTGCACCGGCCGCCCCTGCTGCGCCGCAAGGAGAGTAACGCATGCTGAAAATTCTTCTACTCTTCGCGCTGTTGATCGCCGGGATCGTGCTTGGCCCGATGATCGCCGGGCATCAGGGCTACGTCCTGATCCAGACCGATAATTACAATATCGAGACCAGCGTGACCGGGCTGGTGATCATTCTGATCCTCGCCATGGTGGTGCTGTTCGCCATCGAATGGCTGCTGCGCCGCATTTTCCGCACCGGAGCGCATACGCGCGGCTGGTTTGTCGGCCGTAAACGCCGTCGCGCGCGTAAGCAAACCGAGCAGGCGCTTCTCAAGCTGGCGGAAGGTGATTACCAGCAGGTTGAGAAGCTGATGGCGAAAAATGCCGATCACGCCGAACAACCGGTGGTGAACTATCTGCTGGCGGCGGAAGCGGCCCAGCAGCGCGGCGATGAAGCGCGGGCCAACCAGCATCTGGAGCGCGCCACCGAGCTGGCGGGCGATGACCTGATCCCGGTGGAAATCACCCGCGTTCGCCTGCAGCTGGCGCGTAATGAAAATCACGCCGCGCGCCATGGCATCGATAAGCTGCTGGAAATTACTCCGCGTCATCCTGAAGTGCTGCGCCTCGCCGAACAGGCATACACCCGCACCGGCGCCTGGCAGTCGCTGCTGGACATCATTCCGTCGATGGCGAAAGCTAACGTCGGCGATGAAGAGCACCGCGCTGCGCTGGAACAGCTGGCCTGGGTTGGCCTGATGGATAAAGCGCTGGCCGACGGCGGCAGCGAAGGGTTGCGCGAATGGTGGCGCAACCAGAGCCGTAAAACGCGGGCGCTGGTGCCGCTGCAGGTGGCGATGGCCGAGCGCCTCATCGAGAGCGACGATCACGATACCGCGCAGCAAATTATCATTGATGGTCTGAAGAAACAGTATGATGACCGTCTGGTGATGCCGATCCCGCGTCTGAAGACCAATAACCCGGAACAGCTGGAGAAAGTGCTGCGCCAGCAGATCAAAGCCGTTGGCGACCGTCCGCTGCTGTGGAGTACCCTGGGCCAGTCGCTGATGCGGCACGGCGAATGGCAGGAGGCCAGCATCGCCTTCCGCGCCGCGCTTAAGCAGCGTCCGGATGCCTTTGATTACGCCTGGCTGGCGGATGCCCTGGATCGCCTGCATCAGCCGGAAGAAGCCGCCGCTATGCGCCGCGATGGGCTGCTGCTGACGCTGCAGAATAATCCTCAGCCGTAACCTGCCATGGCTATCGCCTCCTGCGGGGCGATAGCCCTTCTCCCCCGCCTTCGCGTTGACGGATCCCTGAAAGAAAAAAACGCCTGCGCTGAAATCAGGGCAGGCGTTAAAACAGGTCTGTTTGACAACAAATTGGGTGCTTCACTCAACGTAATGTCCATGGTGTTTGATGAGGCATAAATGCGACATCTGTCAGTGGACGATAAGCACCGTAAGAACGGCTCTGCATCATTCCGGAGTTTATGAGGCACGAAGGCGAACATAAGAGATGGAATGAGCATCTACCCGGTTATTATCGCACAGGATCCGGGGAAATTGCATCTACCACAGTGATGAATTGAGAGTTTTCCTGACGCGTATTCTCAAGCAGAGAGGCGTTTTTTTATCAGCAAGATCAGGGGAATAAATAATGGCGGGCAGCGACAGAAAACAAAAAACCCCGCCGAAGCGGGGTTCAAAATTGGTCGGCGAGAGAGGATTCGAACCTCCGACCCACTGGTCCCAAACCAGTTGCGCTACCAAGCTGCGCTACTCGCCGAAATACTGCTTTTTGAATTTTTAGTTCAATTCGTTAAAGTCGTGGTGCGAGGGGGGGGACTTGAACCCCCACGTCCGTAAGGACACTAACACCTGAAGCTAGCGCGTCTACCAATTCCGCCACCTTCGCAAATTCACAACTCTATCAAATAATGGGGTGGCTAATGGGATTCGAACCCACGACAACTGGAATCACAATCCAGGGCTCTACCAACTGAGCTATAGCCACCACTGCAAACCTTTTACGCGGTATTAAAACCACCGCAGCTCCAGCACCGGGTTAATGGTGCGCCCGACAGGATTCGAACCTGAGACCTCTGCCTCCGGAGGGCAGCGCTCTATCCAGCTGAGCTACGGGCGCTTAGCGCCGTTGCGGGGTCGGATAATACGGACTTCCTACCCCGCTGTCTAGTGCCTTTTAAAAGAAAATTATCGTTTGCTCATGCTTTGTTCGTTTTGACGGTTATTCAGCCGTATTATTGACTTGCCCCTGTCTTCCGAGGCCAAACACCTTATAAATCAGGGTGACGGCGGCCAGGAAAATAATGCCGACAAACAGCGACATCCGGGTTTCATCATTCAGACCCATCCCTACCAGCACACAGATCAGGAAGGCCATGGTGAAATAGTTGGCCCACGGAAACAGCAGCGAACGGAACGGATGGCTGGCGATTGCCGCCCGATGCACGCGACGGAAACGCAGCTGGCTGATCAGGATCACAAACCATGGCACCATCCCTGGCAACACGCTGGCGCTGTAGACATAGACAAACACCCGCTGCGGATTAGGAATGATGTAATTCAGGCAGGAGCCCACCAGCAGGATCAGAATCGACAGCGCCACGCCGACGGCCGGAACGCCGTTGCGCGATACCTTACCGATCGCCGCCGGCAGTTGGCGGTTCTTCGCCAGGGCGTACAGCATACGTCCACAGCTGTACATTCCGCTGTTGCAGCCGGAAAGCGCCGCCGTCAGCACCACGAAGTTGATAATTCCCGCCGCCGCGGTAATCCCGATTTTGGCAAACGTCAGTACGAACGGGCTGCCGTTGGAGCCGATTTGATCCCACGGGAAGATGGTGACGATAACGAAAATCGCGCCCACGTAGAAAATCAGGATCCGCCACAGCACTTTGCCCACCGCGCTGCGCAGGGTCACCTGCGGATTTTTCGCTTCACCTGCGGTAATGCCGATGAGCTCCACCCCCTGATAGGACGCGACCACGATACACAGCGCCGTCAGGAAGCCCTTCCAGCCGCCGGCGAAGAAACCGCCATGTTCGGTGAGATTACCAAAACCAATGGAGTGGCCGCCGTTGCCAAAGCCGAAGAAAATGACGCCCAGCCCGACGACGATCATCACGATAATGGTGGTGACTTTAATCATGGCGAACCAGAACTCGATTTCACCGTACAGCCGGACCGCCGCCAGGTTCGCCAGCGCCACCAGCCCCACGGCAATTAACGCCGGGATCCACTGCGCCATCTCCGGGAACCAGAACTGCACATAGACCCCGATGGCGGTAATCTCCGAGATCCCCACCGCCATCCACATAAACCAGTAGGACCACGCGGTCAGGTAGCCGAAGAAGGGGCTCATATAGCGATGCGCATACACCGCGAAGGAGCCAGTGACAGGCTCAAGGAACAGCATTTCGCCCATTGAGCGCATAATGAAAAAGACGAACAGGCCAGCGATAATGTACGCCAGCAGCACGGAAGGCCCGGCCCATTTCAACGTACTGGCCGCCCCCATAAACAACCCCACGCCAATCGTCCCGCCAAGGGCGATCAGTTCAATATGCCGGGCCTCCAGTCCACGCTGGAGCTCCGCTTTTTTCTCAGTCATATATCCTCTTGTGTTTGCCGTATTCCGGGTACTCCCGGTTATTGTTATTAACTGAAACCATAGCCTTGCCGACGCGCAGGTCTCCCCCGCGCGTATGAAGCCTGCGAATGGTTAATTAATTTTACGGAAATGGCAAATAAAGTATCAGGCGAGTGAAGAGATTACACAGAATATGTATGCAAACTCGCCTGGTTGCAGTGGAATATCAGAGCTTGCCGGTATAATGCCAACGTAAATAGCGCAGCAGACGGAACTGTCTCTTGATGCGGCTCGGCTGCAAAAGCAGGCGATAGAACCACTCCAGCCCCAGATCCTGCCAGAACTTCGGCGCCCGATGGACGTGCCCAGTGAAGACATCGTAAGTGCCGCCGACGCCCATATACAGCGCGTGCGGATACAGGCGCCGGCAGTCGCGCATGAAGATCTCCTGGCGCGGCGACCCCATCGCGACGGTGACGATTTTCGCCCCGCTGTCGCGAATGCGTTCGAACAATGCCTGGCGCTGCTCAGGGGTAAAATAACCGTCCTGGCTGCCGACGATGTTCACTTGCCAGCGCTGACGCAGCCTGGACTCCGTTTGCGTCAGGACCTCAGGTTTACCACCAACCAAAAACACCGGTGTCCCTTCAGCGCCAGCGCGCTGCATTAACGCTTCCCAGAGATCGGCCCCGGCGACGCGGGATACCTGGGCCTGCGGGTATTTTTTGCGCAGCGAACGCACCACGCTGATGCCATCCGCATATTTAAACTCCGCCGCCTCAATCAGCGCCCGTACCTCCGGGTTATCTTCTACGGCCAGCATTTTCTCAGCATTAATGGCCACCAGCGTCCCCTCCCGGAGCGCGCCGTCGGCATACAAATAATCCAGAGCGTGCTGCATATCGCGCCAGCCTATGAGCTGCAGCCCTCTTAACAGATACAACGGCGCGGAAATGGTCCCAGTCATGTCTATCCTTCTCAGACTTGCGGTTGCGAAAGCGGTTTTACGCGCTTATGAATCAGTCCCACGCTATCCAGGAACCAGTACAGCAATTTCGCCGCCAGCAAGCAGATACCAAAGATCACGAGGAAAAACACCACGCGGGAGCCGAACGAATCCAGACCCTCGCGCGCCAGCACTATCATGTTGAAGATAGCGCCGAAACAGAAACTGTGCAGGATAGCCGCTTTGTAACGATTGCTCTCCCGGTTGCCCAGCTCATACAGCCAGTCGAACCATTTAATAATCAACCCTACCGCCACTGCGCCCAGCGGCACAAACCAGACGCCGCCCATCACCACCAGCGAGCCAATCAGCGTCGGCGAAATCGCCAGCCCCGAATGGTTGTTTAACACCTCCCAGGTGAAGTAGTTGGCGGTATTGAGCACCATCGTCGGACGACCGTGCCACATCCAGCTGGGGATGAAGACGTAGAAATCGCGGATCATCGGCGCCAGCCCCTGGAAATCGATCTTGTCGTAGTTCTGCAGCAGCAGCGCCAGGTTTTCCCACGGTGAGAAGGTGTCGCGCGTGAGATACAGGAAGGTATAAAACGCTTCATCGCCGCTGACGTTCATCCCGTAGCGCTTCAGCGCCAGCCAGAACATGCCGACAATACCCAGCACGCCCGCCGCCGCCAGCATCCACAAGCTGATCCAGCCGCGAATAATACCGATGAACAGAAAGATGGCGAAGGCGATGATGATATTGGCGCGGGTCCCGCCGACAATGGCGTAGGTCAGCAAACCAAAGGCCACGGTACTGACGAGGAAGAAGATCCACGCCTTATAATCCTGGCGCAGAAAATAAACCACCAGCATCGCCGGAATAAAGAAGTAAAAGAAGCGCTTCAACGCCACGCCGGACACTTCAGCAGAAAAAATCTGGCTGTAGGAGTTGAGCTTAAACAGCAGAAAGCCGTTGTGAGCGAAGAAGATGCCGACGCACAGCAGCGCCAGCCCCATCAGTATGCCCCACGCCAGATGGGTTTCCACCCGGTTCATGGTAAACAGCGGGCGATGCGCAACCTCGCGCGAGGCCGGGCGCAACCGCGTTTTATAGGTCACGTAGTAGATCGCGTAGAAGCACACCGCGATCAGCAGCGTCTGCAGCAAAATCTCCGGCGGCGCTACGCTGACGTCAAAGCGGAACACCAGAATACTGGTCAGCGGGAAGCCGAAGAAAAAGGTCAGCAGAAACAACAACGAGAAAAAGACGTTGAAGTTGAAGCGTACCCGACGGAACTCAAACCAGGTGGCGGTGGCGATAAACAGGGTCGACAGCAGCCAGACCACCAGCAGCCCGCTAAATTGCATTAACGTCATGCCTGCCCCTCCGCAGCTAACCGTAGCGCCCGCTGCCAGCCCGTCAGATAGTTCGGCCGGAAGAAGGCGATAGTAGATTTATCCACGCTCGCCAGCTGACGCTGCGCTTCACGCACCACGCTGACGTCCAGCGCGTCGCTGGTGAACAGCACCGGCACATGCTGCTCGGTCATATCCTGCCAGAACGGATTTTCGCGATTGAGCACGCAGGGGATGCCCGCCTGAATCAGCAGACACAGGGTGCCGATCCCCTGCTGGCGGGCAAACAGAAAATAGCCCAGATCGCAGCGGCGCAGCAGCGCCAGATAATCATTAAATTCAAGCTTCTCGCTGAGGATCTGCAGATGCGCACGGCTAAACAGCGCCGCCCCCGCCTCGCGCACCTCGTTGATATAGGCGTCGTTATTCGCCGGATAACCCATCGGCACGATGACATTCACCGTATCGCCAAACTGCTGATGGATAGCCTTCAGCGCGGCAATATGTTCATTGCTGCGATCCCCGGAGTTGCCGACCAGAATAGTCAGGGTATCACCGCGCGGGGCGTTATCGGCCAGGGTATTCAGCGCCGGATCCATACGGGTCGGGAAGTAGAGCAGCTCACCCGGCACACGCGGATGGCGGTTAGCGAACCAGCTGAGATCGCCGCGGGTGGCGAAAACGCGCCCTACTCGCCCCTGCGCCATGCGGCGTAGCGGATAGAACAGGCGAAACTTCAGGCTGGCAGAGTTTTCATACAGATCTGCCCCCCAGATATGCCAGTTAAACTGTGACGGGCGGATGCCGCCGCTCAACAGCGCCAGCCACAGCCCGGTATTAAACTGGCCGTGGAAGAAAAAGCGCTGCTGGCGGTTGGCTTTCGCGGTGGCAATCACTGCCTGCGCCAGCGCTTTCTTTCCTGGATAGCAGGTGATGTCCAGTGCCGGATATCCATCACGCACGCTGGCCTCATCACCGACGACCAAAAATCTCCGGGCCTGCGGGTCGGCGGCCAGTTCGTCGTTAAAGAACCGCAGTACGGTCTGGTTATGGTGCGGGATATCCGATCCCAGTACATGTATCAGTGCTGTCATGCCCGTTTACGCCAGAGTAAAAACACGCCACTACAGAGGGCGAAATAAACAATATACGTGGCCATATACGCCTGCGCCGCGCCAATTGCGCCGTGCGCCGGAATAAGCCAGTGTGAGAATGCGGTCAGCAGCGTGAACTGGCTGATTTCCGTCAGAATATAAAAACGTAGCGACGCTTTGGCGATCACCAGATAGCCGTAGACATAGGCGCCGACTTTTAAGACGTCGCCCACCAGCTGCCAGGCGAACAGGTCACGCATCGCGGTAAAGCGATCGGAAAACAGCAGCCAGATGGCAAAATCGCGCAGTAGCCAGACCGTCAGGCTTGCCGCCGCCACCGCCGGCAGAACGAATTTCAGCGATTTGGCAATCTCGCGGGTGATATCCGTTTTGGCGCTCAGCCGCGACAGCGTCGGCAGCAGATAGACGCTAAACGAGGCGGTAATAAACTGCAGGTAAGCATCGGAAATGCTGCTCACCCCCTGCCAAATCCCGACCGCCTCCCAGCCGTAATGCGCCGCCAGCAGATTACGCATCATCACATAGGCCACCGGCAGCGTCACCGAGGTTATGAGCGCCATCAGGGTAAATTTCGATAGCTGTCCCGCCAGACTGTTATCCCAGCGCGGGCGCAGGGCGCTCAGCGGTATATTACCCCGCCGCCAGAGCATGATGCCCGCCGGGATCACCACCAGCGCCGGCACTAACGCCAACCCCAACAGCGCCCCCTGGTAACCCCCGAAGTAGTAACAGGCATAATAGGCCGCGACGCCAATCAGGCTCCCGGCAATCAGCGAGAAGGCGTTACCCGCCGCATCGCGAAAGCCTTTCATCAGCGCCAGCAGGAAGTTCGCCCAGGCGATCCCCATCTGCACCAGCGCCACCAGGCGTACCAGCCCCTGATAGTGCGTATGGCCGAACAGCCCCTGGCTTATCGGCGCCGCCGCCAGTAAAAACACCAGTGCCAGCAGCGTGGAAAAGCCAAGCACCATAGCCGACGAGGTACCCACCACCTGTTTCAGACGTGGGGGATCGTCGTGATGCTGAGCCACCAGCTTCGTGACGCCGTTAAATATCCCGGCACCCGCCAGCACGCCGAGCACGGTGACCAGCTGCCGGAAGTTACCGGCCTGGCCAACGCCCGCCGGCCCAAACGAGACGGCCAGCAGCTTGACGACCAGCAGACCGGCGCCGATTTTGACCAGCGTCGATGCCGCCGTCCACAGTGAGGCTTTTGCTAACGACATATCAGGAGAAATAGCTCAGCAGCGAGTTAATCACCGTCCGCTGGTTCACCAGAGAGAGATTGTAAAACAGCGGCAGGCGCACCAGGCGCTCGCTCTCCAGGGTGGTGTAGCGGTCTTCACCGTGGAACTCGCCGAAGTGTTCTCCGGCCGGGCAGCTGTGCAACGGAATATAATGGAATACCGCGAGGATCTCCGCCTCTTTCAGCCAGGCGATCAGCCTGCTGCGATCCTCGATATCACGCAGCTTTATGTAGAACATGTGCGCATTTTGCCCACAGTCGGCCGGAACCGTCGGCAGTTCGATACGCCCCGCACGCGCCAGCGGCAGCAGCGCATCGTGATAGTTCTGCCACAGCGCCAGGCGCTGCTGGTTGATCCGCTCCGCCGCTTCCAGCTGCGCCCACAGATAGGCGGCCTGCAGGTCGGACATCAGATAGCTGGAGCCAATATCGCGCCAGGTATATTTATCCACCAGACCGCGAAAGAACTGGCTGCGGTTGGTACCTTTTTCACGAATGATCTCCGCGCGTTCCACCAGTGTGCGATCGTTGATAAGCGTCGCCCCGCCCTCACCGCCGGCGGTGTAGTTTTTGGTTTCATGGAAGCTGAAGCAGCCGATATGGCCGATGGTGCCCAGCGCACGCCCCTTATAGGTAGACATCACCCCCTGCGCGGCGTCTTCCACCACAAACAGGTTGTATTTGTCGGCAATGGCCATGATGGTGTCCATCTCGCAGGCTACGCCGGCATAGTGCACCGGGACAATCGCCCGGGTTTTATCGGTGATGGCGGCTTCGATAAGCGTTTCATCGATATTCATCGTATCGCGGCGGATATCAACGAAGACGATTTTCGCCCCGCGCAGCACAAAGGCGTTGGCGGTAGAGACAAAGGTATAGCTGGGCATAATCACTTCGTCGCCCGGCTGGATATCCAGCAGCAGCGCGGCCATCTCCAGCGAAGCCGTGCAGGAAGGCGTCAGCAGCGCTTTTGCCGTGCCAAATCGCTGCTCCATCCACTGCTGGCAGCGGCGCGTAAAACCGCCGTCGCCGCACAGCTTGCCGCTGTTCATCGCAGACTGCATGTAATCAAGCTCGGTTCCAACCACCGGCGGCGCGTTAAATGGGATCATGGGGTCACCTGTATAGCCAGTAGGCGGTGCTTTCCACGTTAGCACCGCTGAGAATATAACGTTTAAGCGCGGCGGTGTTGCCCATCTGGGTCGCCACCCGCAGTGTAGAAAGTCCGCGCGAGGCAGCCCAGTACTGCGCCGCCTGCATCAGTTGCGCCCCGGCGCCGCGCCCGGCCAGCAGGCCGATACGCGCTTCGGTCGCAGTGATCTGCCGCAGGGAGACAAAGGCGCGGATATCCCCCTCAGGATGGCGGTAAATCAGACATTGATGATCGAAGGTGCCACGCACCGCATTTTCAATCCACTGGGCATAGAAGCGGCCGCTGGCATCGGCAGCGTACCAGGGCGCGCGAAAGCGGCTCATGGCAAAGGCCTGCGCCGCCAGCTCGCGCAGCGGCGCAATATCCGCTTCCACGGCAACGTCGGCGCCCGCATCAGCAGGGTTGCCCACCGGTAGCGCCAGATCGACTTCGCCTTCCACCAGCTGAAAACCCAGCTGCTGTAGCGCGTCCAGCCGGACGGTGTCGCTGGCGGCCACCTTCGCCTGCACCCGCGACCACCCCGCCAGCGCCTCAGGCGTCAGCCGCGGCGCACGTTCATCAAAGTGAACGATGGCGCTGTTAACAGCAAAGAAGCGGTTCTCCCACTCCAGGGGATCAATACTGGCGCGGACGGGCACGGAGCAGATCCAGCAGGTATTGGCCGTAGCCGGTTTTTTCCAGCCGCTTCGCGGCGCGTTTGACGCCATCATCGTCCAGCCAGCCGTTACGCCAGCCGATCTCTTCCAGACAGGCGATTTTAAAGCCCTGGCGCTTCTCGACGGTCTGCACGAACATGCTGGCCTCGATCAGGCTATCGTGCGTGCCGGTGTCCAGCCAGGCAAAACCGCGCCCGAGGAGCTCGACGGTCAATGCGCCATCCTCAAGGTACATCTGGTTGATGGAGGTGATTTCCAGCTCGCCGCGCTCGGACGGCTTGACCCGTTTGGCATACTCCGTCACCTTGCCATCGTAGAAATAGAGACCGGTGACCGCCCAGTTCGACTTCGGCTGCTTCGGCTTCTCTTCCAGCGACAGCGCGCGGAAGTTGTCATCAAACTCCACCACGCCAAAGCGCTCAGGATCCATCACCTGATAGCCAAAAATCGTCGCCCCTTCCGTGCGAGCAGCCACGCTGCGCAGCTTCGGGCTAAAGCTCTGGCCGAAGAAAATATTGTCGCCTAGCACCAGACATGCCGGTTCGCCGTTAAGAAAGGCTTCGCCGATGATAAACGCCTGGGCTAAACCATCCGGCGTCGGCTGTACGGCATAGTGCAGCGCAATGCCAAACTCTGAGCCATCGCCGAGCAGGCGCTGGAAATCACGTAGGTCGTCCGGCGTGGTGATGATCAGGATCTCACGTATCCCGGCCAGCATTAATACCGACAGCGGGTAGTAGATCATCGGCTTGTCGTAGATCGGCAACAACTGCTTCGATACGCCGCGGGTGATGGGATGCAGTCGCGTTCCGGAACCGCCCGCCAGAATAATACCTTTCATCATTCCCCCCAGAGATGATTAGCCTTGCAGCCCAAGACGCTCGCCCTGATAGCTTCCATCCTGAACCTGGCGCCACCAGCTCTCGTTCGCCAGATACCACGCCACGGTCTTACGCATACCGGAAGTAAAGGTCTCTGCCGGCGTCCAGCCCAGCTCGCGGGCAATCTTCGAGGCATCAATGGCATAGCGCAGATCGTGGCCCGGACGATCGGCTACGAAGGTGATCAGATCGTGATAGTGCACCACGCTTTGCGGTTTATGCGGCGCCAGCTCTTCCAGCAGCTGACAAATGGTTTCCACCACCTCGATATTTTTACGTTCGTTATGACCGCCGATATTGTAAGTTTCGCCCGCTTCGCCGCGGGTCGCCACCAGATACAGCGCTCTGGCGTGATCTTCCACGTACAGCCAGTCGCGGATCTGCTGCCCATTGCCATACACCGGCAGCGGCTTGCCCGCCAGCGCATTGAGGATCGTCAGCGGGATCAGCTTCTCGGGGAAGTGATACGGGCCGTAGTTATTGGAGCAATTGGTGATAAGCGTCGGCAGGCCATAGGTCCGCAGCCAGGCGCGCACCAGGTGGTCGCTGCTGGCTTTCGAGGCCGAATAGGGGCTGCTTGGCGCATAGGGCGTGGTCTCGGTAAAGAAATCCTCGCTGCCGTGCAGATCGCCATACACTTCGTCGGTCGAGATATGGTGAAAACGGAACGCCGATTTTTTCTCCGTGGCCAGGGTATTCCACCAGCTGCGGGCCGCCTCCAGTAGCGTATAGGTGCCTACGATATTGGTTTCGATAAACGCCGCGGGGCCGTCAATCGAACGATCGACGTGGCTTTCCGCCGCCAGGTGCATCACCGTATCGGGTTGATGCTGACGGAAAATACGGTCCAGCTCGCCGCGGTCGCAGATATCCACCTGTTCAAAGGCGAAACGCGCATCCTGCGCCACTGGCGCCAGCGACATTAAATTGCCGGCATAGGTCAGTTTATCCACCACCACTACGCGATCGGCGGTGTGCTGGATAATCTCCCGCACCACCGCCGAACCAATAAAGCCCGCGCCGCCGGTGACCAGAATGGTTCTCACCGCCACACTCCTTTGGTGTCGATGATATACGCCTGGGTGACGCTATCGCCGCTAACGGCTTTGAATTCATTATGATCGACCAGCATCACCAGCACATCGGCGCTGGCCAGCGCCGCATCGAGGGTCGCCAGCGTACACAGTCCATCGAGTTTCTTCGGCAGCGCGTGAATGTTGGGCTCAACCACCTGCGTCGTGCCGCTGTGCCAGCGGGCAATCTGCGCGGCAATTTCCATCGCCGGGCTTTCGCGCAGGTCGTCAATATTCGGTTTAAAAGCGAGGCCAAAACAGGCGATCGTCAGTTCGCTGGCCCGTTTGTTGGTGGCATTCAGGCAGTCCGCGACCTGCGCTTTCACCTGTTCGATAACCCATTCCGGCTTATGGTCGTTGACCTCGCGAGCGGTGCGGATCAGACGCGCCTGCTGCGGGTTTTGCGCCACGATAAACCACGGGTCGACGGCGATGCAGTGGCCGCCGACGCCCGGGCCCGGCTGCAGGATATTGACGCGCGGATGGCGGTTTGCCAGGCGGATCAGCTCCCAGACGTTAATGCCCTGGTCGGCGCAAATCAGCGACAGTTCGTTGGCAAAGGCGATGTTGACGTCGCGGAAGCTGTTTTCCGTCAGCTTACACATCTCGGCGGTGCGCGAGTTGGTCACCACGCATTCGCCTTCGAGGAAGATTTTATACAGCTCGCTGGCGCGCGCCGAGCAGACCGGCGACATGCCGCCGATAACGCGATCGTTTTTAATCAGCTCGACCATCACCTGACCGGGCAATACCCGCTCCGGGCAGTAGGCGATATTCACGTCAGCGGCGTCGCCCGCCTGCTGAGGGAAGCTGAGATCCGGGCGCATCTCCGCCAGCCAGCCGGCCATCTGCTCAGTCGAACCCACCGGCGAGGTGGACTCCAGGATCACCAGTGACCCTTTCTTTAACGTCGGCGCAATGGATTTAGCGGCCGACTCGACAAACACCATATCCGGCTCGTGGCGATCTTTAAACGGCGTCGGCACGGCAATCAGGTAGGCATCCGCCTCCACCGGGGTGGTGGTGGCGCTTAAATAACCCTGTTCGACCGCGGTCTTCACCACGCTCGCCAGATCCGGCTCCACGATATGAATCTCTCCACGGTTAATGGTCTCCACGGCATGTTGATTAACATCAACGCCGACCACCCGCTTCTGCCGGGAGGCGAACGCGGCAGCGGTTGGCAGCCCGATATAGCCAAGGCCAATCACTGAAATGGTAGAAAAACTCATAACGTTACCTGATTATTTTTAAGTGCAGACAAAATTCGACGACATGCTTCACCATCGCCATAGGGATTATGCGCGCGGCTCATCGCCTGGTATGCGGCATCATCCTGCAGCAGTCGCGTGACTTCCGCCACGATGCGCTGGCTGTCGGTGCCGACCAGGCACACGGTGCCAGCGGCCACCGCTTCCGGACGTTCGGTCATATCGCGCATGACCAGTACCGGTTTCCCGAGAGAAGGGGCCTCTTCCTGAATGCCGCCGGAATCGGTCAGGATCAGCCAGGCCCGATCCATCAGCCAGACGAACGGCAGGTAGTCCTGCGGTTCAATCAACATCACATTGTCAATATGACCTAGAATACGATTCACCGGCTCGCTGACGTTAGGATTCAGGTGAACCGGATAGACAATCTGCACCTCAGGGTGGGTATGGGCTATCTCCGCCAGCGCCTGGCAGATCTGTTCAAAGCCGAGCCCAAAGCTTTCCCGCCGGTGGCCGGTAACCAGAATCATCTTTTTACCGTGGCTAATGAAAGGATAGCGCTGCAGCAGGGTCTCCCGTAGCGCTTCATCACCCAGAACCCGATCCCGCACCCAGAACAGGGCGTCAATGACCGTATTCCCGGTGACCGTGATGCGACTGTCGGCAATATTTTCCCGTAGCAGGTTCTGCCGCGAGGTTTCCGTGGGGGCGAAATGGTATGTCGCCAGATGGCCGGTCAACGTACGGTTGCCTTCTTCCGGCCACGGCGAACTTAAATCGCCAGTGCGCAGGCCGGCCTCTACGTGGCCCACCGGTATCCGCTGATAAAACGCCGCCAGGCTCGCCGCCATGGTGGTCGTGGTATCGCCATGCACCAGCACCACGTCGGGTTTAAACGACTCCAGCACCGGCTTCAGCCCCTCAAGGATGCGACAGGTGATCTCGGTCAGCCCCTGCCCCGGCTTCATGATGTTGAGATCGTAGTCCGGGACAATAGAGAAAAGTTTCAACACCTGATCGAGCATCTCCCGATGCTGCGCGGTCACGCATACTTTCGCCTCAAAATGAGGATCCTTTGCCAGCGCATGGACCAGAGGCGCCATCTTGATGGCTTCCGGCCTCGTGCCAAATACAGTTAGTACTTTCACATCGATTCTCTTCGATTAGGCGATGAAGGTCATCTGCCCTTCACCACAGGCCGCAATCACAGGACACGACGACGTGATAACGCCACGCCTGCGCCGATGAGCGCACCCACAATCCCCCACATCACCATCAGAAATACACGGCGCGGGCTATCGCGTTTTACAGGTTCTTCCGGCGTCCGCAAATACCGGTAAGTCTGAAAACGCGGATCTAACGTTGGACCGACGTTCAACGTGCTCAGCATGGCGCGGTTCTGGTCGTAATCGAGGTCATATTCCGGCCCGACGGCCTGCAGGTTTTCCAGCCTGGCCTGCAGCATCGGCCTGCCCAATAAAAATAGCTCTGAATCCGGCAACTGATCGGCAGGAACATCCGTTTCGCTGCGTGAAATATTGTGCTGCTGGGCCACCTTCAGCGCCTGCTCCACGCTGTGCGTCCGACGGTTGAAGATGGCCTCGGCCACCTCTTCCTGGCGCTTCACCTGCGCTTTCATTTGCACGGTCCGCGCCGCCCAGGCGCCTTTGAGTTCGTCATTAAGATGGCCTGCAGCCCGCTGGCTGGCGAAAGCCACATACTGACGCAACAGATTATTGGCATCCTGCCCGGTCTCGGCGGTCAGTTTGACGCTGTCGTTAATGCTCTTGGCCGCATCGCCTGGCATAAACTGGATATTGTTAATCAGGTCATCCAGCATCGCCGCATCCGCGCGGGCATTACCCGACTGACGCTGCTTGTAGTAGTCCGTTTGTAGCCAGAAATCGCGCCGGGTATCCCAGGAGGCCAGCTGCATGATGAACTCTTTATACGCTTCATCCATGGCGGAAGGCTGATCGACCGAGGCAAGGTCGGCTTTAATGTCCAGATTGCGTAAGAACTGCTGCTGGGAATAGTACCCCCCCAACATATTGACAGTAGGCCGATCGGTGATCGCCGTGGCGCTCCACTCCTGGCGAGCAAAAAAGGTATATACCAGCACGATGGCGGCGAAGAGTACGGCGCCGCCGACTATCCAGCCTTTTCCTGCCCATAAAGCGCGAAACAGCCCGCGAATATCCAGCTCGTTCTCAACGTTCACTGCTTGTGCTCCCGGTAATGGTTGAGTCATCACATCCCCAGCTTTACTTGGTTAGTTTCGGATTATTGCCGCTGTGTCGCCGAATTCTGCGTCTGATGCGCTTAACCAGGCGCGCCACTTTCCAGGCGCGCTTAATACAGTAGCCATAAAGGAAGAAGGCTACCAAAAAGAGAATTAACATCACCCATTCCGGCACAATGCGGGTGTATTCCGCCGCGACGCCAACCAGCGCCAGCAGGGCGGCGGCCAGGGTAATCAGGACGAACGCCTGACGGGAAGTAAAGCCGGCGCGCATGATCAAATGATGAATATGCTGACGGTCCGGAGAGAAAGGACTCATGCCTTTGCGCAGGCGGCGATACATAATCGCCACCATGTCCATCAACGGGATAGCGATAATCCACAGCGCGGTCACCGGGCTAATGGGATGTGTTTTACCTTGCGTGGTTTCCAGCAGGATCCAGATAATGGTGAAGCCAATCATCGTGCTGCCGGCGTCACCCATAAAGACTTTATAGCGGCGGCCGAGGGCGCCAAGATTGAGAAGAATATAGGGCAGAATGGCGGCGATCATCGCGAAACACCACATCGCCAGGCTGTACTGACCATCAAACCAGAGGATGATCCCAGTCGCCGCAAAGGAGACCGATGACAGACCGCCGAGCAGGCCGTCGATCCCGTCGACCATGTTAAACGCATTGATGGCAGCCCACACGGCAAACAGCGTCAGGAAGAAGCCGAAAGGCCCCAGCACCAGCTCCCACGAGCCAAAAATAAAGCCGAGACTACTCAGATGCAGATTCCCTGCCATCATCATAATCACGGCGATCGCAGCCTGTATGACTGCGCGAATTTTCACGCTGATATCGAAGCGATCGTCAAGCGCGCCAACCAGCACCAATACCCCCGCGCAGGCCAGATACAGCGAGGCGTGAGGAATATAATAATCGGCGATGGCGAAAGTAAAACAGATGCCTGCATAAACTGAGATACCACCGACCAACGGAATCAACCCCTGATGCCGTTTGCGATAGTTTGGTTTATCCACCAACCCGATCTTTTTTGCCACTTTCCGCGCGACAAAAATAAAGAGGGTCGTGAATAAGAAAATACTGATTAATTCAGTAATAGCAGTGAGTAAATTCACAACGCATGTGCTCTCAGCATAGTTAATCCGGGAAGTATAGCGATGATGCCCCAACTCCAGAAGGGGAAAAGCAGAACATTACAAATTTATTGTATAGATTTTAGTCTGTTAAAGCTGTCTCCGCCTGCTATCCGGCGCCATTATACGACAACTTTCGTCCCGCTTTCTCTGTCTCTGGATCATACAAACCCAAAAATGAAAACGCCACGCAAAGGCGTGGCGTTTTTGGCTTTTTTTACCTTACGAGCGCTTCATCATATCGAAGAAGTCATCATTCGTCTTGGTCATCGCCAGCTTGTTAATGAGGAATTCCATTGCATCGATCTCACCCATCGGATGAATAATTTTGCGCAGGATCCACATTTTCTGCAGCTCTTCCTGAGTGGTGAGCAGTTCTTCTTTACGGGTACCGGAACGGTTGTAATCGATAGCCGGGAAGACGCGTTTTTCGGCAATCTTACGAGAGAGGTGCAGCTCCATGTTACCGGTGCCTTTAAACTCTTCGTAGATCACTTCGTCCATTTTGGAACCGGTGTCGATCAGCGCCGTGGCGATGATGGTCAGGCTGCCGCCCTCTTCGACGTTACGTGCCGCACCGAAGAAACGCTTCGGACGGTGCAGGGCGTTGGCGTCCACACCACCGGTCAGGACTTTACCAGAAGCCGGTACCACGGTGTTGTAGGCTCGCGCCAGACGAGTAATGGAGTCGAGCAGGATGATAACGTCTTTCTTGTGTTCAACCAGACGTTTTGCTTTCTCGATAACCATCTCGGCAACCTGCACGTGGCGGGATGCCGGCTCGTCAAAGGTGGAAGCAACCACTTCACCTTTCACCAGACGCTGCATCTCGGTCACTTCTTCCGGACGTTCGTCGATCAGCAGCACCATCAGCACGCAGTCCGGGTGGTTGTAAGCGATGCTCTGCGCGATGTTCTGCAGCAGCATCGTTTTACCGGCTTTCGGCGGCGCGACGATCAGACCACGCTGGCCGCGGCCAATCGGGGAGGCCAGATCCAGTACGCGAGCGGTTAAGTCTTCGGTAGAACCGTTACCACGTTCCATACGCAGGCGAGAATTCGCGTGCAGCGGCGTTAAGTTCTCGAACAGGATCTTGTTACGCGCGTTTTCCGGCTTGTCGTAGTTAACTTCGTTAACTTTCAACAGTGCAAAGTAACGCTCACCCTCTTTCGGAGGACGAATCTTACCGGAAATGGTGTCACCAGTGCGAAGGTTGAAACGGCGGATTTGGCTGGGGGATACGTAGATGTCGTCAGGGCCGGCGAGGTAGGAGCTGTCTGCGGAGCGGAGGAATCCAAATCCATCCTGCAGTATCTCCAGTACGCCGTCGCCAAAGATATCTTCGCCACTCTTCGAATGCTGCTTGAGGATGGCAAAAATAATATCCTGCTTACGCATACGAGCCAGGTTTTCCAGCCCCATATTTTCGCCGAGAGTAATCAGCTCAGAAACCGGCGTATTCTTTAATTCGGTAAGATTCATAGTGGTGTGGGTTCTTAAACTCGGGGTAAATCTCGAACTTAATGTTGTGAATGGTATGGCAGGAACATCCATGCCTGTTAGCGGCTTCATCTCGTGTCTGTACGTTGCCTGGTCACAGGAAAGAACGCAGAACTGAAACGACAAGACGGAATGAGTGATAAGCCCGGAATTATTAGCCTCACGCGCATCGTCTGCGGGACGCTTTGGGTAAAACAAGATTCAAACAATAGGTATGTTTAAAACGAAGTCTGTGGATTAACTTAGCACGACTCCTGCCGGGCGTCCAGAGTTCCGCAAAAAATAGGAATCTGGACGCCGGACCAGCAATTCGCTTACGCCAGGTTGGCGTCGAGGAACTCTTTCAGCTGACCCTTGGACAGTGCGCCAACTTTAGTGGCCGCCACTTCGCCGTTTTTGAACAGCAGCAGGGTTGGGATACCGCGAATGCCGTATTTCGGCGCGGTGCCCGGGTTCTGGTCGATGTTCAGCTTAGCTACGGTCAGTTTGCCCTGATACTCTTCAGCGATCTCATCCAGAATCGGGGCGATCATTTTGCACGGACCACACCACTCTGCCCAGAAATCGACGAGGGTCAGCCCGTCAGCCTTGAGTACGTCCGTGTCAAAACTGTCGTCAGTCAGGTGAATAATTTTATCGCTCATATTTAACTCCACAGGAATAAGCCTGGTGTGTTGGTGTCGTAGCCATCAACGACGTGCTGCGGCTACGTTATGCACGCTATTCTTCAGGATACCTCAATTCTCTGGGCTGCCAACTGGCGCAATCCATCATGGACTCGCCTGTTGACGCCAGGGTGCCCGAACGCGAACTGCATGCTGCAGATTTATCGCTCCCGACTCGCTTAGTAGTCTAAGCTATCCTGGATTCGTTCAGTTACCGTAGACGTACCTTGAATAATTTCGTACACCGCC
This sequence comes from Klebsiella sp. HMSC25G12, assembly GCF_001807705.1. Lineage (NCBI taxonomy): Bacteria > Pseudomonadati > Pseudomonadota > Gammaproteobacteria > Enterobacterales > Enterobacteriaceae > Klebsiella > Klebsiella sp. HMSC25G12. Next base: position 21,274 of record NZ_KV789823.1, on the reverse strand, counting down.
AACGAAAGGTTGACGTTATTTCACCGGATACGCTTTCTTAATGCAATAGTTAGCTGATATTCTACCACACTATGAGCAAAACACATTTAACAGAACAGAAGTTTTCCGACTTCGCCCTGCACCCGGCAGTCATTGAAGCCCTTGAAAAGAAAGGGTTTCATAATTGCACACCCATTCAGGCCCTCGCCCTTCCGCTGACGCTGGAAGGCCGCGATGTCGCCGGGCAGGCGCAAACCGGTACCGGTAAAACGATGGCGTTCCTGACGTCAACGTTTCATTATCTTCTCTCTCACCCGGCTATCGCCGATCGCCAGGTTAACCAACCGCGCGCGCTAATTATGGCACCAACGCGTGAACTGGCGGTACAGATCCACGCGGATGCTGAACCGCTGGCGCAGGCCACCGGTCTGAAGCTGGGTCTGGCTTACGGCGGCGACGGCTACGACAAGCAGCTGAAAGTGCTGGAAAGCGGTGTCGATATTCTGATCGGTACCACTGGTCGTCTGATCGATTACGCGAAACAGAACCACATTAACCTCGGCGCCATTCAGGTCGTCGTACTGGACGAAGCCGATCGCATGTACGATCTCGGCTTTATTAAAGATATCCGCTGGCTGTTCCGCCGCATGCCGCCGGCGACGCAGCGCCTGAACATGCTGTTCTCCGCGACTCTTTCTTATCGCGTTCGCGAACTGGCGTTCGAGCAGATGAACAACGCCGAATATGTCGAAGTGGAACCGGAACAGAAAACGGGCCACCGTATTAAAGAAGAGCTGTTCTACCCTTCCAACGAAGAAAAAATGCGCCTGCTGCAGACGCTGCTGGAAGAAGAGTGGCCCGATCGCGCCATCATCTTCGCCAACACCAAGCACCGTTGTGAAGATATCTGGGGTCATCTCGCCGCTGACGGCCATCGTGTAGGTCTGCTGACCGGCGACGTGGCGCAGAAAAAGCGTCTGCGTATTCTCGACGAATTTACTCGTGGCGATCTCGATATTCTGGTCGCAACTGACGTTGCTGCGCGCGGCTTACATATTCCGGCCGTGACCCACGTCTTTAACTACGATCTGCCGGACGACTGCGAAGATTACGTTCACCGCATCGGCCGCACCGGCCGCGCTGGCGCCAGCGGCAACTCTATCAGCCTCGCCTGCGAAGAGTACGCGCTGAACCTGCCGGCAATCGAAACCTATATTGGTCACTCGATCCCGGTCAGTAAGTACAACCCGGACGCGCTGATGACCGACCTGCCTAAGCCGCTGCGTCTGACCCGTGCGCGCCCAGGCAACGGCCCGCGCCGCAACGGTCCACCGCGCAATCGTCGTCGTTCAGGTTAAGAAATCTATGCCATACGCTCAATCATTCAGAATCAGCCAGGGCGACCTTCCTCTGGCAACCCGCTCAGTGATGTGGACCGGGCTTAAGCGCTCCGCCAACCAGGGAGCCTTCTGAACGATGAAGAGTATGAGCTCCACCTCGCTGTATGCCGCCATTGATTTGGGTTCCAATAGTTTCCATATGTTGGTGGTGCGCGAGGTGGCGGGCAGCATCCAGACGCTGAGCCGTATTAAGCGTAAGGTTCGTCTGGCCGCCGGTCTGAATAGCGACAACACGCTCTCCGCGGAAGCGATGGAGCGCGGCTGGCAGTGCTTACGCCTGTTTGCCGAACGCCTGCAGGATATTCCGCCGACGCAAATCCGCGTCGTGGCCACCGCCACGCTACGTCTTGCCGTCAATGCAGAGGAGTTTCTGGCGAAAGCGCAAGAGATCCTCGGCACGCCAGTGCAGGTGATCAGCGGCGAAGAAGAAGCGCGCCTGATTTACCAGGGTGTCGCCCACACCACCGGCGGCGCCGATCAGCGTCTGGTGGTCGATATCGGCGGCGCCAGCACCGAGCTGGTGACCGGCACCGGCGCGCAAACGACCTCGCTGTTCAGTCTGTCGATGGGGTGTGTGACCTGGCTTGAACGCTATTTTGCCGACCGTAGCCTGACGAAAGAGAATTTCGATCTCGCCGAAGCGGCCGCGCGCGAGGTGTTATTACCCATCGCCGATGTGCTGCGCTATCACGGATGGAAAGTGTGCGTCGGCGCTTCCGGCACCGTTCAGGCGCTGCAGGAAATTATGATGGCGCAGGGGATGGATGAACGCATCACCCTCGCTAAACTCCAGCAGCTTAAACAGCGCGCCATCCAGTGCGGACGTCTGGAAGAGCTGGAGATCGAAGGCTTAACCCTTGAGCGGGCGCTGGTGTTCCCGAGCGGGCTGGCGATCCTGATCGCTATCTTCAGCGAACTGAATATTCAGTGTATGACCCTGGCAGGCGGCGCGTTACGCGAAGGTCTGGTATACGGCATGCTGCATCTCTCTGTCGAACAGGACATCCGCAGCCGCACCCTGCGCAATATTCAGCGCCGTTTTATGATCGACACCGAGCAGGCCCAGCGCGTCGCCAGTCTGGCCAGCCATCTGCTCAGTCAGCTGGATGGCAGCTGGGAGCTGGACCCGCTGAGCCGCGATTTACTCCTCAGCGCCTGCTCGCTGCATGAAATTGGGCTGAGTGTGGATTTCAAGCGCGCGCCGCAGCACGCGGCTTATCTGGTCAATAACCTCGACCTGCCCGGCTTTACCCCGGCGCAGAAGAAGTTGATTGCCACGCTGCTCCTGAATCAGACCAACGCCATCGACCTGTCTTCGCTTCATCAGCAGAATGCGGTCCCGCCGCGAGTGGCCGAACATCTGTGTCGCCTGCTGCGACTGGCGATCCTGTTTGCCAGCCGGCGGCGCGACGATTTGTTGCCGGCCATTCAGTTGGCCGCTCACGACGACCAGTTAACGCTGACGCTGCCGGAGAACTGGCTGGCTGAACATCCGCTTGGCCGGGAAATGGTCGATCAGGAGTGTCAATGGCAAAGCTACGTCCACTGGACGCTACGGGTCACCAGCGGCGATACGCCAAGATAATATCCAGCCAGGAGGGCGGATGCGGGAAGAACTGGATTTCAAATCGCTACGCTTTTTCTCCGCGCTCTACCGGCTAGGCAATGTCTCCCCGGCGGCTGACGCGCTGAATATCAGCCAACCCACCGGCAGCCTTTTGCTGAAAAAACTACGGGATCATTTTGCTGACCCGTTGTTTGTCCGGGTGGGACAGCGGATGATGCCGACGCCGCGAGCGGACGCGATCGCCCCGACTGTATTTACCCTTCTCCAGCTTGCCGATAACGATTTAGCCGTCAAACCTGAATTTCTTCCCCAGCAGAGCCAGCGTAACTTCACGATCGGAATGACCGATATCAGTCAAATGACGCTGTTGCCTTTGCTGCAAATTGCGCTCCAGCAGCAGGCGGCAGACGGGATCACCTTTACGGTACAAAATCTGGATGAGCAGACCCTCAACGCCCTCGAATCCGGGAAATGTGATCTCGCGATCGGCTACCTGACGCAGCTTCCGGATAGCGTCTACCAGCAGCATCTCTTCGATCAATCGTATGTCTGCCTGGCGGCGGAAAATCACCCACGTATTCGAACCCAGCTTCGTGCCGAAGACTGGCGGCAGGAAAAGCATCTGGCGATCCGCGTGGAGGGGACTGCCCACGGCGATATGGATAAGCGGCTTGATGAGCACAGTATGCCCCGGCGGATCGCGCTGACATTACCGAGCTTTTTAGGTACCGGCGAGCTGGTGGCCGAAAGCGATATGATTGCCGTCGTCCCGGAACAGGTGGCGCGGCATATCACCCGCCGCTATCCCTGCCGCAGCTGGCCGCTACCTTTTACTCTCGCCAGGATCGCTATCCGTCAGGTCTGGCATCAGCGGCTGCACCGCGATCCCGGGCATATCTGGCTACGTTCGCTGATCGCCGCACTTGCCGATCCCGCTCAGCAGAGCGGATCTATTACGATCTAAACCGCGAAATATACCGCTGTATTAGTTTTACTGATAATCCCTATTACGTTTGGTTTATTGCTGGCAATACGAGAAAGCTTTTATTCTCATTGCATCGAGCCATACTGACAAATATCGCAAGGAATATATCATGCGCGGAAAAATCGCTTTAGAAGAACACGTCTCCACTCCTGAAAATAACCGTCTGTGGGATTCAACCGGTGAAGCCGGCCGTAACGGTACAGAATATATGAAAGACGTTGAACGTCGCCTGCTGGATCGCAGTATTCAGCTGGAAGAAATGGCGCAGCGTCATATTGACCACGTCATTCTTTCTCTAACTTCACCTGGCGCGCAATCTATTTTAGATAAAGCCAAAGCGGTCTCTTTTGCTCGTGATACTAACGATATTATCGTCGAGAATTATGTGAAGCCAAATCCGGATAAATTTAGCGCTTTCGCCACCCTGGCCTTGCAAAACCCGGAAGCCGCGGCGGAAGAGCTGGAGCGCGCCGTGAAGAAACTAGGCATGAAAGGCGCGCTGATCAACGGCTATACCAACGTTAAAGATAGCGAGCATGGCCTGTATCTTGATGACGAATCGATGCTGGTTTTCTGGGATAAGGTCAACGAGCTGAACGTACCGGTGTACCTGCATCCTCGCGAACCGCTGGAAGGGCCTGCGCGCGGCATCTACACCGGTTACGAAAGCCTGATCGGCTCCGCGTGGGGCTTTGCGCAGGAAACGGCAGTGCATGCTATCCGTCTGATGATGAGTGGTTTGTTCGATCGTTATCCTAACCTCAATCTGGTACTGGGCCACCTCGGCGAAGGGCTGGTTCATATGCTGCCGCGCACTCAGCACCGCCTCTATCGTCAGCGTTTCGGCTGCGGTCTGGGTAAAGCGGAAAAACCGTTAATGCACTACCTGCAGAATAACTTCATTGTTACCACCAGCGGCCATTTTAATACCCATTCGCTGAATAATGCCATTGAAGTCATGGGCGCCGATCGTGTGATGTTCTCTGTCGATTATCCGTATGAAGATATTCATCAGGCTTGTGACTGGTTTGATCCGTTAGAACTTGAAGCGGGCCTGAAAGATAAAATTGCCTGGGGCAATGCCAGCCGCGTCTTTAACATTCAATAATATTAAAGACAGACTTCAGGGCCTGAATATTCAGGCCCTGTTTTTATTAGGGAGAATAAATGATGGCAATAGGTATATTTGTCTGTAGCGGCTCGCTTCTCGTCGGTGCGCTGGCCGGCGCCTCGCTGAATCGCTTTATTCCGGAACACTTCAAGAAAACCTTGCCGCTAATTGCCGGTCTGATCTCCATCAGCATGGGCATCCACTTTGTCAATAAATTGCATAATCTGCCACCCATTGCCCTGGCCATTATTGTCGGCACGATTATCGGCGGTCTGCTGAATATTGAAAAATGGATTGAGCGGGCCGGGACAACGCTACGCACGCCCATTGAGCGCATTTTCCCGGCGCAGGCCAGCGCCAGCGTGAGTGCGGAAGATTTTATGAATCAGTTTATCGCCGTGCTGATCCTCTTCTGCGCCAGCGGCACCGGCATCTTCGGTGCTTTAACCGAAGGGATGACCGGCGACCCAACCATTCTGCTGACCAAGTCGATACTCGACTTTTTCACTGCCGCGATTTTCGCGTCCACGCTGGGCTACATCATCACTACGATTTTTATTCCTCAGCTGATCATCTTCGTGATTCTGTTCTTCGCCGCCACGTTTATTATGACGTTGATAAACCCATCGATGATTGCTGATTTCACTGCCTGCGGCGGCATCATTATGCTGGCGACCGGTTTTCGGCTTTGTGGTATTCGCCATTTCCCCACCGCCAACATGCTGCCCTCACTGCTGCTGGTAATGCCCTTCTCCGCCGCCTGGCAGCAGTTTGTCGCCTGAGGCGTTAGCCTTTTTTCGCCTTCGCCAGCATCGCTTTAATATTCGCGACGTTGGCCTGGCCTTTATGCATACGTTCTTCCGCAGAGATAACTTTTCGCTCCTGCTCCCATATCAGATCGTCCTGCGGGAGCTCGAGCAGGAAACGGCTTGGCTCCGGGCGCACCAGCTCACCATACTGTCGGCGTTCCTTACAGAGCGTAAAGGTCAGCTCTTTTTGCGCACGGGTGATGCCGACGTAGGCTAACCGGCGCTCTTCATCGACGTTATCTTCATCGATGCTGCTCTGGTGCGGCAGCAATCCCTCTTCCATTCCCACCAGGTAAACATACGGGAACTCCAGCCCTTTTGAGGCATGGAGGGTCATAAGCTGCACCTGATCGAGCTCTTCATCCGATTCGCCGCGCTCCATCATGTCCCGCAGGGTAAAGCGGGTGACCACCTGCGTTAGGGTCATCGGCTCATCGATTTCGCTGCCTTCCAGCATCTCGGTCATCCAGGTAAACAGCTGGTTGACGTTTTTCATCCGCATTTCCGCGGCTTTCGGGCTGGGCGAGGTTTCATACAGCCAGGATTCGTAGTCGATCCCGCGAATCAAATCGCGCACGGCGGCAACGGGCTCGCGTTCGGTCAGCTGCTGAATTTCCCGCAGCCAGTGGGTAAAGCGCGTGAGGGATTCGTAGCCGCGCCCGGTCAGCGTCTGGCTTAACCCCATATCAAAGCTGGCGGTGAATAAGCCTTTATTGCGGCTCATCGCCCACTCACCCAGCTTTTGCAGCGTCGCCGGGCCGATCTCGCGTTTCGGCGTGTTGACGATACGCAGGAAGGCGCTATCGTCATCCGGGTTGGTCAGCACGCGCAGATAGGCCAGCAGGTCTTTAATTTCCGGACGCGAGAAGAACGACGTGCCGCCGGAGATTTTGTACGGGATGCGGTTCTGCATCAGCATCTTTTCAAAGACCCGCGACTGGTGGTTGCCGCGGTAAAGGATCGCGTAGTCTTTGTAGTTGGTTTTATTAATAAAGTGGTGGGCGATCAGTTCCCCGGCCACGCGCTCCGCTTCATGATCTTCATTGTTGGCGGAGAGTACTTTCAGCTCGGTACCGTAGCCAAGTTCTGAGAACAGCCGCTTTTCAAAGACGTGCGGGTTATTAGCGATCAAAATGTTAGCAGCTTTCAGAATACGCCCGGAGGAGCGGTAGTTCTGTTCAAGCTTGATCACCTGCAGCGCCGGGAAGTCCTGGCTGAGCAGCACCAGGTTCTGCGGCCGCGCGCCACGCCACGAGTAGATCGACTGGTCATCGTCCCCCACCACGGTAAAACGCGCGCGCTGCCCCACCAGTAATTTCACCAGTTCATACTGGCTGGTGTTGGTATCCTGATACTCATCCACCAGCAGGTAACGGATTTTGTTCTGCCAGCGTTCGCGCACCTCTTCATTACGCTGCAGCAGCAGCGTCGGCAACAGGATCAGATCGTCAAAATCGAGGACGTTGCAGGCCTTCATGTGCGCATCGTACAGCCCATAGCAGTGGGCGAAAATGCGGTCCCGTTCGCCTTTCGCGCCAGCCGCCGCCTGCGCCGGGGTTTTCAGATCGTTTTTCCAGTTGGAGATCGTCGAGATCAGCTGCTGCAACACCACTTTGTCATCTTCGATCAACCCTTCGGTGAGCTCTTTCAGCAGCGCGACCTGGTCAGTATCATCGAACAAGGAAAAGTTAGACTTCATTCCCAGCGCGGCGTATTCACGTTTGATGATATCCAGCCCCAGGGTGTGGAAGGTGGAGATCATCAGCCCGCGCGCCTCTTTGCGCCCCAGCGTTTGCCCGACGCGCTCTTTCATTTCGCGCGCGGCCTTGTTGGTGAAGGTGACGGCCGCGATATGGCGCGCCTGATAGCCGCAGCCGCGGATCAGGTGGGCGATTTTATTCGTAATAACGCGGGTCTTACCGGAACCGGCGCCCGCCAGCACCAGGCACGGTCCGGTAACGAATTCGACGGCTTGTTGTTGGCCAGGGTTTAAACGCATGGGAATATTGCTCAATCTTCGAACGGGGTGTGGATTGTAGCAGAAAGCGAGGCCGAGATTTACCGGCTGATGGTAAAGTGTCAGCCACGCAATTCATCCTGAGGATCTGGTAATGGCAAAAAGCGCAGCGGCCCTGCATATTCTGGTTAAAGAAGAGAAACTGGCGCACGAGATCCTCGCCAAACTGGAACGGGGCATCAGCTTCGATCATCTGGCGAAGCGTTACTCAAAGTGTCCGTCCGGACGTCATGGCGGTGATTTAGGCGAATTCCCGCAGGGGACGATGGTCGGCCCGTTTGATCAAGCCGTTTTCAGCTGTCCGCTGCTCAAACCCTATGGCCCGGTGAAAACCAAATTCGGCTACCATATCATCAAGGTGCTGTATCGTCGGTAACGCGTGCTACTATGGCGCCCTGATTTATCCCAACTCAATCAAGGCGCAATCATGGCTAAAACCGCGGCAGCACTGCACATCCTGGTAAAAGAAGAGAAACTGGCGCTCGATCTGCTCGAGCAGCTCAAAGGCGGCGCCGATTTCGGCAAGCTGGCAAAGAAACACTCCATTTGTCCGTCAGGCAAACGCGGCGGCGATCTGGGTGAGTTCCGCCAGGGCCAGATGGTACCGGCCTTCGATAAAGTGGTCTTCTCCTGCCCGGAACTGGAGCCAACCGGCCCGCTGCATACCCAGTTCGGCTACCACATCATCAAAGTGCTATACCGGAAATAATAAAAAACCCGGGGATCTTAATCTCCGGGTTTTTGCCTGATGGCGCTTCGCTTATCAGGCCGACTAAACAAATCCATTCCTCTATGGATTTCGGCTTGCCGGAAGGCGGCAAGGAAGTACATCCCCAGGAACATAGATTACTATGTGACTGGGGTGTACGTACCGTAGCCAACGCATCGGCAAGTCGAAAGACGACGAGGAATTAGCCGGCTACCGCGATACGTTTCATATCAGTCATATAACCGCGCAGTTTCTTACCTACCTGCTCGATAGCGTGGCTGCGAATTGCTTCGTTCACATCGCGCAGCTGAGCGTTATCTACCGCGCCTTCAGCAATCGCTTTGCCCAAGTCGCCGGTCTGCAGGGTAGTCATAAACTCTTTCAGCAGCGGTACGCAAGCGTAAGAGAACAGGTAGTTACCGTACTCTGCAGTATCAGAGATAACCACGTTCATTTCATACAGACGCTTACGGGCGATAGTGTTCGCGATCAGCGGCAGCTCGTGCAGTGATTCATAGTAAGCGGACTCTTCGATGATGCCGGAATCAACCATGGTTTCGAACGCCAGCTCAACGCCCGCTTTCACCATCGCGATCATCAGCACGCCTTTATCGAAGTACTCCTGCTCGCCGATTTTGCCTTCATACTGCGGGGCGGTTTCGAACGCGGTTTTGCCGGTCTCTTCGCGCCAGGTCAGCAGTTTCTTATCATCGTTCGCCCAGTCTGCCATCATACCGGAGGAGAATTCGCCGGAGATGATGTCGTCCATGTGTTTCTGGAACAGCGGCGCCATGATCTCTTTCAGCTGTTCGGACAGCGCATAAGCGCGCAGTTTCGCCGGGTTAGAGAGGCGATCCATCATCAGGGTAATACCGCCCTGCTTCAGCGCTTCGGTGATGGTTTCCCAGCCGAACTGAATCAGTTTTTCCGCATACGCCGGATCGGTACCTTCCGCCACCAGCTTGTCGAAGCACAGCAGAGAACCCGCCTGCAGCATGCCGCAGAGGATGGTCTGCTCGCCCATCAGGTCAGATTTCACTTCCGCCACGAAGGAGGATTCCAGAACGCCCGCACGATGGCCGCCGGTCGCCGCTGCCCAGGCTTTGGCAATGGCCATGCCTTCGCCTTTCGGATCGTTTTCCGGGTGGACGGCGATAAGCGTCGGCACGCCGAAACCGCGTTTGTACTCTTCACGAACTTCGGTACCCGGGCACTTCGGCGCCACCATCACCACGGTGATGTCTTTGCGGATCTGCTCGCCCACTTCAACGATGTTGAAGCCGTGGGAGTAACCCAGCGCCGCGCCGTCTTTCATCAGCGGCTGTACGGAACGCACAACGTCAGAGTGCTGTTTGTCCGGCGTCAGGTTAACCACCAGGTCGGCCTGCGGGATCAGCTCTTCATAGGTACCGACTTTGAAGCCGTTTTCGGTCGCTTTACGCCAGGAAGCGCGCTTCTCGGCAATCGCTTCTTTACGCAACGCATAGGAGATATCCAGGCCGGAATCACGCATGTTCAGACCCTGGTTCAGGCCCTGCGCGCCACAGCCGACGATGACTACTTTTTTACCCTGAAGATAGCTTGCGCCATCGGCAAATTCATCGCGCCCCATAAAGCGGCATTTGCCCAGCTGTGCCAGCTGCTGGCGCAGATTCAGTGTGTTGAAGTAGTTAGCCATGGTGATACCTCGTGATGTTGTGTTGTCGTGCTTATTGTTCGGTTCGCTTTTGCGAGAATGAACTTACTATATGACAGGAATTTTATTGCGGAAATTGATATATTCACAACGTCACGTTGCAATTTATGAAATACAAAATCGGGGAGTACGCGCCGTGGATTTACGCGATCTGAAAACCTTTCTGCATCTGGCGGAAAGCCGCCATTTTGGCCGCAGCGCGCGGGCCATGCACGTCAGTCCTTCGACCCTTTCGCGGCAGATCCAACGCCTGGAAGAGGACCTCGGCCAGCCGCTGTTCGTGCGTGATAATCGCACGGTGACGCTCACCGAAGCCGGGGAAGAGTTACGCACCTTTGCCCAGCAGACCTTACTGCAGTATCAGCAGCTTCGCCACGCCATCGATCAGCAGGGACCGTCGCTCTCCGGCGAGCTGCATATCTTCTGCTCTGTCACCGCCGCTTATAGCCATCTGCCGCCGATCCTCGACCGCTTTCGCGCCGCGCATCCTTCGGTTGAGATAAAATTATCGACCGGCGATGCCGCTGACGCCATGGAGAAGGTCGTCACCGGTGAAGCCGACCTGGCGATTGCCGGTAAACCAGAGACCCTGCCGGGATCGGTGGCGTTTTCGATGCTGGAGAACCTCGCCGTGGTGTTAATTGCCCCGGCGCTTCCCTGCCCGGTGCGTAACCAGGTGACCGTCGAGCGTCCGGACTGGTCGACAGTGCCGTTTATCATGGCTGACCAGGGGCCGGTACGTCGGCGCATCGAGCTGTGGTTTCGACGCCATAAAATCAGCAACCCGTCGATCTATGCCACCGTCGGGGGACACGAAGCGATGGTGTCGATGGTCGCCCTCGGCTGCGGCGTGGCGCTGCTACCGGAGGTGGTACTGGAAAACAGCCCGGAACCGGTACGCAACCGGGTGATGATTCTGGAGCGCAGTGATGAGCAAACCCCGTTTGAGCTGGGCGTTTGCGCACAAAAAAAGCGGCTGCATGAGCCGCTTATTGATGCTTTCTGGAAAATCCTGCCTAACCACTAGCCCGCGAGGAAAAAGCGGAACGCCGGGTTATGCGTTTCATCGTGGCACTCATAGCCCAGTTCATTAAGGCGGGTTTCAAAGTCCGGCTCGTGCTCGCCCAGCTCAAAGGCCGCTAACACCCGACCATAGTCGGTGCCGTGGCTACGGTAGTGGAACAGCGAAATATTCCAGTGGGTGCCAAGGGTATGCAGGAACTTCAGCAGCGCCCCCGGCGATTCAGGGAACTCGAAGCTGAACAGCCGCTCCTGCAGCGCTTTGGACGGCCGGCCGCCGACCATATAGCGCACATGGAGCTTGGCCATTTCGTCATCGGAAAGGTCAACGACGCTGTAGCCGCCATCGTTCAGTAACTGGAGGATCTCTTTCCGCTCCTCCAGCCCGCGACTCAGGCGTACCCCGACAAAAATGCAGGCGTCTTTAGCATCAGCAAAGCGGTAGTTGAACTCCGTCACCGAGCGCCCGCCCAGCAGCTGGCAAAACTTCAGAAAGCTGCCCTTCTCTTCCGGGATCGTCACCGCCAGCAGCGCTTCGCGCTGTTCCCCGAGCTCGCAGCGCTCAGACACGTATCGCAGGCCGTGGAAGTTAACGTTGGCCCCGGACAGAATATGAGCCAGTCGCTCGCCGCGAATATTGTACTGGGCGACATATTTCTTCATCCCCGCCAACGCCAGCGCGCCGGAAGGCTCCGCCACCGCCCGCACATCTTCGAACAGATCTTTCATCGCCGCGCAAATAGCGTCGCTGTCGACAGTGATGATGTCGTCCAGATACTCCTGGCACAAACGGAAGGTTTCATCGCCGATGCGTTTGACCGCCACGCCTTCAGCAAACAAACCGACGCGCGGCAGATCCACCGGATGGCCGGCATCCAGCGCCGCTTTCAGACATGCCGAGTCTTCCGCTTCTACCGCTATCACTTTAATCTGCGGCATCAGCTGCTTGATCAGCACCGCCACGCCCGCCGCCAGACCGCCACCGCCCACCGGGACGAATACACGGTCGATGTGGGCATCCTGCTGCAGCAGCTCCAGCGCCAAGGTTCCCTGACCCGCGATCACCATCGGGTGATCAAACGGCGGCACCCAGGTGAAGCCCTGCTGCTGCGCCAGTTCAATCGCCCGAGCTTTCGCTTCGTCAAAGTTGGCGCCATGCAGCAGCACTTCGCCGCCAAAACCGCGAACGGCATCGACTTTGATATCGGCGGTCGCTACCGGCATCACGATCAGCGCCTTAACCCCAAGCCGGGAGGCTGAGAAAGCCACTCCCTGCGCATGGTTGCCTGCCGACGCCGTGATTACCCCATTCGATTTCTGTTCCGCCGTCAGGCTGGACATCATCGCGTAGGCGCCGCGCAGCTTAAAGCTGTGTACCGGCTGGCGATCTTCGCGTTTGACCAGAATAACGTTATCCAGCCGCGAAGAGAGCTTCTCCATTTTTTGCAGCGGCGTTTTCTGCACCGCTTCATAAACTGGCGCGCGCAGCACTGCTCTCAGGTATTCGGCGCCCTCAGGGGCACCGGACAGGGGTTGTGAGTCCGCCATAATTAGCCACCCAGTTTTGATTTATCGCGCACCGCGCCCTTGTCGGCGCTGGTCGCGAGGCTGGCATAAGCGCGCAGTGCAAAGGAGACCTGGCGCTCGCGGTCTTTCGGCGTCCACGCCTTATCGCCACGCGCTTCCTGTGCTTCGCGACGGGCGGCGATTTCTGCATCGCTGAGCTGCAGCTGAATACCGCGGTTCGGAATATCGATAGCAATCATGTCGCCATCTTCGATGATCGCGATGTTGCCGCCGCTCGCCGCTTCCGGCGATACGTGGCCGATGGAAAGCCCGGAGGTGCCGCCGGAGAAACGGCCATCGGTGATCAGCGCGCACGCTTTGCCAAGACCCATGGACTTCAGGAAGGTGGTCGGATAGAGCATTTCCTGCATCCCCGGCCCGCCTTTCGGCCCTTCATAGCGAATAACCACGACGTCGCCTTCCACGACTTTGCCGCCGAGGATGGCATCAACCGCTTCGTCCTGGCTTTCATAAACTTTCGCCGGGCCGGTAAATTTCAGGATGCTATCGTCCACACCGGCGGTTTTGACAATACAGCCGTTTTCAGCAAAGTTACCGTACAGGACCGCCAGGCCACCGTCTTTACTGTAGGCATGTTCCAGAGAACGGATACATCCCTCGGCGCGATCGTCATCCAGCGTATCCCAGCGGCAATCCTGCGAGAATGCCTGAGTGGTACGGATCCCGGCCGGGCCGGCGCGGAACATTTTTTTCACCGCGTCGTCCTGGGTCACCATCACATCGTACTGTTCCAGGGTCTGCGGCAGCGTCAGGCCAAGGACGTTTTTCACATCGCGGTTGAGTAAACCAGCGCGGTCCAGCTCGCCCAGAATGCCCAGAACGCCACCAGCCCGGTGCACGTCTTCCATATGGTATTTCTGCGTACTCGGCGCCACTTTACACAGCTGCGGGACCTTGCGGGACAGTTTGTCGATATCGCTCATGGTGAAGTCGATTTCGGCTTCCTGCGCCGCCGCCAGCAGGTGCAGTACGGTATTGGTTGAACCGCCCATCGCGATATCGAGGGTCATGGCGTTTTCAAATGCCGCCTTGCTGGCGATATTGCGCGGCAGGGCGGAAGCGTCATCCTGCTCGTAGTAGCGTTTGGTCAGCTCCACGATACGTTTACCGGCGTTCAGGAACAGCTCCTTACGATCGGCGTGGGTCGCCAGCAGCGAGCCGTTACCCGGCTGTGACAGGCCCAGCGCTTCGGTCAGGCAGTTCATGGAGTTCGCGGTGAACATCCCGGAACAGGAACCACAGGTCGGACAAGCGGAACGTTCCACCTGGTTACTCTGTTCGTCGGACACTTTCGGATCCGCCCCCTGGATCATCGCATCCACCAGGTCGAGCTTGATGATTTTATCTGACAGCTTGGTCTTCCCGGCTTCCATTGGGCCACCGGAAACAAAGATCACCGGAATGTTCAGGCGCAGAGAGGCCATCAGCATCCCCGGAGTGATTTTGTCGCAGTTGGAGATACAGACCATGGCATCGGCGCAGTGGGCGTTAACCATGTACTCGACCGAGTCAGCGATCAGCTCGCGGGATGGCAGTGAATAGAGCATACCCCCGTGGCCCATGGCGATCCCATCATCCACCGCGATGGTGTTAAATTCTTTGGCGACACCGCCTGCCGCTTCAATCTGCTCGGCAACCAGTTTACCGAGATCGCGCAGGTGCACGTGCCCGGGGACAAACTGGGTAAAGGAGTTGACGACGGCGATAATCGGTTTGCCGAAATCGGCATCGGTCATTCCGGTTGCGCGCCACAACGCGCGGGCGCCCGCCATGTTGCGGCCATGTGTGGTGGTGGCGGAACGGTACTTAGGCATGCTCTTTTTACTCCCATCTCTGTTTATTAAATGGGACGGTGCGTGCCGTCCCATTTTTAATTACTTACTTACCGGATCCAACCAGCCCCATTTATCTTCTGTTTCACCGGTGAAGAGGCCAAAGAAGGCTTCCTGAATGCGTTTGGTCACCGGCCCGCGGCGACCTGCGCCGACCTGGATGCCGTCAACGCTGCGTACCGGGGTGATTTCTGCCGCGGTGCCGGACATGAACACTTCATCCGCGAGGTACAGCGATTCACGGGACAGCACCTGCTCGCGCACTTCGATGCCAAGATCTTTCGCCAGTTTGATGATCGCGTCGCGGGTAATGCCCGGCAGCGCGGAAGAGGTGAACGGCGGAGTAAACAGCACGCCATCTTTTACCTCAAACAGGTTTTCGCCTGCACCTTCGGAGATATAACCGTTAACATCCAGCGCGATACCTTCCTGATAACCGTGACGACGCGCTTCGCTGCCGACCAGCAGAGAGGAGAGATAGTTGCCGCCCGCTTTCGCCGCGGTTGGGATGGTGTTAGGCGCCGCGCGGTTCCAGGAAGAAACCATCGCATCGATCCCCTGCTCCAGCGCTTCTGCGCCGAGGTAGGCGCCCCACGGGAACGCCGCGATGATAACGTCGGTTTTGTAACCGTCCGGCGGGTTAACGCCCATGCCAACATCGCCAACAAACACCAGCGGACGAATATAAGCGCTGGTCAGTTTATTGGTACGGATAACTTCGCGGCAGGCTTCCATCAGCTCATCAACGCTCTGCGAGACCGGGAAACGATAAATTTTGGCTGAGTCATGCAGACGCTGCATATGTTCGCGATGACGGAACACCACCGGGCCCTTGTGCGAGTCGTAGCAGCGGATGCCTTCGAATACCGAAGTCCCGTAGTGCAACGCATGGGACATGACGTGCACTTTCGCCTCGCCCCATGGGATCATCTCGCCATTGAACCAAATGTAATCAGCTTTCTTCGTCGTCATTTTTTTTATTCCTCTGCGCTCAGGCGCGGATTTGTTGTGATGTGGGTTGCTGGATCTCGACGCAGGCGACGTCGACCAGTTTACTTAATTGACTAAACAGTAATTCGACGGGCCGCGGGCTGGCAACGGTCAATTCGATATTTATATTTTGCGCATCCGACGCGGTTTCCATATTCATTGCGCAGATTTGAAAACCACGGTGGCGGACCACGCGCAGCACGCGCTCTAAGGTTTCCGGATTGAAACGCGCCTGCAAAGCGACCTGATGTTGCTTCATGATAATTTCTCCAGCATTTCTGCATTACTGGCGCCGGGCGGCACCAACGGCCAGACATTCTCAAGTTCGTCAATTGAGACATGAAGCAGGTATGGCCCCTGGCTCGAAAGCATGGTGTCGAGTGCCGCTTCAACCTGGTCTTTACGGGTGATGTGTTGGCCAGGAATACCGAAGGCGCTGGCCAGCGTGAGGAAATCAGGGTTATCAGTCAGAGTGGTTTCGCTATAACGTTCCTGGAAAAACAGCTGCTGCCATTGTCGAACCATCCCTAACCGCTGGTTGTCGAGTAACACGATCTTTAACGGTAATTGTTTGCGCTTGACGGTGCCCAGCTCCTGCACGTTCATCATGAAGGAACCGTCACCGGAGATACAGATCACCGTATCGTCCGGGCGCGCCACCTGGGCACCAACGGCGGCTGGCAGGCCAAAGCCCATCGTGCCTAAGCCGCTGGAGGTGATAAAGTTTTCCGGGCGGGTATAGGTCATATGTTGAGCCGACCACATCTGGTGCTGGCCAACGTCGGTTGTCACGACGCTATCCGCCGGCTTACGGTCGGAAAGCTGCTTCAGCAGCAGCGGCGCGTAGATCGCCTCGCCGGGATGATCGTAACGCCAGGCGTGCTCGGTACGCAGTGCGGCATTATGCTCGCGCCAGGCATCGATAGCTAACGGCTGCTGCAGCGCCGGCAGCAAGCGGTTCAGATCGCCGGTCAGACCGATGTGCGCCTGACGCAGCTTGTTCAGCTCCGCCGGATCGATGTCCATGTGGATCACTTTGGCATGCGGAGCGAAGGTATTGAGCTTACCGGTCACACGATCGTCAAAGCGCGCGCCGACAGCGATCAGCAGATCGCACTCCTGTACCGCCAGGTTGGCCGCCTTAGTGCCGTGCATGCCCAGCATACCGAGATAATACGGATAATCTGCGGCCACCACGCCCAGCCCTTTCAGCGTGCAGGTTGCCGGCATTCGGGTTACCGCCAGGAATTCACGCAAAGCCGGTACCGCCTGCGCCATACCCACCCCGCCGCCAACATACAGCATCGGCTTCTGTGACTGAGCCAGCATCTGCAGAGCCTGAGCAACCTCCGCCTGCGGGAACGCCATCTCATCGTCGACGGTAGAGAAATGAGGATCAAGCTCGCCCTGGGCCATCTGAATATCCTTAGGGATATCAACCAGCACCGGGCCCGGACGGCCTGAGTTTGCCACCTGGAAAGCTTCAGCGATAACCCGCGGCAGCTCATCCAGAGACTGCACGAGGAAACTGTGCTTAGTACAGGCCAGTGACAAACCAAGAACGTCTACTTCCTGGAACGCATCCGTGCCGATGAAGGGAGCGGCCACCTGGCCGGTGATAGCGACAATGGGAATGGAATCAAGCAGGGCGTCCGCCAGGCCAGTGATCAGGTTGGTCGCGCCCGGGCCGGACGTCGCTATGCACACCCCGGTTTTCCCGGTTGCTCGCGCATAGCCAATAGCCGCCATGGCTGCCCCTTGCTCATGCCGACACAGCAGGTGCTCCACGCCGCCGTCATACAGTGCATCGTAAACCGGCATAATTGCGCCACCCGGATAGCCAAAAACTGTGTCGACTCCCTGTGTCCGCAAAGCATGTACCACCCACTGCGCGCCATTCATAGTTAGTTCCCCGTCATAAATCGGGAGAAACAGAATTTTATGCTAAAAGTCATCATCTGCTCCTCGCTTAGGTTATTTCAGTTATAAAAAAACCCCCGGACCTTTCGGTGCGGGGGTCTTAGTTCGTTAAGGCTTGATTCTTAAGCCTTTCCTCGTCCAAGTGCAGCCCCGCACGGTGGGATAATAATCACCACCACGCTAATCACGACCAGGCTAATCACTCGTAGAAGGGCTGTCATTTTCTGTACTTTCTGGCTTCTTGTTCGAAGGAATACCTAAAGAGGTACCACAGACATCACATAAAACACAAGATTTTTTTATATCCTGGTTTCTGAGCAGCCTAACAGTTTCAGGAAAAATAATTGTTTTATATGAAGAAAATCAGAAATGAAAAAAATTCAGTTTTCTTTCACGCTGTACGCTCAGCGCCCATCTCTGTTTCGGATGCACCACCTTTTTCGATCACGCTTCCATTTTCGGCTAAATGTAACGAGATGGCGTGAAAATAATGGATTTATGCTTCTAACTTCGTGTTATTGCCGCTGCCGTTTCACGGCAGGCTCGTCATAATCCTTCTCTGTCCAGGAGGTTTTATGTCGCTCGCCATCGTTTACACACGCGCGGCGCTCGGTATCGAAGCGCCATTGATTACTATCGAGGTTCATCTCAGCAGCGGTCTGCCTGGCTTGACCATGGTCGGGCTACCGGAGACCACCGTGAAAGAGGCCCGCGACCGGGTACGCAGCGCCTTGATCAACAGCGGCTACGCTTTCCCTGCGAAGAAAATAACCATTAACCTGGCACCCGCGGATCTGCCCAAAGAGGGCGGGCGATATGACCTTCCCATCGCTCTCGCGCTTCTCGTCGCCTCAGAGCAGCTCAACACTACCCGATTGAATCAATATGAGTTTGTGGGCGAACTCGCCCTTACAGGCGGCTTACGCGGCGTTCCAGGGGCGATCCCCAGCGCAATGGAAGCCATCAAAGCCGGCCGGCGCATTGTCGTCTCCTCTGACAATGCGGCTGAGGTGGGTCTGATCGGCGGCAGCGATTGCCTGGTCGCCGACCATCTGCAACAGGTGTGCGCGTTTCTCGCAGGGCAAGCATCGCTCTCGCCGCCTCTCGCCGACGTGCCCGCCGTTGATGAACGCTGTGAAGATCTACGTGATGTTATCGGCCAACAACAAGGCAAGCGAGCGCTGGAGATTGTGGCGGCCGGTGGCCACAACCTGCTGCTGATTGGCCCGCCCGGTACCGGCAAAACAATGCTTGCCTGCCGACTCCCCGGCCTTTTACCGCCATTAAGCAACCAGGAAGCGCTGGAGAGCACGGCCATTCAAAGTCTGGTCAACCTCCAGACTGCGAAGACCCGGTGGCGTCAGAGGCCGTTTCGCGCCCCTCACCATAGCGCCTCGCTGGCAGCGATGGTAGGCGGAGGCTCAATACCTGTCCCCGGCGAGATTTCACTGGCCCATAATGGCGTCCTATTTCTTGATGAACTGCCAGAGTTTGAACGACGGGTGCTGGACGCGCTGCGTGAACCCATTGAGTCAGGCAAGATCCACATATCACGATCGCGCGCCAAGATTCACTATCCGGCGCGTTTTCAGCTTATCGCGGCAATGAACCCAAGCCCTACCGGGCATTATCAGGGCAAACATAATCGCGCGTCGCCTGAGCAGACATTGCGCTACCTTGGGCGCCTGTCCGGCCCTTTTCTCGACCGCTTCGATCTTTCTTTAGAGATCCCGCTCCCGCCGCCGGGGATACTGAGCCAGGGCACGCAGGGCGAAGAATCGAGTGCGACGGTCCGTCAGCGTGTGCTGGCGGCACGTGAACGTCAAATGCTCAGGCAAAATAAGCTGAATGCGCATCTTGAGAATCGTGAAATGAAGAGTTGCTGTCACTTGCGCCAGGAGGATGCGCTTTGGCTGGAACAGACGTTAACGCAGCTGGGGCTTTCTATACGGGCCTGGCAGCGTCTGTTAAAGGTGGCAAGAACCATTGCCGATCTGGCAGAAGCTGAAGAGATTGAACGCCGCCATTTGCAGGAGGCGCTCAGCTATCGGGCAATAGACCGGATGCTAAACCATCTGCAGAAAATGATGGCGTAAAAAAAGGGCTTACGCCCTTTTTTCTTAGTCATCGCTTTCGGTGTAATCGTCAGCGCCTTCCATCTGCGGTTTGCCGCCGGAAAGAGTATGGAAACGCTTCGGCCGCTTAATGCGTGCCATATACTTAATCCATACGCGTTCTGCTTCCGTTACCGGCTCACGTTCACCACGGCACACCGAGACAAATTGTTTTTCATCATCGGTAACAGGTTCGCGTTTACCCAGTTCCAGTTCGTTAAAGGCATAACCATGACGTTCCAGCAGTTGCGCCTCTTTGATGGTGAAATCACCATGACGGGAGAACCCGCGTGGATAATTTTTATTGTCGAAAAAACGATTAGTCGTCGTAAAGCTTTCCGCCATCCTACACGCTCCTGATTCTTTGGCCGAGCTATTTATGGCGCGGAGTATTAGTTACGCTTGACAGAGCGTCAAACAAAACATTTAAATCATGACGACAAATAATTTTGTGGAGAACGGTGTGGATACGGAATTGCTCAAGACTTTCCTGGAAGTGAGCAGAACTCGTCACTTTGGGCGGGCAGCAGAGGCACTTTACCTGACGCAGTCAGCGGTCAGCTTTCGTATTCGTCAGCTGGAGAATCAACTTGGCGTGAACCTGTTCACCCGCCATCGTAATAACATTCGTCTGACGACCGCCGGAGAAAAGCTACTGCCCTACGCCGAAACGTTGATGAACACCTGGCAGGCCGCGCGCAAGGAGGTCGCTCACTCTTCGCGACATAACGAATTCTCCATCGGGGCCAGCGCGTCGCTGTGGGAATGTCTACTGAACGGCTGGCTGGGGACTCTCT
Source organism: Klebsiella sp. HMSC25G12 (assembly GCF_001807705.1). Classification (NCBI taxonomy): domain Bacteria; kingdom Pseudomonadati; phylum Pseudomonadota; class Gammaproteobacteria; order Enterobacterales; family Enterobacteriaceae; genus Klebsiella; species Klebsiella sp. HMSC25G12. The sequence continues at coordinate 741 of NZ_KV789823.1, read as the reverse complement.
ACAAAGATCCCTATAACCTGCAATTCGAGGCGCGGATCGCCCAACGTCAGTCATTAGTTAAACAGTTGCATGAACGCCAGCTCGATCTCCTGATCACAACTGAATCACCGAAGATGGATGAATTAAGCTGCCAGTTGCTGGGTAATTTCACCCTGGCGCTCTATTGTGCCGCCCCAGGGAAAAATAAGAATGATTTGAACTACCTGCGTCTGGAATGGGGGCCGGATTTCCAGCAAAACGAAGTGGGGCTGATTGGTAGCGATGATGTGCCACTGTTAACAACGAGCTCCGCAGAACTGGCTTATCAGCAACTCAGTACCTTGAATGGCTGTACCTGGTTACCCGTCAGTTGGGCGCAGCAGAAAAGTGGTCTGCATACGGTGACCGATAGCGTAACGCTCTCACGTCCTCTGTATGCCATTTGGCTACAAAATAGTGATAAACAAGCGCATATTCGCGAGATCCTGAAAAGCAGCATACTGGAATAAAGATCTGACTCCATGGATGGAGTGCTCAGAAAGCAAGGAAGAGAGAGGAATGGAAAAATTACAAGCAAAAAAAATCCTTTGCCTAAGCAAAGGATTATATATGGCAGGGGCGGAGAGACTCGAACTCGCGACACCCGGTTTTGGAGACCGGTGCTCTACCAACTGAGCTACGCCCCTAAATCTTTCTCGCTATTAAGCCCGCTAATATAGCAGGCTTAATTTTAATAAGTGGCGGAACGGACGGGACTCGAAC
>NZ_KV789822.1:1124-4376 GCF_001807705.1 Klebsiella sp. HMSC25G12 | reverse complement strand
GCACTCTGCAGGGCAACGCCGTTTCGCGCCCGCGCTCTTCGTCGTTGCGGCGGGTGCCTGCTCCTTCCCCCTGGCGCCGTATCCCCCGTTTGAGTCCATTCGCCTGGGCTGAGACAACCACAGTCGCCATCATCCGTCCAGGGTAAATGGCACGCGGTAAACCGCGCCCTGGACAGCTGCTGTCGCCCGTGCTCGTTTACGCCCTTGCGGCGAACGGCTCTCAAACGGGTGAAGTTAATACCAGGGGGCAGGTTCAGCAGGTCCCCGCACAAAGTCAAAACCGCGGCCCCGGCAACTCAACGGGTGATGTTCTTTAAAAATCAGGAAAAAGAAAAATGCAGGATCCTTCATTGCGAACGTATCGGATCGCATTTCTGGGAAGCAATGCCAGCGGCAATCTGCCGATGTTTACCCGGGTGCAGGCCACGACCGGAAAACGGGCGATAAAAGCGTTTATTGAACGCTGTAAACCCGTCAAAGGCTGGTTTCTGGGCGCACCTGAAGACATTACCGATCAGGTTCAGAAGGAGGAAGAAGAGGCGGGAAGCAAACCGCAGATATGAAAAAAGCAGGGTAAACCCTGCTTCTCCCACGCCGTAAAAATCGCACGAACGGTTTTTACGGCTTCGTTAACTACCATAAGGAGTCAACTCTATGATCGTTTCTATTTTTTCACCTTCCGCAGGCGCTGTAAAGCCCCGTCGTCACTCGCGCATTCTGCGCGCAGATATCACCGCACCGGAGATTGATCCCGCTCTCAGAGCTTTCGGGCGTCATATCGCCAGAAGTCACCGCAAAGGGCGCGGTGTCCACATCCCCGCGATGAAAAATACCGCCCTCGGGCAGGTACTCCGCACGCTGGAACTGAAACGCGCATTTAACTGATGAGGTGAGCCGCCCCGCGAGGGGCGGCAACTGCAGGAAGGAGAAAACACAATGGCACCGACTATCGCACAGATCATGACGGAAAACACCGCAGGCCAGACCTACCGGGCAACCTATTCACCCGATGACAACAAACTGCGACTTTACGCATCATTACGGCTCGATGAGGAAACGTATTCTCTGATCAACAAAGCCGGCTTTCGCTGGGCGCCCAAACAGGAACTCTTTGTGGCGCCAGCCTGGACGCCGGGGCGGGAGGATGTCCTGCTTTCCCTCGCCGGTGATATCGAGGACGAGGACAGTACCCTGTTTGATCGCCAGGAGCAGCGCGCCGGGCGGTTCAGTGACTACAGTGACCGGCGGGCGGTTGAATCGGAGCAGGCGCTTGCGCATGTTGATTCGCTGGCATCGGCTGTCCCGCTGGGACAGCCGATCCTGGTAGGCCACCACAGCGAGCGCCGCGCGCGCCGGCATGCGCAGAAAATTGAGAACGGCATGAAACGTGCGGTGATGCTGTTCGAGCGCGCGGAATACTGGGAACAGCGCGCGCAGGCCTCTCTGCAACACGCGAAATACAAGGAGCGTCCGGATGTGCGTTACCGCCGTATCAAAAAAATCGAGGCGGAATTACGCAAGTCCCAAAAACACATTGCCCGGTCTGAAAAGTATATGACGATGTGGCGTGCGCAGACGCTCGATCTGAATATGGCGTTACTGGTCAGTAATTATGACCATATTTATGCCAGCTTCACGCTCGACAAATACCCCCGCCCGGCAGAGAAAAGCCAGTATGAGGGTTCGATGTCTCTCCATTCCGCCCTGACTGAGGAGATCATTACTTTTGAACAGGCGCGGGATATTGCGATCCGCTGTCATGAGCGCACGATTAGCCACCAACAGCGCTGGGTTAATCATTACCAGAACCGCCTGGCCTACGAACGCGCGATGCTCAATGAAAACGGAGGCGTTGTCACCCGAACAGAGGAATTTGAACCAGGCGGGCAGGTACTGAGCCGGGGAGAATGGTTAACCATTCTCCGGGTTAACCGGAGTCAGGGGGAGGTGAGTTCAGTCGAAACGCCCTGTTATCGCTTTCTGGGCTACAGCGGCACGATGAAACTCACGCCCGACCGTATCACGGACTACAAAGCCCCGACAGCGGAGGAAGCCAGCGACGCGAAGAAAGCGGCGAAGCGCCCACCGATCGTCAACTATCCGGGCGAAGGGTTCCGGGAAATGACAAAGGCCGAGTGGGCGAAATTACCCGCTGATTATAAAGGCGTGCGGGGTGCTGCAGAAACTGAAACACACGGCGCTTACCGCTTCCGCCGGTGCATGACGCACGGCTGTAGGCTCGTGAATGTGTATATCACAGACATGAAAACCGTTGAAATTCCGAAAAAATGACAGGAAGGCTCCCCGGCATCTTGCCGGGGAGGTCAGGGAGTATATTCATGCATCATGACCTTAAACACCGTATTCAGGCGATGCGGGACAAACTGGAGGGGCGCGCCCCTGTCGCTGAAATTCAGGGTAGCTCGCAGCTTTTTGTTACCCCCTCCCCGGAATGTCGCCGGCTGGTTGAGCTGGCTGATGTCCGGGAAACCGATCGCGTTCTGGAACCCAGCGCCGGAACGGGCGCTATACTGCAGGCGATCAGGGATGCAGTCCCCCGGGCGAAGTGTGACGCCGTGGAGCTGCACGCCGGATTAGTCAGCCACCTGCAGGCACGTTTCCCGGAGGTCCGGACCTGGTGCGGGGATTTTCTCGAATACCATCCGGATCGCCGGTATACCCGAATCATCATGAATCCGCCGTTTCATCGCGGTGATGATATCCGGCATATCCGGCGGGCATTAACTCTGCTTGAACCTGGCGGGATTCTGACTGGCATATGTCTGGACGGGCCGCGTCAGCAAAAGGCGCTGGAGTCCCTGGCGGACGTCTGGGAGCCATTGCCGCGGGGAACATTCACGTATACCGAGGTAGCGACCGCCATCCTCAGAATAACCGTCTGATGACACATTATGCCGGCGGGGGGATCTGTCCCCGTCTGGCCGCGCCTCGAAAGGCCGCGCGCCTGCGGCGCAGAAAAGCCGGGCCGCGCTGACGCGCCGCCCGCATTTCCTTTCCGCGTCTTCCCTGTTTGCTGCCTGCTGTCTGTCTGCTTCCTCTTCTTCTCCCTGCTGTGATGTCTCTTTTTAACCCTTAAAGGCTTTAAAAGCACACCCGCACTGGACACCTTCGGCTCCCGGCCAGCTGCGCTGTCCAGTCGTCGAGCCACACTCCGCCAGGGCAGCTGCTTCGCACCTGCCGGGCTCCGCCGAACCCGCAGGCGGTTTCGGGCCTGACGGCTAGTGTCTGATG
>NZ_KV789822.1:0-1104 GCF_001807705.1 Klebsiella sp. HMSC25G12 | reverse complement strand
GGTCGTCGAGCCACACTCCGCTAACCGCGAAAAGACGCGGTAAGCTCCGCCGAACCCGCTGCGCGGTTTCGGGCCTGACGGCTAGTGTCTGATGTCTGAGGTCAACGGCAGCGCTTGCTGCGACCGTTCCGGCCGCGCCGCTTTCACCGTGCCGTCGATACACCTGCCGGCACTCTGCAGGGCAACGCCGTTTCGCGCCCGCGCGTTCCGTCGTTGCGGCGGGTGCCTGCTCCTTTCCCCTGGTACCCGTATCACCCTTTTGAGTCCATTCGCCCGGGCTGACATAGCCACAACCTGTCGCATTGGCTGTCCAGGGTGTAATGAACAGTCCACAAAACTTTTTGCATGGAACCGCAAAAACTTTTGTGTCCTGCCCCGGACAGATGCGTCAGGCCGTGGCGTCTTTGCCCTTGCGGCGAACGGCTCTCAAACGGGTGAAGGTTATATCCAGGGGCTGGTTCAGCAGGTCCCCGCACAAAGTCAAAACCGCGGCCCCGGCAACTCAACGGGTGATGGTTTTTAAAGGCAAAACAACAGAGTAAGGAGATTCATCATGGCAGCACGTGGCGTTAATAAAGTCATTCTGGTCGGACATCTGGGACAGGACCCGGACGTGCGTTATATGCCCAACGGCGGCGCAGTGGCAAGCCTGACGCTGGCCACGTCCGAAACATGGCGTGATAAGCAGACGGGAGAGATGCGCGAAAACACCGAATGGCACCGTGTTGTCATGTTCGGCAAGCTCGCGGAAGTGGCGGGCGAATACCTGCGTAAAGGCGCACAGGTCTACATCGAGGGCCAGCTGCGCACCCGCAACTGGCAGGACGATGCCGGAGTCACGCGCTACGTCACCGAGGTGCTGGTCGGCCAGAACGGCACCCTGCAGATGCTCGGCGGCCGCCGTGAATCCGGTGAGCCTGAGAGCGCCGCGCCGCAGAGTCCTGCCACCCCGGCACAACCTGCTCAGGCCCCGGCTAAATCCCCGAAAGCGAAGGGCGGTAAGAAAGGCCGTCAGGATGCGGCTCCGTCTCAGCAACCGCCTCAGCCACTCCCGGATGATTTCCCACCAATGGATGACGATGCGCCCTTTTAAACCATGATGAA
>NZ_KV789821.1:0-8943 GCF_001807705.1 Klebsiella sp. HMSC25G12 | reverse complement strand
AGAGACGGTGCGATGCCATCTGCTGCTCATTACTGTAGATCCGCAGTTCATCATCCAGCGAGATCCGTATTGATACCGGCTGGCCACACAGGCTTTCCGGCACACTGTAACGGTTTCCGCCAACCTCGATATAGCCATCCCAGGAGACATGACGGATATCGAAGTAGCTGGTATCGAAGTCCGTATCCGGCAACGGCTGCAGATGCTCCTGTTCCTGCGTGAAGCGCTGTTCCGGTGTCTGCCTGAACTGGCGAAGTTCCCGCCTGTCGGCAACGTCAGCCATCCACTGCTCCAGTAGCTGATTAACCTGGGCGAAGCTGTCGAACCGGCGGTACCGGACGAAGAAGTTCTCCTTGAGGTATTTCACCATCCGCTCCACCTTACCTTTGGTTCTGGCCCTTTATGCTGACTCATTATTTCTGGCCATAAAGGTTCTGGCAGTGCCATCTTTCGGGTCAACAAAGGTAATATCTTCAGGATCACGACGAGGGCTGGCCAATGACAGAAATATTACGGGTTCTTCAAGAAGGGTTGGTAATGCATGGACAACATTACGCTCGAAAAAAAGCACGTGGCCGGGGGCAAATTCGGCTTCGTCACGAGGATCTTCCATCCAGAGCGTCCCCATGAATCCCTGAATAACCTGACGCCGGAGGATCACCTGCTGATGGCTGAAAAACCGGAACTCTCAAAAAGTGCGTGGAACTAAAACAGGTGTGCATTACTCCACCTCATGTTGAAGAGACCAGACTGCATCAGAAAATTGCACCATAACTGAGCAAGCCGCATCCCATTGGTGCAAAAGTGTCTCCAAAAATAAATAATCCATTGATTTAACTGTGCTTTAAAAATGGCATGAATTTTTCATGTCGGGTATATGCAAGCAGGGGCAACCCTTAAGCCTTGAATCCATTAAATATCGACAGGTAATGAAGCCTGATTGTCCTAATAAGGACAATCAGGCTTTTTTATTAATGCAGAGAGCAAACATACGTGCAAACTATTGATATTGGAATTTTGCTTTCCACAGAAGGTACCTACAGCCACCTGGCGAACAGCACACTGCTTGGTGCGCGCCATGCCTTAGAGGAAATCAATGCCGATCCTGCTTATCCTTTTCAGCTGCGGGCCCGACATATCAACCCTGCGGGTGAACTCGCAGCCTACAGTGAAGCGGTGAGCACCTTTATCGCTCACGGCATCCGCCATATCTTCGGAACCATTACCTCTGCCAGTCGGAAGGAGATTATCCCGGACCTGGAGCAGCATAACCTGCTGCTGTGGTATGGCTGTCCTTACGAGGGGTTCGAGAGCTGCGAGCAGGTCGTATATCTGGGCGGTTGTCCGAACCAGACTCTGCTGCCACTCCTGCGGCTGGCGCTGGATATGTTCGGAAATCGCTCCTGGCTGATCGGCTCTAACTACGTCTGGGGCTGGGAAAGCAATCGTATCGCCCTTGAGGTAGTGGAAGGTTCCGGCGGTACGGTGGTGGGCGAAAAATATCTGCACCTGAGAAACAGCAACGTGACCGAGTTGATTGAGGCGATTCTCAGCACAGAGGTAGATTTTGTACTCAATAACCTGGTAGGCGAAACCTCTTATGCGTTTCTGCGCGCACTGGACGAGGCCTGTCTTCGCGATCGGCGGACGTTAGCGGTGCTCAGCTGTAATTTTACCGAAGCCGAAGTCGCCGAAGTCGCGCCACTAAGGGCGGTACGTTTGCTTTCCTGCGGACCGTTTTTTGAGAGCGTCGATCTCGATTTTTGCGCGCGGCAGCACCTGCAACATGGCGCACAGCGCATCTCCCACTACTATATCGGCGGCTGGCGGGCAGTAAGGCTGTTTGCCAATAGCCTGCGCGAGGCCGGAAACAGCGAGCCGGGTGCGGTGCTGGCGGCACTGCATCGTCAGCACGACGTTGATTCTCCGGGCGCTCGCTCAGTAATGGCTCGAAACAACCACGCCTATTTGCCCTGCTACATCGCTGAGTTGCAACAAACTTGCTTTCAGATACTGCATCGCGAACCGCTGCCGGTTATGCCCGATCCCTATCTCTCCGCGACCGAGCTACGTGAAAGCCGAACGGTTGCAGCCAGACCTGCTCTGAGGATTGTTAAATGAAAACGCTGCTGTCCCCGGATTTAGATGCTCAGCCGCTCCTGCTGGTAGACTGTGAAGCAAGGAGTCGCGAAGCGCTGGAAAAAAACCTGACGCGGATGGGTATCCGCTGGCATCACCTGACCGGAGATGAGGCTTTACCTCCTCTCACCCCCTGTGCAGTACTGGTGGAACTGGAGGCATTCGCCAGCCCGCTAACCCTGAGCCAGATCAATCTGGCGGGAATACCGGTGATCGCGCTGACCTCACATGAGGGACTTTACCAGGTACAGCGCGCGCTGGAGTTAGGGGCAACAGCGCTCCTTACCAAGCCTATTACACAGCGAGCCATCTATACCACCCTGATGATGGCAGTGGGGCTGCGTCAGCAGTTGCATGACATTCAACAGCAACAGATGCTACTGCGCCAGCGTCTGGCAGCAATGCCGCAGATTACCCAAGCTCTGGCGGCCCAGATGCAAGCGGAAAGTATTGATGAACAACAGGCATGGGTTCGCCTGCGCTCGGAATCAATGTGTACGAACCAGTCGGTGGCACAGGTGGCGCAGAAGTGGCTGCTACGAATGTCGTCCGGCAAGCGGGGAGCACAATGAATAGAGTCGGATATTTTCTGCGCCGGCCAGCCCTGCTGCTCTCGCTGCTGTTTATTCTCCTGGTGGTGATGAGCGCGCTGTTTGCCCCCTGGCTCACCCCCTTCGATCCCGATGAACAGTTTGTCGAGGGACTGAGCCTGGAAGGCGCACCGCTTTCTCCCAACAGCACTTACTGGCTGGGAACCGATCTGCTGGGACGCGATCTCTTCTCGCGTTTAATTTACGGAGCTCGTACTTCGTTACTCATCGGTGTTGTCGCCAACGGCACTGCAGTACTGATCGGCGTCCTGGTAGGGCTTAGCGCAGGTTATCTGCAGGGGCGTATCGGAGGGCTGCTGATGCGCTTTACCGATCTGATGATGGCGTTTCCCGCACTGCTGCTGGCGATTGCCCTGGCGGCGATTTTCCAGCCAAGTGTCTGGATCGTGTCCCTGGTGATCGCCATGGTGAACTGGGTGCAGATCGCCAGGGTTATCTACGCCGAAACTAGCGCGCTTAGCGCCCGCGACTTTATCGCCGTGGAACGCACCCTGGGGGCCGGAACGTTGCGTATTCTCGGCGTGCATTTAATTCCACATCTGGCGCCAACGGTGCTGGTCTGGGCCACACTAGGCATCTCCACCACAGTCCTGCTGGAAGCTACTCTATCGTTCCTCGGGGTGGGGGTACAGCCACCAACGCCGAGTTGGGGCAACATCATCTTTGAAAGCCAGAGCTATTTTACTTCGGCTCCCTGGCTGGTGTTCTTTCCCGGCGCGGCGATTGTGCTGCTGTCGCTCTCTTTCAATATCGCTGGTGACGCCCTGCGCGACGCCCTCGATCCCGGCTTAAAAGGACGAAACTAATGCTATTTCTGGGAAAACGTCTGTTGCATGCCGGGCTGATCCTGCTTGGCGTTACGTTGATCTGCTATTTGCTGCTGTTTATGTTGCCCGCCGATCCAGCGCGCCAAATCGCCGGGCGCAGTGCCACGCCGGAAGTAGTCGAAAACATCCGCCATCAGTTGGGGTTGGATCTGCCGTTTTATCAGCAATATTGGCGTTATCTGCAGGGGCTGCTGCACGGCGATCTGGGACGCTCGTTTATTCAGCGCAGCGAAGTGAGTGAACTGGTTTCCGCCCGTATCGGGCCGTCACTGCAGCTGATGGCGGCGGGTATTCTCTGCGAGTTGGTACTGGGGATCGCCCTCGGCACCCTGGCGGCGTTAAAACGCGGCGGGCTGGCGGACCGGCTTCTGATGGCGCTCTCCTTTATCGGTGTTTCGGCGCCGCAGTTCATCGCCGCGATGCTTTTTCTCTATCTTTTCGCCGTGGTACTCAACTGGTTCCCGATGGGAGGCTATGGCGGCTTCAGCCATCTGGCGCTACCGGCGCTAACCCTCGGCCTGCTCGGCAGCGGCTGGTATTCACGCATGTTGCGCTCGTCGATGATTGAGGTGCTGCATCAGGATTTTATCCGTACCGCGCGGGCCAAAGGGCTGGGTCGAACCCGCGTACTGCTGCGTCACGTGCTGCCGAATGCCGTGCTGCCGCTAATTCCGATGATAGGCATTGATATCGGCATTTTTATGGGCGGACTGGTGGTAGTCGAATCGGTCTTTGGCTGGCCGGGTATCGGTCAGCTGGCCTGGCAGGCGATTCAACAGGTGGATATCCCGGTGATTGTCGGGGTAACCACCGTGTCAGCGGTTGCCATTGTTGGCGGCAACCTTATTGCGGATCTGGTGCTGCCGTGGGTCGATCCGCGCATTGATGTCAAAAAGTAGCAGGGGAAGATGATGAAAAATGCGTTATTGACAATGGCGGTGGCCGCGGCCTGTTTCTCTTATGGCGCGCAGGCTGACGAGAAGACCGGCGGCGATATCGTGGTGACCTACCAGAACGACGTGGCGACCCTCGATCCGGCCATTGGCTATGACTGGCAAAACTGGTCGATGATCAAAAGCCTGTTCGACGGCCTGATGGACTATCGTCCCGGCACCACCGAGTTGGTGAACGACCTGGCGGAGAGCTACGCCATTTCCGAGGACGGCAAGGTCTACACCTTTGTGCTACGCAAAGGGGTGAAATTCCACAACGGCCGCGAGGTCACGGCGGCGGACGTGAAATATTCTCTGGAACGCACAGTCAACCCGAAAACCCAAAGTCCGGGCGCCGGGTTCTTCAGTCCCATCGCGGGCTATGACGAGGAGGCCAGCGGTAAAAGCACGACCCTGAGCGGTATCGAGGTCGTCGACGATCATACGGTAAAAATCACTCTGAAAGAGCCCAACGCCACCTTCCTGCATGTGCTGGCGCTGAACTTTGCCTCGGTGGTTCCCCGTGAGGAGGTGGAGAAATGGGGCGCCGACTTCGGCAAGCATCCGGTCGGCAGCGGCGCGTTTGAGCTCCAGGAGTGGAAGCTGGGCCAGGAGCTGATCTTCCGCAAAAACCCGAACTACTTTAAAGCCGGCGTGCCGCGGCTGGATCACATAAAGTTCGAAATGGGACAGGATCCCTCGGTCGCTCTGCTGCGGCTGGAAAAAGGCGAAGTGGATATTGCCGGCGACGGCGTACCGCCCGCACAGTTTCTGTCGTTTAAAAACAACCCGGCCTATAAGGGCCTGATGGTCACCGGCGACCAGTTGCAGACCGGCTACGTGACGATGAAAACCACGCTGCCGCCTTTCGATAATCTCAAAGTCCGCCAGGCGGTGAACATGGCGGTCAACAAAGATCGCATCGTGCGCATCATTAATGGACGCGCGGCGCCGGCCAACCAGCCACTGCCACCCGCCATGCCCGGTTATGACAAGGCATATCAGGGTTTCAGCTACGACCCGGCAAAAGCGAAGCAACTGCTCAGCGAAGCGGGTTTCCCCAACGGTTTTGCTACCGAACTGTACGTGATGAATACCGATCCGCAGCCGCGTATCGCCCAGTCTATCCAGCAGGATCTGGCCAAAGTGGGCATCCACGCCAGCATCAAATCCCTGGCGCAGGCGAATGTGATTGCGGCGGGCGGCTCCGCCAGCCAAGCGCCGATGGTCTGGTCCGGCGGCATGGCGTGGATCGCCGATTTCCCGGATCCCTCCAACTTCTATGGCCCGATCCTCGGCTGCGCCGGGGCGGTAGAGGGCGGCTGGAACTGGGCGCGCTACTGCAACAAAGCGCTGGACGCGCAGGCGGCCGCGGCGGACAGCATGGTGAAACCCGACCAGCAGGACGCGCGCATTGAAGCCTGGCGCAAAATCTTCATCACTGCAATGGATGACGCGCCCTGGGTGCCGGTATTCAACGAGAAGCGCTACACCGTACATTCCGCACGCATGGGGGGCGAGGACGCGCTGTATGTCGATCCAGTGCATGTACCAGTCAACTACGACTATATCGGACTGAAATAATTTGATGGCGCCGGGACGGCGCCGCTGCTTAAAGGAGAGTCAGGATGTGCCAAAATTGTCTGGTGAAGACCATTCATCATGCTCAACATCATTTCGGCTGGGATAACAGCCTGAGCCCGGTCCTGCACGTAGCTTCCGGCAGCCAACTGGAGTTTCACTGCCTGGATGCGGCTAACGGCTGGTTCAACGCCGGTTCTACCGCAGCGGATATCCCAACGCTGCCGTTTGATAAGCTCAACCCGGTCAGTGGCCCGGTCTATGTGGAAGGCGCTCAGCCGGGCGATGCGCTAAAGGTGACGCTGGAATCCTTTCGTCCCAACGGCTTTGGCTGGACTGCGAATATCCCGGGCTTCGGCCTGCTGGCCGATCAGTTTTCTGATCCGGCGCTGACGCTGTGGCAATATGACCGCCAGGCCTTAACCCCCTGCGCCTTTGGCCGATATGGCCGCGTACCGCTGAAACCCTTCGCCGGTACCCTCGGCGTCGCTCCCGCCGCCGCGGGCCATCATTCGGTGGTGCCGCCGCGCCGCGTGGGCGGCAATCTGGATATTCGCGATCTGGCCGCTGGCTGCACATTATGGCTACCGGTGGAAGTAGAAGGCGCGTTGTTTTCTATTGGTGACACCCACGCCGCGCAGGGCGATGGTGAAGTCTGCGGCACGGCGATTGAAAGCGCGATGGACGTGGTGGTGAAGCTGGAAGTGGTTAAAGATATGCCGCTGAAAACGCCGCGTTTCGCCACCCCTGGCCCAGTGACCCAACATCTGGATCGGCACGGCTACAGCGCCTTCACCGGCATTGGCCCTGACCTGATGACCGCCGCCCGCGACGCGGTAAGCTATACCATCGATGCGCTGTGCCGCGAACAAGGGATGTCGGCGGAAGAGGCCTATATGCTCTGCTCCGTGTGCGGCGATCTGCGCATCAGCGAAATCGTCGATCGGCCTAACTGGGTGGTGTCGTTCTATTTTCCCAACAGCGTGTTTAATTAGGAGCGTTATGTCAGCAGTCCTATTTCCGGCGCCGCTGCTCTCGGTCGAGCGCCTGTCGATCCAGTTTGGTACACAGCGGGTGGTGGATGACGTCAGCTTTGCGCTCTGGCCGGGAAAAACTCTGTGCATTGCCGGCGAGTCGGGCAGCGGTAAATCGCTGACTTCGCTGGCGATCATGGGTTTGCTTCCGGAGGAGGCACAGATTCCAGGCGGCGCGATTATTTTTGATAACCAGGATTTGCTCAGCCTGCCGGAGCGGCAAATGCAGCTGCTGCGCGGCAAGTCGGTTGCCATGATTTTTCAGGAACCGATGACCTCGCTCAATCCGCTGATGACGGTGGGCCAGCAGCTGGAAGAGACGCTGCAACGCCACGAAGTGCTGGGCCGCCGTGAACGGCGCAGCCGGGTCAGCACGATGCTGGACGCGGTCAAAATCAGTCATGTGGAGAAGCGCCTGCAACAGTATCCGCACGAGCTTTCCGGCGGTATGCGCCAGCGGGTGATGATCGCCATGGCAATGCTGTGCCAGCCACAGGTGCTGATTGCCGATGAGCCGACCACGGCCCTCGACGTCACTATTCAGGCGCAGATCCTCGAGTTGATGCGCGAACTGCAGCAGGCGTTTTCCACCAGCCTGCTGTTGATCACCCACGATATGGGAGTGGTGGCAGAAATGGCCGATGATGTGCTGGTCATGAGTCACGGCAAAATCATGGAGCAGGCTCCGGCAAAAACGCTGTTTACCTCGCCGCAGGCGGCTTATACCCGCCAGCTGTTGCAGGCGGTACCGGTGCTGGGCCAGGCGCCCGCGCTGGCGCCGGTCGAGGCGACGCGACCGTTGCTCAGCGTCCGCGACCTCAGCGTGCGCTTTCCGGTGCGCGGCGACGGCCTGCGCGTGCGTCGCGAAGTCCATGCCGTCGATGGCGTCAGCTTCGATCTTTTCCCCGGCGAGACGTTGGGCATCGTCGGTGAAAGCGGCTGCGGTAAATCGACGACGGCAAAAGCGCTGATGAATATGGTGCCATTTAGCGGCAGCGCGCAGCTTAACGGACAGGAGCTGCACGGCCTGAAGGACGAGGCGTTAAGAGCGGTACGCCGCGATTTGCAGATGGTGTTTCAGGATCCCTGGGCGGCGCTCAATCCGCGCAAAACTATTTTCGACCTGGTTGGGGAGCCGCTGCTGATTCATGAGCAGATGCCCGCAGTACAGCGCACGGAGCGGGTGGCGCAGCTATTGCAGCAGGTCGGCCTGCCAGCGGAAGCGATGCGGCGTTATCCGCACCAGTTTTCCGGCGGCCAGCGCCAGCGCATTTGCATTGCCCGCGCGCTGGCGCTGAACCCGAAAGTGATCATCGCCGATGAATCGGTTTCCGCGCTGGATGTTTCAGTACAGGCGCAGGTGCTGACGCTGCTGGAAGATTTGCGTCAGCGCTATCGGCTCAGCTATCTGTTTATTTCCCATGATATGGCGGTGGTGGAGCGCATCTGCCACCGGGTAGCGGTGATGTTTGGCGGCCAGCTCGTGGAGATCGGCCCACGAGATCGAGTGTTGCACCATCCGCAGCATCCTTATACTCAGCACTTGCTCAGCGCCGTTCCTATACCTGACGTTCAGCAAAGACGGCAACCCCGAGCCACCAGCGCAATGCCGATAAGACCAGAACCGATCAAACCCATCGGCTATCAGAGAGTACCGCAGCGCTTTACCGATTTTGGCGACGGGCACCTCGTCGCCTGCTGAACAAAAAAGCATTCAAACCGGCGGATTTCCGCCGGTGGCAACACTGTTGCCACACAACTCGACGAGAGGCCATTAAACTGGAAAAGTTAGGGAAGGTGCGAATAAGCAGGTCATTTC
>NZ_KV789820.1:0-4468 GCF_001807705.1 Klebsiella sp. HMSC25G12 | reverse complement strand
AGCTGGACTGTATGCACGAACCCCCCGTTCAGCCCGACTACCACGTTGTCCCGGTAACTATCATCTTGAGTCCAACCCGGAACAGACACGAAAAATCGCCAGTGGCGGTAGCCATTAGTAAGAGGATTCACGGAGCGGAGTAGTAGAGTGTTCTACAGAGTTCTTGAAGTGGTGGCCTGACTGCGGCTACACTGGAAGGACAGTTTTGGTACCTGCGCTCCGTGAAAGCCAGTTACCTTCGGAAGAAAGAGTTGGTAGCTCTTGATTCCGGCAAACGAACCACCGTTGGTAGCGGTGGTTTTTTTGTTTGCAGGGCATGAGATTACGACGACATCGAAGGGATAACAAGAGGATCCGCTTCTTGAACCCCCCTCCCCACAAAAAAAAACGGCACACTAGCGCGTAAAGCGTCATCAAAAAAACTCAAATAGCGCTATATACAATCACTTTATTACGCCCCTCTCTCTTAGCTTGATAAAGAGCATCGTCAGCATTTTTCAGCAAAAAATCGATCCCACCAAGAGGATCATCTTGTGTTGCCACACCAGCAGATACGGTGACACGCAAGTTATTAGGGAAAACAGTACGTTCAATAACACTCCTAATACGCTCCGCAACACACTCCGCTGTTACCACAGATGTATTCGGCAGAAAAACAACAAACTCTTCTCCACCAAACCGACAAATAATATCTTCACTACGGCAACAAGACTTAATAATCTGAGCCAAAGAAACAAGCACCTCATCTCCGACCCCATGCCCGAAACTATCATTTATTTTTTTAAAAAAATCAACATCAATAGCAATAACTGAAGCTCCTGCCCCATACTTGTTATTCTGTATTTTAGTTGAAAACCCCAATCTATTGTTCACGCCGGTAAGGGGATCTTTAAGCGCCACCTCATTTAAAGAATCAACCCTTTCCATCATTACCTTAACATGCGTAAAAAGTGCCTTTTTAAGTCGATCAGCTTCGGCATACCAAGCATTGATAGCTTTAATATAAACTAACGAAGCCCCTATATCTTTAGCATTGGTAGATATAGCAAGCTTTTCTAAAGGAAGTGAAATACGGGAGGCAATGAAATATGAAAGAAGTGAAAATGTAATAATTATTACAATTAGCAGAACAAGTACACTTTTAGCATAAGTAATAAGAATAGTAGTCGCGCTGTCAGCATGGCTATAAACCAACACATTCCAAGCAGTATTTTTCATATGAGCATAACCCAGAAGATATCTATTCCCCGAAAAAAAAAATTCCCCCTCACCTCTATCAGACTCCGTTAACTTTGATTTCAAATCATCAGACATAACCATGGGCCGACCAACAGCACTGTTATCGTTATTAAAGATCACAGTTCCATCATCACTAACAATGCTAATTTCAGTGTCGCTCTTGAAAAAATGCCTGCTCAAAACATCGCTAAATAAACTATGTTTTTTTAGATATATAGACCCACCGACATGCCCTATGTAATTGCCATTCTTATCATAAATAGGATGTGACAACAAAATAATCAAATTCCCAGTAACTGATTTGAACGGTGAAGATATGAATGGTTTCTTTTCCTCAATCGCCAATTTGCTGGCACTTGAATTCAAGCGGGTACCAACTAAATCAAGAGATTCTGGCGAAGTCGCCAGAACAACAGCATCATTACTAACAACAAAAACTGAATTAAACATACCAGACTGCAATCTTAACCTATCCGCCTCATCTTTAAGTGAGTCAATATCATTAGTTGATTTTATTTTTTTTGCTCCATATGCTAATTCACCTTGAGCCATTTCAATATAACCACTCATTACATCTGACATTTTCATAGCGTACGATGAATTAGCATCAAGCAAATCTTTTTCTATATTTTCGCGCTGAAAAACCATAATAACGGCAATCAGAAAAATAGAAGTTAACAAAATCCCACCAACGGACAAGGTTATGACTATCGGACGAAGGTGAGGCTTTTTAATTCTCATAAAAATACACTCCATATAATAAAAAATGCCGCATTTACCATAACATCCCTTATCAGCACCGCCCCGGACGGGTTCGGAACAAATGCGGCGTCAGCCCGGTAAAACCGGCAGCAAACTCTCCGCTAAACCGCGCATTCTGCGCCAGATAAATTTCACCCGGCTGCATGGCTATGCAGTCGGGTGAATGGCTCCGGCTTTCAGCGCAGATGTCCACCGAAAGCCCCGTTTTATCAGGTTATCACAGTGAAGGGCTGTTATACGTCCGCTGTCGCTGAGATCGCTCCAGCTCCAGCGCTTTCTGATGCTGCACCACGCGCTCCTGCTCCCGGTGCAGCTCGACGGCATTCAGTCGCTCGACAACCGGCGCAGCTGCTCGCTCAAACTCTGCACCTGCCTGCTCAAGCCCGTGACGCGCTCGCTCAGCGCTGCGTTCTCCCGTTGCATAAGACCAGACATCGTCCGCCATTCCGCGAAGGCGCTCTCCCACTCGTCCAGCCTTTTCGAGTAGTCCTGCTGTAGCTGCTCTAATGCGCTCAGCAACTGTTTTTCCAGCTCCGTCATGTGCTATTTCCCCGCCAGTATCATCCAGCTCGAATCCTCTCCGAACCGTCCCGCTTCCGGGTTCACCTTCACGCAGCGGCGTCTCTGCTCGCCGCAGGTCGAGAGCTGCACGCCGCTGTTCCTCTCTGACAGCATGGCCTGCGTGCTCTTCTGCTCCCGGATGGTCGTGTAGTTGTCGAGTATCTGCTGCCCCTGCCACCACAGAATGCCCGCGCTCGAGGCGATCAGCAGCGCGGAGACCAGGACGATGGTCAGCCACGTCTGGCTGACCATGCGCACCATGCCTTTCGTGCGCTGGCTCATGGCTGAGGACAGTTTCCGGTCGTGGTCGAGGATGGCGGCGCTGATTCTCTTCGCGCTTTCGTTCAGTTCCGCTTTTACAGATTTCTCGTGCTCGCTGAATGCGGCTTTCAGCATCTCGCCGGTACTCTGCTGCTGCGCTTTCGATTTCTGCTCTAAGTCCTTCGCCAGCGTTAAAAGACTGTTCATAAATGGCTCCCTTCAGTCGGATGTTTCGCCCCCCGTCCGGGTCGGCAATGCTGATACTGCTTTTTGTGGTGCGGACCACCTCAAAACCTGCGCTTTCCAGCGCCTCAGTGACATCCTGACGGGTTTTCAGCTCCCCGGATGAGGCAAGAGCAAGCAGACCGCGTGTAATCGCTTCTGCAGCCTCCTGCTTCGCTTTAGGCAGTGCAGACGGTGTGACCAGTGCCCGCCGGTTCTCCGGTGCGTTCGGGTCGTGCAGCCCCAGTCTGCCGTTCACGATGGTCTGCCAGGCATCGATGCGTGGACGGTCGGCGCGATCGTAATACGGCTGGAGCCGTCTGCCGGTCAGCAGCTCCGTGTTCGGGATCAGAAAATTCAGCTCAAGCCGCCCCTTGTCACGATGCTCCACCCACAGGATGCTGTACTGGTCTTTATCAAGTCCGGGCATCAGAACCCGCTCAAAGCTTGCCATCAGCTTTTCCCGCTGGCCGGAGGGTAAATCCGCTTCCGCAAACGACAGTACCCCGGAGGTGTATTTCTTAACGTAAGGCGACGCGTCAATCAGCTCCCGGACTTCTTCCGGCTTCCCCTGCAGGACGGTGGCGCCTTCACGCTGCCGGTCTTTACCCAGCAGATAGTCCACCGGCCCGGCGCCACCGCCGCGACCGCGTGGATGAAATTTAACGATCATCGTCCGTTCCTTTCTCAAGAACGGCGTGCCGCAGCCGCTCAAGTCCGGCATCGATGGCCATCAGCGCCGCAACAATCTGCACCCTGTCATGGCCGGTACCGCCGCCGGCGTTAACACGGCGGGCTATCTGGTTCAGGTTATTGCCCATGCCGGCAAGCTGGCGCAGCAGCGCCGGCGAGATTGAGGGAAGCTTTCCGGAACGTGCCGGCTTTTCGTCCAGGCAGGTCTGCCGCATCCACGCTGCCAGCTGCCTGCCGTCGCAGCGCTCAAGCAGCCGCCGGTGCTCGTCCTCCGTCACCCACATGGTGAGCATCTTGTTCCGTTTCTCTGACAAACCGGCCTCCTGATAACGCCGGGACGGGCGGGAAAGCCTTTCCCGGTCGGCGCGGGGTTGGACAAGCCGCAGGCGCGTCAGGCTTTTGGCGGGTTTCGGGGCGCAGCCCTGAACCAGTCACGTAGCGCTAGCGGAGTGTATACTGGCTTACTATGTTGGCACGGATGCGAGTGTCAGTGAAATGCTTCATGTGGCAGGAGAAAAATGCAGCAGCGGAGCGTCAGCAGAATATGTGATACAAGATATATTCCGCTTCCTCGCTCACTGACTCGCTGCGCTCGGTCGTTCGGCTGCGGCGAGCGGTACCGGCTTACAGGCGGGGCGGAAATTTCCTGGGAGATGCCAGGAAGAAGCTTAACAGGGAAGCGATAAGGCCACGGCGAAGCCGTTTTTCCATAGGCTCCGCCCCCCTGACA
>NZ_KV789819.1:0-1070 GCF_001807705.1 Klebsiella sp. HMSC25G12 | reverse complement strand
GCCGGGCTTTCGGCGCCATTTGACTCCACAGATACATGCAGCTTCATCTGGCGCCTCCATGCCGCTAACGCGGCATCCGATGCTGTAGTCTTTAATGTCTGCTTTGTGCCAAATGCGGACATTGCTGTTAATGGTTTGGCCCTCAACTGTTGAGCAACACCATGACATTCGCTTTGTGTGTTAATGTGTGGCGATTTAGTGACGCTTTTGGCGTGGTACCGTAATGTCTCAAATGAATCTCCACATTCTGAATGCGCAGAAGAAACTCACCGCTCACTGTGAATGGCTTCAAATAAACCTGACTGATACCTACGAACAAGCCAAAAGGTTAATGCCGATTCATTCACTGGATGTGGTGGTTAAAGCTGGGAAGTTTGTCATCCCGGAAAAAGGGCATCTTGGTTTTTGCCCTGAAGCTGGCGTTATCTATATAACTGTTGATCCTGAAAATTCTGCATTTTGCAAAAATGATGCGCACTCTATTGAACGAATGTTTGTGCATGAACTGCACCATGCAGTTAGGTGGACAGGGCCGGGATATGGCTCAACGTTGGGAGAGGTGTTAGTCTCAGAAGGGCTTGCCGGGCATTTTTCTATTGAGCTTTTTGGTGGTGAACCTGAGCCTTGGGAAAGCCTCCATTCCGATACTATTCAGCCCTACTATCCACAAATGCTTGAAAACTGGCATCGCACTGATTACGACCATAATGCCTGGTTTTTCGGAACAGGAAATTTGCCCAGGTGGCTAGGATATACCGCAGGATTCAACCTGATCTCGAGGTATCTCGCATCATCCCCAAACTTGAAAGCTTCAATGCTGGCGAACATTAATGCTGAGGAGTTAAAGGATTTTATATAAAGTTCAGATTCCTCATTTCTCTAAAGCCATTATTCTACTCATAAGCGGAAGCTGAATGTCAGCTATTCGCTCATAGCAGACTGCGCTCACTTACTGCAGCGAGCGTTATTTTGTGTTTAGTGCCACCTGGTACAGTCAGGTTGACAGTACTTGTTTCAGGCCTTCATCATTAAAAACGATTCCGGTCTTCAGGACGCCATAACACCAGTGC
>NZ_KV789818.1:0-1738 GCF_001807705.1 Klebsiella sp. HMSC25G12 | reverse complement strand
AAGGTGTCCCCGGGTCTGGCCTGTCAGAAAGACACAGCAGAAGAGAGAATGAAGCAGGGGAAGATATCAGCGGAACAGTTACAGTCAGCCCGGGAAAAGGATATCTGACCTGTGACAGAGTGGCCGTGGCGGCGCGTCAGCGCAGCCCTGCCACGCGCCGCAGGCCGGGTTTTCGGCGGACGGACAGACAGTGACGGGGGAACGAGTCCCCCGCCAGTGCATCAGACCACCGGCGGCAGCGCCCCCGGATAGTGCCGCGCGATAATATCGTTCACCTTCTCCACCAGGTCGGGCCGGGTAAAGGTGACGTGCGCGGAGCCTTTTTTGTATGTGCGTACCGTGAAATACTCACACGTGAACACCTCGCCCACACTCGCCGCGCCGCCCTGGCTGATAAACGCGCTCAGGTTTGCCCCCTCGGAGACGCGGTTGTCGGGAATGGTCTTTCCGTCGAGTAACCAGAACGGGCGGGCAAGGTCATCGATCCGGTTCTGTGCATACGTGCGCACGGAAAAATACAGCCCGCGATGATTGTCCAGGACACCATCAATGATAATTTTTTTTCCCAGCAGGCACGGGTTATGCGTTTTATAGTCCCATGAGAGGTTGCGGAACACGTCAATCACGCCCTGCTCAAACGTTTCTCCCTTGCTGGCGTTAAGCGCCCGGAACGTGGCGATCACGTTGTCGAGGGTGATTTCGGGGCAGTCGTCGCTGTAGAGCTGCGTGTCCCACGCCTTGCGCTGCGCCTCGCTCATCAGCGTAAACATACCCGTGTCATTCATCAGGCGCGTCCAGATGTCGCGATCGGCATAACGGCAGATACTGCGTTTTAAAACGGCTTCCCGTGTGGCGCTGCGGTCGGCTGACAGACTGCGTTCGATGATGTCGGTCATGCCGGAGATCCACCCGCGCCCGGATGCTTCAAAAATGAATGTCTGCGCCTCGCGTAGCAGCCTTATCGCCTCCAGAAACGCCGTCACTCCGCTGTTTCGCTGCGCCACAATGCGCTCAACGGGCAAAGACGGGATGACCTCTCCCGCGCCGCTGTGGGGGGTAATGTCGACGCTGACAGCCTGTGTGGTGGTGTGATTCATGATGTCCTCCTTCTGCTGTTGCCGCCCCTTTCGGAGCGGCTCACCTGGTTAGTTAAATGCGCGTGTCAGTTCGAGGGTGCGGAGCACCTGACCAAAATCGGCGTTTTTCATCGCGGGGATGTGAACACCACGCCCCTTGCGTATGCTTTTTGCGATATGCCGCCCGAATGCCCTGAGCGTGGGGTCAATTTCCGGCGCGGGAATATCGACGCGGGGGATGCGGGAATGACGGCGGGGCTTTACAGCCTCTGCGGAAGGTGGAAGAATGACAGGTGTCATTTAGGTGACTCCTTTATAGTTGGTTAGTCGATAGCCGCAAAGTCGTTACAGCGATTTTTGCGGCGTGGATAAAGCAGGGGTTTCCCTGCTTTTTTCATCTCTGCGTTTTGCTCTCTGCTTCTTCTGCCTCCTTTTGCACGTTGTCGGTAATGTCTTCGGGATCGCCCAGAAACCAGCCCTGAACAGGTTTGTAACGCTCAATAAACGCCTTAATTGCGCCCTTTCCGGTCATGGCTTTCACGCGGGTAAACATCGGAATAACGCCTTTTGCGTCGCGTCCGGTAAATGTGATCTGATAAACACGCATCGCCTGTGTCTGCATTTTTTCCTCCTGATTTTTAAAGAACATCACCCGTTGAGTT
>NZ_KV789817.1:0-12526 GCF_001807705.1 Klebsiella sp. HMSC25G12 | reverse complement strand
GATAACGGACATTTCAATTGAGCCTTGACAAAGGTTGTAGCTCCCATATTCTAATGTCACTTTTAACCCATTTAGTGATGTCACTTTTTCTGGCATAAAGGATCCAATCCTCAGGCCATGGAGACATCAGGATGCTTGTGACCATGTCAGATAAAGAAATCAGTCGGATCAACGTCATTCAATCAGTTGTTGAAAAACGTATGCGCCGTCGTGATGCTGCTCATCAGCTTGCTTTGACCGAACGTCAGACACAGCGGTTAATGAACCGCTTTCGTGAGTCTGGTGCCGCAGGATTGGTAAACCTTCGGCGTGGACGCCCTGGTAATCACAGGCTTCCTGAGTCACTGAAGCTGCGAGTTCTTTCGTTACTTCACGATCATTACAGCGACTTTGGACCAACACTGGCCGCAGAAAAATTACGCGAACGCCACAACATCACAGTATCTGTTGAAACGCTCAGAAAATGGATGACAGCGGATGGACTCTGGGTTCCTTATTCACGTCGCAGGCCCCGCGTTCATCAACCCAGATATCGGCGTGACTGCCTCGGAGAACTTGTTCAGATTGATGGTTCCCCGCACGACTGGTTTGAAGGCCGTGCACCGAAATGCTGCCTGCTCGTCTTTATTGATGACGCGACTGGCCGCCTGATGCACCTCCGTTTTGGTGAGACTGAATCAGCTTTTGATTACATGATGGCCACTCGCGAGTATCTCGAGCAACACGGCAAGCCCCTTGCGTTCTACAGCGATAAGCACGGCATTTTCAGGGTCAATAATGGAGGATCCACTACGACCGGAGTCACCCAGTTTGGCCGTGTACTTTCTGAACTTGGGATCGAGTTGATTTGTGCCAACAGTCCACAGGCTAAAGGCCGTGTGGAGCGAGCAAATCAGACACTTCAGGATCGGCTTATCAAAGAGATGCGTCTCGAGGGAATCTGCAGTATTGAAGCCGCCAACGCCTGGCTGGATACCTTCATCGCTGACTTCAATCGTCGCTTCGCAAGACCAGCAAAATACCCCAAAGATCTGCACCGCCCGGTGTCTGAAAGCAACGAAGAGCTGGATGATATCTTTGCTTGGCAGGAACTGCGTAAGCTGTCTAAAACGCTGACATTCCGCTATGACAAAATGATATATCTGGTTGAACCTACTGAAGAAAATACTCGCATCGCTGGCGAGAAAATAACTGTCTACGACTATCCTGACGGCACGCTGGCATTCAAATACGGTTACCGTTCACTCAAATATCAGGTGTTCGACAAACTGGAATGTCTCGACCAGGGGCAAATTGTTGATAACAAACGTCTTGGGGCTGTACTGAAGCTGGCGCAAAGCAAAATGGATGAACTCGAACGCGATGGCAAGCGTGACAGGAGCAAAAAGATGCCAAAACGACGGGCTCAGGCCAGAGTTCAGGAGCAACTCAGGGCAATTAATCCGGTCCTGGTAAACCCGGATGAATTCAGGGCCAGCCTGAAACGCTAGCCCCCTGCTCTTTTTTTTGGATAGTTCAGCTGTGGCAGTGTGATGAAGTACAAGCTTTTGAAAACATGGCAGTTGAGTTTGCAACCAATAATCCCCATTACTTATCTGGTTTTACTATCACAGCAGATATATTCCAGAATATTAAGGGGAAAACAGAACATGGCCAGATGTACGGCTCCTGTACGTGGACATAGCTCAGCAGCCGCCGCTGCTGCCTGTCCAGCCTGTCGCAATCGCAGTGGTTATCGCCGCAGCAGCTACAGTTATGATAGTTATCCGTCCTACTCCTCGTCAGGCAGCGCTGGCGGAAGTCGTGGAAGCAGTAGCGGTGGTTCCAGCAGCGGTACAAAGCCTCGCTGGTCAAAATCGGGATCTTCCGTTTCCTACACAACCGCCCAAGTACAATCTCTCACACCGATTCGCCAAACGGTAGAGAAGCTTGTCGCAGAGAAGCCGGATTTGCGTGATGTATTCCTTTGCCACGCTTGGGATGATCGACAAGGCGTAGCCAAAGAGCTACACGATTTGCTCGAGGCTGCAGGCGTCAAAGTATGGTTTAGCGAAAAGGATCTTGCTCTTGGCGTTCCTATGATGCGTGCCATCGATAAAGGATTAGCAAATTCTCGAATCGGTCTGGTATTAGTGACTCCAGCGCTATTAAACCGACTGCCCAAAGAAGGCGTTGCTGATAAAGAGCTTTCAGCTTTACTGGCCGGGAACCAACTCGTACCGATCGTTCATAACACAACGTATGAAGCTCTCCGCAATGTCAGTCCCTTGCTCGCATCCCGAAGCGGTCTGGACACGGGAGAAGATACGCTGGCAGTTGTCGCAACAAAAATTGCAGAATTGATTACTGTGTAGAGTAACGACTCCCACTCAAACTAAAATATCTGGTCTACTACCGCAGGCCAGATATTTTACCTTTTATCACCTCTCCCTTCAGAACATAACTTCCGCCCATGTCCATGTCACTTCAGGTGACATTTGAAACTGGCTAAACCGAGTGACTTTTTAATCTTGTAATAACAAAGGTTGTCAGCACAAAGCGTTATTGTCGTCTCAGGGGCTGCGGATGTTTTCCTGGACTGTTATGTTGTGATCATTATTATTGCACAACAAATTTTCTTTTCCTCACTTCACTGATTCTGACGTGCGTTAAGTAAAAACTGAGAAGATCTGCCAAATAATATATGATCTAATGTAGCTCTATATTATTTTTCCCGGAAATTAGCTGCAACAGATATATTCTGTCTTTCTCAATGAGAGCTGGAAATGTATCGCCAGTAGCTGCCAGCAGAGACCATACTTCCAGGATGGCATAGGCCTTGGTATATTCAAGTGCGAAACCTAACCCTTCCAGAGAACCTGCTCTGCGAATATGTTCACATATTGCATTTTCACATACTCGTGTCAAGGCTTCATAGCTGAGCGAAAAATCATATTTTTTATCCATCTTAAGCTATCTCCACCCAAATGCAGATATCTGGTTACACATTGTAATGCGAAACATTATCAATAATAACCCGATTATAACATAATCTTTCGTTTTGTAATGCCGGCACTACACAACATTATACTCTGTTTTTTTAAAAAAAAGAGTACCTTTGTTTTGATGCACACCTTAGGGGGCGATCGCCCAGCAAAAAATCAATATTCGTTCTATAATAGCGAGTAGAAAACCGCATTACATGCATTGCTTAAAAGTTGCGCAATAAATCTGGAGCCTTCACAAGGCTATTAATAACGCATGAATTATCTCTGTAAATCATAACCAGTATCTATCCGAACCATGTCACATTATTTGATTCATACCCGTGATGAGTAAGGCAAGAATAGGTATACTGGAATAGTATGTTCAGTGCCAGCTAATCGGTCAGTGAAGTTGGCGAAAATATAGCTTTATATCTTTACAATTTGAGGGGAGATCTGCATGGTTAGTCGTAAGCTGGAACGTTTGATTAGCCCTGGAAAGTGGATACATAATCTATCAGTCCTCTCTTTATCGATTCTTTCAGCTGGTATATTTTTTTTGTATTATCTGAGAGCGTAGCTTACCTGATTTTTCGGGATAAAATTAAAGACTATACTTCCGATGTGCTTGTTCGCTCTGAATCGCTCCTAGTTCAGACTGAATCTGTCAAGACTGCTGCAAAGTCACATGTGAATATAGGAGACAGTCCATGTACTAATGAAAATATCCTACATCTTCGGGTTGTAGTATGGCCCTATCCGTTGATTAAAGATGTTGGCTACATCATAAAAGGAGAATTAGCCTGTAGTGCTCTGTGGGGGAGTTTACGTCCCACCTTAAGTCTGGAACATTTTGATAAAAAATGGCCTTCGCGGGAAGGAGTGTGGCTTTTTGGTATTAAGCTTATGGATGATATATCCGTCAATGGATATATTTCTGAAGGTATTATGGTGACCCTATCACCATTTGTCTTCAGACGATTCGAAACTGATATGTATTCAAAAAACTTTAGCGCTGTTGTCGGAAATAGTAAGCATGACAGGCATTACTTCAATATAGGACCTGATGCTCCTCTTCTTGATCGGCATGATAGCGTTCCACTAAGGTTTAGAGTGTTTAGGGCATGTAGCCTACATTATGATCTCTGTGTTGCAGGAGGTGGGTATTTTACGGGGATATTTTCAGAGCACTGGAGCATACAAATGTTATTAGTAACAGTGTCACTACTTTCCGGTATAATGATTTATATTATCATTATGAACAGAGCAGAACTCAATAGTTCACTATCTGCAAGGTTTGTAAAGGCTTTGAAAAATGAAGCCCTGTCGCTGGTCTATCAACCTATTTACAGAATTGAAGACGGACAGATCTGCGGATTTGAGGCCTTGCTCAGATGGAAAGATGAAAGACTCGGGAATATTAGTCCTGATGTATTTATACCGCTTTCTGAAAGGGAAGGATTGCAGGAGGATGTGACTTTATTCGTCATTGACCATGCTATCCGAGAATTTATCCATACTGCTATTCAGAATGAAATATTTTTGAGCGTAAACATTAATCCAAGCGATCTTGACTCAGAAAAATTCAGGGATAAACTACTAGGATTAATTTCTGAATATAATATCCCATATAAAACAATCCTTCTTGAAATTACGGAGCGTCAAGGAGGGGATTTTGAAGGTATGAAAATTCACATTGATAAATATAAAAATCATGGTGTCAGGTTTGCCATCGATGACTTTGGGACAGGATATTCTAATCTTAATCTGGTAGCTGCGCTTGATGTAGATGAAATAAAAATAGACAAATCGCTAACTAGTGCTATTGGTACTGAATCTTTACGATATGATCTTCTTCCCGGACTGCATGAGATGTTCCGCTCCATTGCAGATAAGATTGTGTTTGAGGGTGTAGAGACTCAGGAGCAGGTGAACTATCTGAAGACGTTCTGGCCACAGAGTTATGCTCAGGGCTGGTATTACTCCAGAGCGCTTCCGCTGGAAGAAGCGAGAAAACTTACCATCCGGGAATTGAACTGACCGGCACTTTCAGCGCAAACACTCAGCAATTGCTTGCCGATCAGCTGGTAGAAATTGAAGGGCAGTGTAATCACCTTGATGTAGCCCCCTCAGTTTGAAGCGGCCTACCGCGACCTGCTTTCCATCCGTACAGAAGATGATCTGACCCGGATTTTGCTGCGTAATGCACAGTACCTCCGCATGCGAACCAGCCAGGTTCTGCCACGGGGACAGCAGTTCTACGGCGGGACTGCGCTGTATTTTGCCCTGTTCTGCGATGTCGCCGGTCGTGATGAACAGACGATTGAAGCCTTCTGGGCCAGTATCGCGCGTTTCTGGGGAGCCTGGTATCGTCGGCAGGATTATTATCAGCAGATCAACCAGCTGCGCGGAGTCATGGGCAAGGCGCCGGCGAATGGTCTCAGCGAGGCGCATGCGGTGGGCGTTTACAGCCGGGTCGCAGTGTTTCAGGATGAAAGCGGCCAGAAAGGACACAGTCAGGTGCTGCTGACCCTTCGCACAGAGAATACGCAGGCGCTGCCGGCAGGCGAGTTCGATCAGTTTGAGTTGCCGTTCTGTAATGGTCACATTCTGGTGCCTGATCCGGGCTATGGCGCCCCCGTTGTTTTTCTCAACAATGTACTCGGCCTGGGGTTCTGCTTCCGGGAAGGAACCTGCTCCATGCACTGCTACACTGTGGAGGACGCCCGGCTCGGGGCTACCCAGACACTGACGGAAGTGGCGGAAGCGCTCGTCAGTAATGTTGATGCTCCCCTGCGGGCCTACGCTGCAACCATCCCGGTAAATCAGAGGTAGTTTCTGTAAAGGCCACGACCGTGTGGTCTTTCACTGCATGTGCAGCAACTGGATACCGGGGCTGGCTGTGAATTTTCTTGACGGCTGAGGCGTTTGAGACACTGGTCCGGGAATTCACCACGAAATGTGAAGAGGGTTCTTTGGACGGGGCCCTGACCGGACTTCGCTGTCTGTACGGAGAGCGCTGAATGATTTGTTAAGTGAATTTGTGCAGTATACATTCTGTACATGTACGCGAATCTGATTAAGCCATCATCAGCTACCCTTGACTTCCGGACTATTACCTGCGTAGCCACGACGGCTGAGCTGATGGTAATGTACCGTGACCAGAACCCCGCCCAGCAACAGTAAAATGGCGGCAGTTTCCTGCAGATCCGGAATGCGCTGTGAATAGATAAAACCATATAGCAGCGCGAAAAGGGTTTCAAAAACCACCATCTGCCCTGTCAGTGATACCGGAAGACGCCGGGAACAGAGATTCCACGCCAGATATCCCAGCCATGAGGAGACCACGGCTAACATCATGTTCGTTATCCAAAAGAGCGTTTGAGTGTGTTCCGGTAACGACAAGTCAACTGCAGAAAACCTGAATATACTGGCGATGAGCCACAGCAGTACCGAAATACATCCCGTACACAGGCCTATCAGGAGCGACCACTGGTTGCTGTTGTAAGGGAGGTTTTTCAGACAGCGGGAGTTCTCGACAGCGTAACGGCTCCAGCACAGTAATGCAGCGAAGGCACAAAGCATCCCCAGCATCTGCCGTTTTCCTTCTGTAACTTGGTGCGAGGATGTTTGTAGCGCATGCAGATTAATCAGCACCACTCCGGCAATGATAGCCGCCATCGGCAGCAATAATTGCCTGAAGGGCGGCGCATGCTGGTCCCTGCGACCAAGCACCGGAACCATCACCGGAATTAAACCTATCACTAACGATGTCGCGGCAATACCTACCTGCTTTACGGCCACCGCGACGAGCAGAAAATAGAGGACATTGCTCATCAGCGAAAGACGGATCAGCGTCAGCAGATCGCGATGATGCCAGACGCGGGCAATGTTGCGCCATTGAGGTATAAGTAATATTGCCGCCAGTATTCCATAGGTAGCAAAGCGACCGCAGGTTAACAGCAGTGGTGAGATCTCGGGTAGCAGTACCGGTGGCAGGAAGATGAATCCCCAGCATGCGCCAGCCAGGGCGCCAAATATAATCCCCTGCTTCATGCTGACTCCTGAAATGCCGTTTCAGGTAATCTCGTCCCCGACTGACGCTCACTCCACGACGACAAAAAATACTGCAGCCGCGGGCTTTTCGGCCGATGGAACAGTTGCGCCGGCGGTCCCTGCTCTTCAATGCAGCCATCGGCAAGAAACAGCACACGATCGGAGACTTTTGCGGCAAACCCCATCTCATGGGTCACAATCATCATGGTCATACCATCATCGGCAAGATTTCGGATGACCTTTAGCACCTCCCCGACCAGCTCCGGATCAAGCGCTGAAGTCGGTTCATCGAACAACATAATGGCGGGTTTCATGGTCAATGCCCGGGCGATGGCAACGCGCTGCTGCTGACCACCGGATAGCATCGCGGGCCAGCTATCGGCTTTGTCTGCCAGACCAACCCGCGCCAGCTGCTTTTTCGCTTCGGCGTAGGCTGCTTCACGGGAGACCTTTTTAACCCGTCGCAACGGCGTGGCTACGTTATCGAGTACCGTCATATGCGGCCACAGATTAAACTGCTGAAAGACCATACAGACGTCGCGTAACGCCTTACGGTTTTCCTTGTCGCTTAAACGCCGGCGTTTTTCGCCGCTGAGTGGTTCATAGCCGACGCACTCGCCATTCACCACAATGCTGCCGGAGCTGTAATCCTCCAAAAAGTTAATGCAGCGTAACAGCGTGGATTTACCCGACCCTGAGCCGCCAATCACGCAAATGACTTCTCCGGGAGTAATGCTGACATTGATGCCACGTAAAACATGGTTTTCGCCATAATATTTATTGAGGCTGTTAATCTCAATAGCATAATCACGCATACTATTAACCTCGGCTTAATTGAGAATAAGAATAATGACGCTCTATTTTATTACCCAAACGGGAGATACCAATCGCGATTCCCCAATAGACAATGGCCATTAAGGAGTAGATTTCAACCATCGCATAGGTCTGGTTGGCAATGGCCATGGCGGTATTGGTGAGTTCACCAACCGTAATAATCGACAGCACCGACGACTCTTTTACCAGAATAACGCTCTGACCAATCAGTGGCTGGATAATTCTCGCGAACATTTGCGGCCAGACAATGAAAGTAAATATTTGCCACGGACTTAAACCAAGGTCTGCCGCCGCTTCGCTTTGTCCGCCAGAGACAGCATTGCGACCTGCACGGAATATTTCCGAAAAATAAGCGGAACCATAACAGCCCAGGCACAGTACTCCGACCTGTTGGGCCTCGAGGTTAATACCAATATAGGGCCCACCATAAAAGACTAAAAATAGCTGTACCAGTAACGGCGTGCCGCGAAAAACATTAATCCATGTATGGTATATCACATTAAGTAGCGCTGGTTTTTGTCTTTCGAGGAGAAAAAAACACAGACCGATCGCCAGCCCCAGCAGGATACCGCCGAGGCTCATTTTTAGGGTCATTAAAATACCGGCGGCGATGGCATCTTTATAGGTAAAAAGTATCTCAACATTCATTTTGCTAATACCCTTTTAGCCGAAGATGAGCGGTTTTTCTCTAACCTGACGCCAGCGATACTCAGCCCCCATGAGGTCAGGAAATAAAGGAGCCCACATGCCGTATAAAACTCCAGCGGCCGATAGGTGGTTGAGGCCAACGTTTGCGTCACTCTCATCAACTCATGGACCGCCACCACCGAGACCAGTGCCGAATTTTTGATAATATCAATGGTTTCATTAATCAATGCCGGCATCATGGTACGCAACACCTGCGGCATCTGAATATAAAACAGGGTTTGCGCCGCTGAAAAGCCAAAATCTCGTGCTGCCTCCAGCTGGCCTTTGGGTAACATGTTAAAACCGGCCCGAAGAATCTCCCCCTGAAAGGCCGCGGTATTTAATGAGAGGGCAACAACCGCCGCCAGCAATGGCGAAAGCGTGATCCCCACGGCCGGCAAAGCATAAAATATTAATATCAACTGGACCAGTAACGGCGTGCCACGGTAAAAACTGACATAGATTTTGCAAAAACAGCGCACGAGACGCTGCTGAGAATTTAACCCCAGACAAATTAACCAACCGAGGATCAATCCTGTGACAATTGCGCTCAGTGATACAGCCAGAGTACTGAGCACGCCGATTAATAGCTGAGGGAAATAGGGAAACACCACCGAAATATCAAACATATTGCCCTCCAGTATCCATCAAATTAGTTTGCCGGGGTTGGAACTTGCTCTGGAACGGCCATAGAAAAACCCAGCCATTTGGTTTGTAGCTGCGCCAGTTTTCCCGATTTATTCAACTGCACAATGCCGTCGCTGACAAATTTGACCAGTGAGGCGCTATCCGCATCTTTTCTTCCGGCCCATGCATACCAGGTGGCCGGGCCAAACGGCGGGCGTACAATTTCAAACGTATCACCACGTGTCTTCACCAACGGCGCGAGGTTCGGCAGCGATTGCACAACCGCGTCAACACGATGTGCCGCCAATGCCGCGTAAGCTTCGTTATAATCAATAAAGGCTTTTATTTCTTTAACGCCGTGACCGGTGGTGGGTTTAAGTACCGATGCTTCATACTCTTTTAGCACAGCAATCTGCGGCGCCCCGGCCTGACTGGCGACAATCATGCCCTGGAGATCTTTGGCGCTGTTAATACGGCTATCCCCTTTGCGTTTCAGAATGGCTACGCTGGCGTCAGAAAAGGGAGCGGTAAAGGCGAATTTAGCTTCACGATCGCGGGTGATGGTTAAAGAGGTTGCCACAAAGTCGAATCGTTTGCTTTCCAGTCCGGGTAAAATCCCCTGAAATGGAATATCCAGCTGAACCACTTTCACCCCGGGTAATCCCTTCATGACTTCCGTGAGAATATCTTTTCCCAGACCGACTATTTTGCCATCTTCAAGCATTTCAAAAGGGGCATAGCGCGCTTCTGTGGCAATCACTATTTCTTTTTTTTGCTTAATATCATCCAGCAAATCAGCCTGGGCAGTGGGTATCATTAATGGTGAAAGTTGTATGACAGACATTGACAGTAACAGCCACAGTTTATTTTTCATGAGATTTCTCCGCGAATTTGAATGACGCTGATAATATTTATTCATTCTCTTAGCGGCGACAAACGGTGGTTTCTAACTGATAACTATTAGCACGGCTAATGGTGCCTTTGGCATGAATAGTGCTTATTGCAGGTTATTTAGCAACAGAGAAACCGATGATGCAACCTAAACCAGGTTTGCCGTCCCTGGACGGTTTGCGCTACTTTGATGCCGCGGCGCGTAATCTTAGTTTTACCCGTGCCGCGCAGGAACTTTTTCTTACTCAGAGTGCGGTAAGCCAGAAAATTCAATTACTTGAACAACATCTTGGCTATCTTGTCTTTCACCGGACTCCCGCAGGGTTACGCTTAACCCCGCAGGGTGAACAGCTGTTTATCGGGGTGCGTCAGGCATTTTCCATCCTTGAAACCACGCTGCACCAAACCGGTGAAGAAACTCTTGAGGGCACCATAAAGATTCGGGTTATGCCGTCCTTTGCAACCAAATGGCTGCTTCCCCGATTACATCAGTTTTATGAGCAGTACCCTGTCAGTCTGGAAATTGATGCCGATATGACACCCGCCAATTTTAAATCTGACGCAGTCGATATCGCCATTACTCCTTTTTGGGTTGACGATAAAAATTTAATTCAACGACACCTGTTCAATGATGTGATCTATCCTGTGATCAGCCCGGATTTGATGAAAAACCGACCTCTGAAAAATTACAGCGATCTCTGCGGTTTACGCTTACTACATGATTCCATGCCGCAAAATGCCTATAGCACCCACTGGCGATCTTATTTTGCCCGCCTCGGGCTCTATGACCTGGATGTTGAGGCTGGAACCGGCTTTTCCCGTGCCGACCTCGTGCTCCAGGCCGCCTGCGCCGGACAAGGGATCGCCTTAAGTCGTCACTCTTTGTGTGCAACGGAGGTTCGCAATGGCGCACTGATACGCCCTTTTACAGATATCGTCGAAGACGGACAGGTGTGGTTAACCTGTCCGCGTAATAATGAGAAACGGCCACGCGTTCAGGCGTTGGTCAACTGGCTGACGGAGGAAACCGCGCGTCATATTGCAGAACGCAAGCAAATCCTCAGTGAATATACACTGCATAAGGCCAGCTAATGACGACAAATTAATAATCTCCGTTTGTCGCAAGATATCGTTTTCCAGATGATGACAACACGCCATTATCAACAACGGAGTTTATCATGAGCATGCCAGATATTATTGAATTAGCTAATGGACAAAAAGTAAAAGGAACGTTCAGCACCCATGAAATGCAGCGCCGACTGTCAGGATTACGCGCCATCATGGAGGCAGATAGTATTGATGCAGTTATTTTAACCTCGGTTCATAATATTAATTATTACGGCGATTTTTTATATTGTAGCTTTGGACGCCAGTATGCCCTGGTGGTGACGCCGAGCCAGTCATTTTTAATTACCACCAATATCGATGGCGGCCAGGGATGGCGTCGTAGCTACGGTGCAAATATCGTTTACACGGACTGGC
The DNA here is from genome assembly GCF_001807705.1 of Klebsiella sp. HMSC25G12. Lineage (NCBI taxonomy): Bacteria > Pseudomonadati > Pseudomonadota > Gammaproteobacteria > Enterobacterales > Enterobacteriaceae > Klebsiella > Klebsiella sp. HMSC25G12. Next base: position 986 of record NZ_KV789817.1, on the reverse strand, counting down.
AGCGTGATAACTATTACCGGGCAGTGCGCAAAGTGGTTCCTGATGATAGCCGGCGGATTGCCCTTGAAGGCGACCATGTGACGATCGAACAGCGTGCTAAATTTTGTCATTACTTAACCCAGACAGAGTTTGTTGATATTGCCCCGGCGACGATGCGTATGCGCATGATTAAGTCTGCCGAAGAGATCGCGCTTATTAAATTTGGTGCCCAGGTCGCCGACCTCGGGGGGGCGGCATGTATCGAGGCGATTGCCGAAAATGTTCCCGAGTATGAAATCGCACTGGCGGCCACGTCAGCGATGACCCGGGAAATCGCGAAACGCCTGCCGCATGTTGAATTGCGTGATACCTGGACGTGGTTTCAGTCTGGCTTGAATACTGATGGAGCACACCATCCGGTGACATCCCGTCGTCTCAAGGCAGGCGATATTTTATCGCTGAACTGTTTTCCAATGATTGCCGGCTACTATACCGCGCTGGAACGAACACTGTTCTTCGGTCAGCCCAGCGATGAGCAACTACGTTGCTGGGAGATCAACTGCGAAGTGCACCGCCGTGGGCAGGAGTTAATCCGTCCAGGCACACGTTGTTGCGACATTGCCGCCTCGCTTAATGAAATTTATCGCGAGCATGGTCTTCTGCAGTACCGGACCTTTGGTTATGGTCATTCGTTCGGCGTACTGAGTCACTATTATGGTCGTGAAGCCGGTTTAGAATTGCGCGAGGATATTGAGACCGTTTTGGCACCAGGAATGGTTGTCTCGATGGAGCCGATGATCATGCTGCCGGAGAGCATGCCGGGGCACGGTGGTTACCGCGAACACGATATCCTGGTCGTAACCGAAATGGCAGCAGAGAACATAACTCATTTCCCCTATGGTCCTGAGCATAATATTATTGCAGCTAATATATAAGCATGCCGAATGACTCCTGTGCTGCGCCTTGATAAGAAAATAATGAGCAGCAGATGGCATCGCACCGTCTCT
>NZ_KV789816.1:0-31486 GCF_001807705.1 Klebsiella sp. HMSC25G12 | reverse complement strand
TCAGCAAAAGTTCGATTTATTCAACAAAGCCGTTAAAAAAGGCAATACTGAGGTGAAAACCGCCCTCGAAGAGGCGCTGAAAAAATACAGCGCGACGCCGGAATATGCCGCCCTGCTGAAGAAATATCACTTCCAGGCGCCGACGGCGGACGATCTGCAGACCCTGATGCCGAAAGCGGAGTAATGCCCATGCGCGATTCCGATGAAGAGCAGATCCGCATCGACCTGGCGGCCACCTTTCGCATCATTGCCCATCTTGGCATGCATGAGGCGGTGGCCAACCATTTCAGCGCCGCGCTCTCCGCTGACGGGAAAACGTTTTTACTCAACCCGAAGTGGAAACACTTTTCGCGCATCCGCGCCAGCGATCTGCTGGTGCTGAACGCCGATGATGAAGGTTGCGCCGCGCGCCCTGACGTCGATGCCACCGCGTGGGCTATTCACGGGCAGATCCATCAGCGGCTCCCGGACGTGCGGGTGGTGCTGCATCTGCACCCGGTGTACACCACCAGCCTCGCCTGTCTGGCGACGCCGCAGATCCTGCCCATCGACCAGAACACGGCCCGCTATTTTAACCGGGTCGCCGTCGATACGCTGTACGGCGGGATGGCGGACACCGCGGCAGAAGGCGCCCGGCTGGCGGGCCTGCTGGCGGACAAACGCCGCCTGCTGATGGGGAATCACGGGGTGCTGGTGACCGCCCCGACCATCGGCGAGGCGTTCGATGATATCTGGACCCTGGAGCGCGCCTGTCAGATCCTGATCACCGCCTGGTCCACCGGCCATCCGCTGAAGGTTCTGTCAGACGCGGTAGCGGAAAAAACGGCCCAGGACTGGGAGAAGATTGCCGATTTCTCGCGGCAGCATTTTGCCGAAATGAAGCAGTTAATGATCGACCTCGATCCCTCCCTGGTGGACTAACCCCCGCGCCTGCCCGGGTCAGCCCGGGCCGTCGCTGGCTGCCGCCAGCAGCGGCACGATGATATCGCTGAGCGGTGTCGGAATGCCGTGCTGACGTCCGCGACGCTGCACCACGCCGTTACGAATATCCCACTCCAGCGGTCGGCCATTCAGACGATCGATCAGAATAGAGGTGCTTAAGTCGGCAGGCGCCCGGTGAAAGCCGGCGATAATCTCCTCCGGCACGCTGTCGCCCAGGGCGGCCCCTTCCGCCCGCGCCACCTGCAGACATTCGCGCAGATAAGCCAGTCCGAGGGCAGTAATGTCTTCCCGGGCAAACATCCCGGCGCGGCGTCCGGTCAGCACCATCAGTCCGGCGACGGCGTTCTGCAACAGTTTACGCCAGGCCACGGTGGTAAAATCCGCCGCCAGGTCCACCGCGCAGCGGGTCCCCGCCAGCGCCTGCTGCACTCGCTCTGCCCCCGGCAGATCCGGGAGGGTCAGGCGCGGCGTGGCGCGCAGCCAGACAGAGGCATCGGCATCGCGCTGCGCCGGAAACCAGACCACCGAGGGCAACACCGTCGCGCCGCCGGTCAGGGGGGCAAACTGCTGGCGCTGCTCAACGCCGTTTTGCAGCACGCACACCACGGTGTCCGTGGAACACAGGGCCGTCAGCCAGGAGGCGATGGCCTCCGTCTGGGTAGTTTTCACCGCGACAAAGACCAGGTCGAAGGGGGCGGCTATCGCCGTTGGGTCGGTGTGCACCGGGCCGGGCACCACGATCTCGCCCTCGTCAGTGCGCAGCACCAGCGCCGAATGGGCGGTACGCCCGCAGACCATCGGCGCCCTCCCCACCTCAAACAGGGCGGCGGCGATAGTCGTGCCGATGGCGCCGGGACCAATAAGTGCAACCTTAGGAAATGCTGTCATGCCGAAGACCTCCTGGTGATTCACCGCCCTGGTTGGGCAAAGATTGCCCTCCACAGTAGCGAGAAAGACCGGAGGTCGGCAAGCGGCGCGTCGGGAAAAGCCATTCGCTTTCCCCGACAGCGGTCTAGTAACGCACGCAAACGGATTTGGTTTCGCACCAGCCGTCGAGCCAGTCAGGGCCGAAATCGCGGCCGGTACCAGACTGCTTCATGCCGCCGAAAGGCAGGTTGGCGTCAATCAGGGTATGGCTGTTGACCCATACCGTTCCCGCCTGCAGACGGTCGGTGTAGTTCAGGGCCTGGGTTAGATCGCGGGTCCAGACGCTGGCGGTCAGGCCAAAATCGCTGTCGTTGGCCAGACGCAGCGCCTCCTCGCCGTCGGCCACCCGCACCAGGTTCACCACCGGGCCAAACACCTCCTCACGGGTGAGGCGCAGCCCGGCGTCGGGGTTAACCACCAGCGTCGGCGGAATATAATACCCCCCCGCATCCGGTCCGGCGCTGCCGCTGATGAGCTCTGCCTTCTGCTGGCGAGCCTCTTCGAGGTAGGCCGCCACCTTGTCGCAGTGGGCCCGGGAGACCACCGGGTTGATCTGCGCCGTCTCCTGCATCCCCGGCCCCACCTGCAGCGATTTTACCGCCTGCTCGAAACCGCTGACCAGGGTGTCAAACAGCGGCGCTTCGATGTAGATCCGCGAGCTGGCGGCGCAGACCTGCCCCTGATTGAGGAAGCTACCGGTCATCAGCCCCTCAATAACCCACTGGGGATCGGCATCTTTGAGCACAATCGCCGGGTTCTTGCCGCCCAGCTCCAGCGTCACGCGAGTCAGGCGGTCGGCGGCCACGCGGGCGATCTGTTTCCCGGTCGCCGTCGAGCCGGTAAAGCTGACCTTCGCTACCTGCGGATGGGCGGTCAGCGCCGCGCCGCAGCCGGCGCCGCTGCCGGTGACCACGTTGAATACCCCGTCAGGTATGCCCGCCAGGGTCGCCAGCTCCGCCACCCGCAGCAGGGTCAGCGGGGTGGTTTCAGAAGGTTTGATGACGATCGAACAGCCTGCCGCCAGGGCCGGCATGACCTTCCACATGCCGATCATCAGCGGGAAATTCCACGGGACGATGCCCGCCACCACCCCGACCGGCTCTTTTTTGGTCCACGCCTGGTAACGCGCCCCTTGCGGGAACGGGATCGACACGTCCAGCGTCCGGCCGCTGATCTTGGTGGTCAGCCCCGCGGTGTAGCGCATCCAGTTCAGGGTGCAGCCGACCTCAAAGGCGCGAGAGATCGCAATGGATTTGCCCTGCTCAAGGGTTTCCAGTTGCGCCAGCTCTTCGCCGTGCTGCTCCACCAGGTCGGCAAAACGCAGCAGGATGCGTTCACGGTCGGCCGGGGTGCGCCCGGCCCAGCGGCGATCGACAAAAGCGCGCCAGGCGGACATTACCGCCCGGTCGACATCCGCCGGGCTGGCGTCGGCGGTGGTGGCAATCGCCTGCCCGGTGGCCGGATCCCAGACGGTTAACCGGTTTTCGCTCTGCGCGGCGCAGGGAGCGCCGTCGATATACAGGCCATGCTGACGGTCTAAAAACTGCTGGACGCTGGCAAGCAGCGCTATCTGAGAGGTGGACATACCCTTTCCTTATTCTTCGCGGATAGTGCTTTCAGTCTATGTCCGGTTGGCGGCTGGCGCTTTTTTCTCTGTGACATTCGTTTGCGCCGCTGTGACAGTCGCCGCAAATCCGCGGCTTACCCTGGCAGAAATGTGCCGCAGGTAATAGTTCTTTCATATACCCGCCATCGCGGCCTTGCCTGAGGCGGCATAAATGCAACAATGCGGAAACATTGTTATTACAGGAGAAGGGCGAATGATGACCACGGCAGAGGGGGGGCTGGCGTACCAGCGCTGGCTGGCGACGATCAATCAGGTCTGCGGCCATTTCGCCGCCCGGCCGCTGGAGGGGCGCTTCCACGGCGAGATTGACGCCCGCTACGCCGGTAACCTCAAGGTCAGTACGGTCACCGCCGCCGGCGTTAATCTCTACCGCACACACAATGAGATAAAACGCGATAACGACGCCTGGTTCTACACCGTATTTCAGCTTGCCGGCGAAGCCATCATCGAACAGGACGATCGCCAGGTGACGCTGGCGGCAGGCGATATCACGTTAATCGACGCCGCCCGCCCCTGCTCGATTGTCTGGCAGCAGACCTCGCGTCAGGCCTCCCTGCTGCTGCCGCGCCAGCGGGTGGCGCCCACAGGCGACATCGCCACCGCCTGCCGGCTGGACAAATCCCTGCCAATGGTGCAGCTCAGCCAGCGACTGTTGCTGGAAAGCATGGGCGGCACGACACTCTCCGCCAGCGAGAGTGAAGCGGCGCTGGAGGCGATCGCCTGCCTGTTGCGCCCGGTGCTGCATCAGCGCGAGCCTGCCCCTTCCCGGCGGGAAAAGCAGTTTCAAAAGATTATTGCCTTAATCGATGCGTCCATTCAGTCGGAGCATTTGCGCCCGGAGTGGCTGGCCAGCGAGACGGGGATGTCGGTACGCAGCCTGTACCGGCTGTTTGCCGATAAAGGGCTGGTGGTGGCGCAGTATATTAAGAACCGGCGGTTGGATCTGTGTGCCAGGGCGTTACAGAACGCCCATGCCGACGAAAAGCTGGCGGGGATCGGCTACCGCTGGGGCTTCAGCGACCACAGCCATTTCTCCACCGCCTTTAAGCAGCGCTTTGGCGTCTCGCCGGGCGAATACCGCAAGCGCTGCCGCTGATCATTTACGCCGCCACTGGCCGTTCAGCCCCTGGACGTACTCCCCGGGCTGAGCCCGGGCCACCAGCTTCTGCCCGGCCATTTTCGCCACTTCATCTACCGGCAGATTGTTGTCATCCGCCAGCTGCTGGTAGCTTTCGCTGCGCGCGGCGTTGATCTGCTTCACCAGCGCTAAGGTCTCTTTATCCTGGCGCAGCGGCGCCAGATAGCCGTTCAGCGTTTCCCCCACCCGCCCCTGCTGCCGCGCTTCGCTCAGGGTCAACGCCAGCGCGGGCGCGCTGAGTAAGGTCAGCGCCAGCGCTGCGCTTAACAGTCGTTTTCTCATCGTCGCCTCAGAACAGATCGCTGCGGGATTTCAGCAGATTTTCCACATCCTTATCGACCTTGATATGGATCTCATGCTCAATTTTGACATTCATATTAATGGTGATGGGCTCTTTCGATGCCGCAATTTCGATACGCGGCGTACAGCCGGCGAGCAGCATCGGCGCCACCATGGCCAGTAGCAACTTCTTCATTTAGGTTCCTTACATGTCTTACCGTCCGTACAGTGCCGCACGGGCAGCATGGCATTCTGTTCGAGCCACGCCTGTAAATTGTCGCCGAAGCGTAAACTGCGCCACAGGTCGAAAATATTCTCTTCATGAGCGTAGTTTAAATGCACGGTACTGCTTTTCCCGTCCACCCGGCTGGTACCGTTGATGGTGGCCTTAAGCGTCAATACGCCCAGATTGTCGAGGTTAATCCGCGTCCACGAGCGGGAGATCTCCATATAGCGCAGCCAGTTAATCGCCGCCCCGGCGGAGACATTGTCCGCCACCAGCGCATCGGCAGTGTCTTTATCCAGCCGCAGGGTCATCGGCCCGTCATTACGCAGCCAGCCGTCGTGGATGATCCATTGGTTGTTTTCCAGCCACAGCGGCAGCGCGCCGCTCACCGCCCCGGACATGGCGAACTGCTTCACCTTGACGGCGCTGGTGAGTTCGCTGCTGGAGATATGTTGCAGACGGATCAGCGCCGGGTCGCGCTGCGGCATGCGCAGCTGCAGCAGGGTCAGTTTTCCGCCTAACAGATCGACGCTGACGTCGCTGAGCTGCAGCGGATTGGCCTCACTCCACGGCCAGGTGCCCTGCAGGTCCGCCGTCAGATTGCGCGCGGTAACCTGGTTGACGATTTCGCCAATACGCAGGGAGAGCGGACGACGGGTGCCCAGTTGCCAGTGGCCGTCGCTGAAACGGAATGGCAGCACGAAGTCGACACCGTTAATCTGGTTATCCGGCATCCAGGCGCTGCCGCCCTTCAGCACGCCGTGGCCGCCCGCCTCAAATCCCTGCCCGGCCGCCGCTGAAAAGGCCACCTGCGCATAGAGACTGCCTTCCCGCAGGTTCATCTTCCAGTCCGGTGGCACCAGCGGCTGGAACACCGTCAGCGACTGTTTTGGCCACCACGCCTGGCCGCGCAGCCGTTCGCCGTCCCAGCGCCCGGTCAGCCGCACCGGGCCAATGGTATCGGCGTGCAGGGCGCCGGTGAACTGGAACCACGTCGGGTCCCGGCCGTCGAGGGCAAATTTCAGCGTTGACGCCGGGAGATAGCTGCCGCCGGAGAAGGTGGTTTTGGCCGCGTCCAGCGACAGCGCGCCGGTCAGCCGCGGGTGCTGGGCATCACGCAGCCAGCGGATCGGCTGCTCGAGCGTCAGACGCGGCGTACTGACCCGCATCGTGCCGTACTCGAGCTTATCGAAGCCGGTGGAGAGGCTGCTCAGGGTAATAGCATTGTCGCGCCACTCCCCGCTGCCCTTCACATCCCAGCGCGCCTGCATCGGGGTGAAGTGTCCCTCACCCCAGTAGCGCCATTGCCAGCGGCCGCTGTCGGGCAGAAAATCGCTCGCCTGACCGTCCAGATGCAGCGTAAAGTCGCCCATCTGCTGCTCATGGGCGCGGAGGATCGCCTGCAGGCGGCCATCGACGCCCTGCTGGGTCACTTTCACCCCAGCCAGCGGCCAGCGAATTTCATCAATATTCAGCGCATCGATCACTCGTCCGCGCGAACGCAGCAGCGCCCCGGGATGAAACGCCAGCTGCGGGCTGACCAGCGACCCGCTGAGCTGCGCCGGCAGCGCCGCGTAGAAGATCATCTCCCCCAGCTTGGCCTCGCCGGTGAGCCGCAGCGGCATGTCGCTGTTATCCATGCTTAGCTTGCCCGGACCGATATTCAGCACCGCGTTGCCTTTGCCGGCATGCCCCTCGGTGAGGACATTTAAGCGACCGCTGACGGTCATCTGCTCGGTCCCCTGCTGCCAGTTACCCACCGACAATGCGACGCGCCCGCTGAGCGGATAGTTCTGGTAGCGGGTGCGCCAGCGGCCGTCGCTGATCGTGATCCGCTCCGGGGTGATCTCCCACGGCAGGTCCAGGATCGGCTCTACCTCGCCGCGCGGCGTCACCAGCAGCTGGCCGCGATTGTGCTGCCACTCGAGCTCGGCATCGATCCATTCCGCGGTTTGTGGAAATTCAAAGGTGCCCTGCATCTGGCCGTCGACCGGCAGACCATCCGGTACCAGCGGCAGGTGGAAGGTTCCCACCAGCTTCACCGGCGGCTGATCGTCAGTCAGCCGGGCGCTGAACTGGCTGACGGTGAGGGCCTGGCCGCGCAGGCGCGCCTGCAGACTCAGTTCCTTACCGGCAAAGCCGATGTCCTGCTGCACTGGCGTCAACGACATCACCAGCCGCCCCTGCCATTTCTCCCACGGCGACAGCCGCAGGTTATCAATCGTTAACCAACTGTAGGGCAACATCGATTGCCATTCGGCGAGGGTGCGCGGCGATCCCGGCGTGGGCTCGCTGGCCGGCAGTTTGCTCAGACAAGCGCTGTTGATGTCCAGCTGGCCAATATGCAGCCGCCAGCGGCTGGGACGCGAGAGACGGGCATCGGTCACCCGGGCGAGTTCACAGTCGCCCACCAGATAGCGCAGGTCGGGGATCAGCAGAGCCGACCGCGTCAGACGCGGGCTCTCCTGCAACGAGATACGAGTGCCCACAGGCAGCCAGATGCCCGCCAGCGTCGGCACCCAGTGGGTCAGCGTCAACAGCAGCGTTAGCGGCAATAACACCAGCACTAACACCAGCGCGATGGCGGCTTTATATTTACCCTTCATGGGCAGTTAATATCCTGATTCAACATAAGTAAAAGCCGAATGGCGCCCATTGTGACACGTTCGACCAGTGAGTGAAAGTTTGCGACCTGTTAAAGCATAGTTGCCAGCCGGACTCGCGGCGCGGCGATCGGCTGTCATCATTTAGCTTTTGTTTAAGCAGCGCCTGCCACACTCCAGCCAGACAGAAATGGCTTGCGGGAGAAACCGTGTCGTTAATTATCTCGCTCATTGAGAGCGCACAGGGCCACTATCCATTGGTATTACTAATGGTTTTCCTGCTCACCTTCACTAAATCCTGCGCGCTGGTGTCGCTGGCGATCCCGGGCACCTCCGGCCTGCTGCTGTTGGGGACATTCGCTTCCGCCAGCCTCGGTCATTTCCTGTTAATGTGGTCCAGCGCCAGCCTCGGCGCCATCGGCGGATTCTGGCTCTCGTGGTGGTTAGGCGTTCGCTATCGTCACCGCCTCACACAGTTACGCTGGCTCACCGCCGAGCGGCTGGCCCGCAGCCGACTCTTTTTTCAGCGCCGCGGGCTGTGGGCGGTCTTTTTCAGTCGCTTCCTCTCTCCCCTGCGCGCCACCCTGCCCCTGGTCAGCGGCGCCAGCGGCCTGCCGCTGTGGTCGTTTCAGCTAGCTAACGTCAGCTCCGGTCTGCTGTGGCCGTTTCTGCTGCTCTCCCCCGGCGCTTTAAGCCTCAGTTTGTGGTGAAAAAACTTTGTCTTTCAAAGAGATTCCGCAAATCCGCGATATGCTCTAGAATTAGCATAAGCACCTGACACTTAAACTATTTTTTAATAATTGTACGATTATTTTAAATATGCTACCGTGACGTTATAATCACTGGAGAAAAGTCTTATGAAAATCGCGGTTTACAGTACGAAGCAGTACGATAAAAAGTACCTGCAGCACGTGAATGATACCTACGGCTTTGAACTGGAATTCTTCGACTTCCTGCTGACAGCGAAGACCGCCAAAACCGCCAACGGTTGCGAAGCGGTGTGTATCTTCGTCAATGACGACGGCAGCCGCCCGGTGCTGGAAGAGCTGAAGGCCCACGGCGTGAAGTATATCGCTCTGCGCTGCGCCGGATTTAACAACGTCGACCTCGAGGCGGCAAAGGAGCTTGGCCTGCGCGTGGTCCGCGTCCCGGCGTACTCGCCGGAAGCCGTCGCTGAGCATGCGATCGGTATGATGATGTCGCTCAACCGTCGCATCCACCGCGCCTATCAGCGTACCCGTGATGCCAACTTCTCCCTCGAAGGCCTCACCGGTTTCACCATGTATGGTAAAACCGCCGGGGTGATCGGCACCGGGAAAATTGGCGTGGCGATGCTGCGGATCCTCAAAGGTTTCGGTATGCGCCTGCTGGCGTTCGACCCGTACCCAAGCGCCGCTGCGCTGGAGCTGGGGGTGGAATATGTCGACCTCGCTACACTGTACAAGGAGTCGGACGTGATCTCCCTGCACTGCCCGCTGACCGACGAAAACTACCATCTGCTCAATCGCGAGGCGTTTGACCAGATGAAGGACGGGGTGATGGTGATTAACACCAGCCGCGGCGCGCTGATCGACTCCCAGGCGGCCATCGACGCCCTGAAGCACCAGAAAATTGGCGCGCTGGGGCTGGATGTTTATGAGAACGAACGCGATCTGTTCTTTGAAGACAAATCCAACGATGTGATCCAGGACGACGTTTTCCGCCGCCTCTCCGCCTGCCACAACGTGCTGTTCACCGGCCACCAGGCGTTCCTCACCGCTGAGGCGCTGATCAGCATTTCGGAGACCACCCTGGGCAACCTGCAGCAGGTCGCTAACGGCGAAACCTGCCCGAACGCCATCGTCTGATTCCTTTCCCTTTTGTGCTCCTCTCCCGGGGGGAGCACATTCAGATAATCCCCACAGATCCCCGCTGCGATACCGTTACACTGGCTTGGTTTTATTAGTAATGTGAATGTTTTGGAGTGAAAATGAACAAATTGGCGGCGCTACTGGCGGCAGGTATGCTGTTGTCCGGCTGTGTCTATAACAGTAAGGTGTCCACCGGCGCGGAACAGCTGCAGCATCATCGCTTCGTGCTGACCAGCGTCAACGGCCAGGCGGTCAACGCCGGCGACCGGCCGCTGGAGCTGAGCTTCGGCGAGAAGATGGCTATTACGGGCAAGATGTATGTTTCGGGCAATATGTGCAACGGTTTTAGCGGGGAAGGCAAGGTGTCGGACGGCGAGCTGAAGGTGAAGTCGCTGGCGATGACCCGGATGCTGTGCCACGATGCCCAGCTTAATACCCTTGACGCGACGATCGGCAAGATGTTGCGCGAAGGCGCGCAGGTCGATCTGACGGAAAACCAGTTGACGCTGGCGACCGCCGACCAGACGCTGGTCTATAAGCTCGCCGACCTGATGCATTAGCCGGCCTTGAGGTGCCGCTGACGCTGCCCCGCGATGGGGCCGCCGTTAGTAGCCGCAGCTGCCGCCCGCCAGCGCCTGCTCGCTGCAGCGTTTGCCGTTCGGCAGCGCGCACATGCCAATCGCCGAACCATCGAGCTGACGAGCCACCGATAACGAGCCGCCTATCATGGCGCAGTTGGCCTGACCGGCGTCGCTCATCGCCGCCCGCATGCCTGGCGTGACGTGCGCCGCCGTGGCCTGCTGAACGGGTTCACTACTGCACGCCGACAGCAACAGCGCCGCACAACCAACTAATATCGCAGCTCGCATTCTCTCTCCCCTCGGAAACGTCTTAAAAAAGCAAACCCCAGAATAATAGGCAGCGTGGCGGGTGGCGTCGAGGGGGGAAGTACGTATTTATGCGCCTCATTAACATTTTCTAGCAAATTTTCGCCGAAAGCTTGATCTGCTCCGGCCTGGTCGCCGGGCGCACGTGACTCGACACTCGGCAGGAAGCCATTTTCTCCGCGAACCATGCAAAATATTGATCTGGTCACGGGTGGCCGGCGCATTGAGGACACAAATGCAAAAATGGCCGCGCCAACGGTTTGCTAAACTACCCCTTATATAATTACAGGGCGCGTCGCGGTTTCACGTGTCCATTCTTTTGCGCAATGTAAGGGTGTCTTCATATGATTACGATTGATGGTAATGGCGCGGTCGCTTCCGTCGCGTTTCGCACCAGTGAAGTTATCGCCATCTACCCGATCACGCCCAGTTCAACGATGGCGGAACAGGCTGACGCCTGGGCCGGCAATGGGCTGAAAAACGTCTGGGGCGATGTTCCCCGGGTAGTCGAAATGCAGTCGGAGGCAGGCGCCATTGGCGCCGTACATGGCGCGCTGCAGACCGGCGCCCTCTCCACCTCCTTTACCTCATCGCAGGGTCTGCTGCTGATGATCCCCACGCTGTACAAACTGGCCGGCCAGCTGATGCCGTTTGTGCTGCACGTCGCCGCCCGCACCGTCGCCACCCACGCGCTATCGATCTTCGGCGATCATTCCGATGTGATGGCCGTGCGGCAGACCGGTTGCGCCATGCTGTGCGCCAGCAGCGTCCAGGAGGCGCAGGATTTTGCGCTGATCTCGCATATCGCCACCCTGCAAAGCCGGGTGCCGTTTATTCATTTCTTTGATGGCTTCCGCACCTCGCACGAAATCAACAAAATCGCCCCGCTGGCGGATGACACCATTCGCGCCCTGCTACCGCAGGATAAAATCGCCGAGCATCGCCAGCGCGCGCTCAATCCGGAACACCCGGTGATCCGCGGAACCTCGGCCAACCCCGACACTTACTTCCAGTCCCGGGAGGCCACCAATCCGTGGTACGACGCGGTCTATGACCATGTTGAGACGGCGATGAACGACTTCGCCGCCGCCACCGGCCGTCAGTACAAACCGTTTGAGTTTTACGGCCACCCGCAGGCAGAGCGCGTGATCGTCATTATGGGTTCGGCCATCGGTACCTGCGAAGAGGTGGTTGATGAACTGCTGAGCCGCGGCGAGAAAGTCGGCGTGCTGAAAGTGCGCCTCTATCGCCCGTTCTCCGCCGCCCACCTGCTGGCAGCGCTGCCGGAAAGCGCCCGGGCGGTAGCGGTGCTCGATCGCACCAAAGAGCCTGGCGCGCTTGCCGAGCCGCTGTATCTCGATGTGATGACCGCCCTGGCGGAAGCCTTTAACCGCGGCGAGCGCGAGACGCTGCCGCGCACCATCGGCGGCCGCTATGGCCTCTCCTCCAAGGAGTTCGGCCCGGAATGCGTGCTGGCGGTATTTAGTGAACTGCAGTCCGCTCAGCCGAAGCCACGCTTTACCGTCGGTATCTATGATGACGTGACCAATCTGTCGCTGCCGCTGGGAGAAAATACCCTGCCCGCAGAGGCCAAGCTCGAGGCCCTGTTCTACGGTCTCGGCAGCGATGGCAGCGTGTCAGCCACCAAAAACAACATCAAAATCATCGGCAACTCGACCCCGTGGTTCTCACAGGGCTATTTTGTCTATGACTCGAAGAAAGCGGGCGGCCTCACCGTCTCGCATCTGCGCGTCAGCGAAAAACCGATTCGTTCTTCGTATCTGATTTCGCAGGCTGATTTCGTCGGCTGCCACCAGCTACAGTTTATCGATAAATACCAGATGGCCGAGCGGCTGAAGCCCGGCGGTATTTTCCTGCTCAACACGCCGTACAGCGCCGATGAGGTCTGGTCTCGCCTGCCGCAGGAAGTCCAGGCCACCCTGAATCAGAAAAAAGCGCGTTTTTACGTGGTCAACGCGGCGAAAATCGCCCGCGAGTGCAGCCTCGGCGCGCGCATTAATACCGTGATGCAGATGGCGTTCTTCCATCTCACCCGCATCCTGCCGGGCGACAGCGCGCTGGCGGAACTGCAGGCAGCCATCGCCAAAAGCTACAGCAGCAAAGGCCAGGAGCTGGTGGAACGCAACTGGCAGGCGCTGGCCCTGGCCCGGGAATCGCTGGCGGAAGTGCCGCTCCAGCCAGTGAACGCCAGCAGTCCGAACCGCCCGCCGGTGGTCTCCGACGCCGCGCCGGATTTCGTCAAAACGGTCACCGCCGCGATGCTGGCCGGCCTCGGCGATGCGCTGCCGGTCTCCGCCCTGCCGCCGGACGGCACCTGGCCCATGGGCACCACGCGCTGGGAGAAACGCAATATCGCCGAAGAGATCCCCATCTGGAAGGAAGCGCTGTGTACGCAGTGCAACCACTGCGTCGCCGCCTGCCCGCACTCGGCGATCCGCGCCAAAGTGGTCGCGCCGGAAGAGATGGAGAACGCCCCTGCCAGTCTGCACTCGCTGGACGTCAAATCCCGCGATATGCGCGGACAAAAATACGTTCTGCAGGTCGCCCCGGAAGACTGCACTGGCTGCAACCTGTGCGTTGAAGTGTGCCCGGCGAAAGATCGCCAGAACCCGGAGATCAAGGCTATCAATATGATGTCGCGCCTGGAGCATGTGGAAGAGGAGAAGGTCAATTACGATTACTTCCTCAACCTGCCGGAAATCGACCGCACAAAACTGGAGCGGATAGATATTCGCACCTCGCAGCTGATCAGCCCGCTGTTTGAATACTCCGGTGCCTGCTCCGGCTGTGGCGAAACGCCGTATATCAAACTGCTGACCCAGCTGTATGGCGATCGGATGTTGATTGCCAATGCTACCGGCTGCTCCTCCATTTACGGCGGCAACCTGCCCTCGACGCCGTATACGACCGACGCCAACGGCCGCGGCCCGGCATGGGCCAACTCGCTGTTTGAGGATAACGCTGAATTCGGGCTCGGCTTCCGCTTAACCGTCGACCAGCACCGTCAGCGCGTGATGCGCCTGCTGAGCGAATTTGCCGACAAACTGCCGGCAGAGTTGAACGCGGCGCTGCATGCCGAGGCGACGCCGGAAGTACGCCGCGAACAGGTGGCGGCCCTGCGCCAGGCGCTGGCCGGCGTGGACGGCGCTGAAGAGCTGCTGACCGATGCTGACGCGCTGGTGGAGAAATCCGTCTGGCTGATCGGCGGCGACGGCTGGGCCTACGATATTGGCTTCGGCGGTCTGGATCATGTGCTGAGCCTGACGGAAAACGTCAACATTCTGGTGCTGGATACCCAGTGTTACTCCAATACCGGCGGCCAGGCGTCAAAAGCCACCCCGCTGGGGGCGGTCACCAAGTTTGGCGAACACGGTAAACGCAAGGCGCGCAAAGATCTGGGCGTCAGCATGATGATGTACGGTCATGTCTATGTGGCGCAGATTTCGCTGGGCGCGCAGCTGAACCAGACGGTGAAAGCGATTCAGGAAGCGGAAGCCTATCCGGGACCGTCGCTGATCATCGCCTACAGTCCTTGCGAAGAGCACGGCTACGATCTGGCGCTCAGCCACGATCAGATGCGTCAGCTGACCGCCACTGGATTCTGGCCGCTCTACCGCTTCGACCCGCGTCGCGCCGACGAAGGCAAACTGCCGCTGGCGCTGGATTCTCGTCCGCCGTCCGACGCGCTGGCCGAGACGCTGCTCAACGAGCAACGCTTCCGTCGCCTGAACGCCCAGCAGCCGGAGGTGGCGGAGCAGTTGTGGAAAGACGCCGCCGCCGATCTGCAGAAACGGTATGATTTCCTCGCCCAGCTGGCCGGCAAAGCGGAGAAATCACCGAGCGAAGGCTAAGGTTATTTTCCATCCTGCAGCCATAAAAAAAGCCCGAACATGTTGTTCGGGCTTGTCGTTTTACCGATAAACAAAATCATTCCGCAGAATGAGACGGCAACAATAAATAATTGGCATGACAATAAAGGCATATAACGTGCGAATAATACGTGATTACCCTGGGCATGTATAATTTTTATTTTGTATATTATCCACGGATATATTCAGCATAATTATCACCATTTCTTTGGTATTATTTATTTTAGATTTTACTTATATCGTAACAATTGAGTCTTACCATATCTCAGACCGCTCCTTTAGCATGAGTTCACTTCCTTCCCGGAAGCTAAAACATAAAAACAGTTAAAGGAATTTCTTCATGAAAAGAAAAGTACTGGCCCTCGTTATTCCGGCTTTATTAGCCGCCGGTGCCGCCCATGCGGCGGAAATTTATAATAAAGACGGAAATAAATTAGATCTCTATGGCAAGGTAGACGGTCTGCACTATTTCTCCAGCGATTCGAAAAAAGACGGCGATCAAACTTATTTGCGTTTCGGCTTTAAAGGCGAAACCCAGATCAACGATATGCTTACCGGCTATGGTCAGTGGGAATATAACGTTCAGGCCAACAATACCGAGAGCTCCAGCGATCAGGCCTGGACCCGTCTGGCATTCGCGGGTATCAAAGTGGGTGATTACGGCTCCTTCGACTACGGTCGTAACTACGGCGTGCTGTACGACGTCGAAGGCTGGACCGATATGCTGCCGGAGTTCGGCGGCGACTCCTACACCTATGCGGATAACTTTATGGCAGGCCGCGCCAACGGCGTCGCGACCTACCGCAACAGCGATTTCTTTGGCCTGGTGGAGGGTCTGAACTTTGCCCTGCAGTATCAGGGTAAAAACGAAGGTCAGAACGCGCAGGATATCAACGTCGGCACCAATAACCGCAGCAGCGACAGCGATGTTCGCTTCGACAATGGCGATGGCTTCGGTCTCTCCACCTCTTATGACTTCGGCATGGGCATCAGCGCGGCAGCGGCCTACACCTCTTCTGACCGTACCAACGATCAGATGACCCAGACCAATGCCCGCGGCGATAAAGCCGAAGCCTGGACCGCCGGCCTGAAGTACGACGCCAACGATATCTACCTGGCGACCATGTACTCAGAAACCCGCAATATGACCCCGTACGGCAATGACGGCGTGGCCAATAAAACGCAAAACTTCGAAGTCACCGCGCAGTATCAGTTCGACTTCGGCCTGCGTCCGGCCATCTCCTACCTGCAGTCCAAAGGCAAAGATCTCTATAATAACGGCCGCTACGCCGATAAAGATCTGGTCAAATATATGGACGTTGGCGCTACCTATTACTTCAACCGTAATATGTCTACCTACGTTGATTACAAAATCAACCTGCTGGATGACAACGACAGCTTCTACAAAGACAACGGTATCTCTACCGACAACATCGTCGCCCTGGGCCTGGTTTACCAGTTCTGATGCGCCAGCCCGCCGGTTCCGGCGGGCTTCTTCCTCCCGCCGTACAGTAGATAAAACAAAACAATATATCCCGCTGGTTAAAATAGCCGTCCATTTAGTGATATAGTCGTGCTCAGTCAGTGCTTGCCCGAGGACGTCCACCATGCATCATCACCCGGTAAAATCATCCCGAATTATCTCTGTCGCCTACGATGACGCCTCCGCCACACTGGAAATCTATTTTTATCACCAGCCGCCGTTGCAATATACCGGCGTGCCACCGCGTATTTTCCGCGATTTTTTACAGGTGGTGTCAAAAGGACGATTTTATGACGGCGTGATCAAAGGGAAATTCCCCGAACGCAAGCCACGTTAATGTCAAAGTGTGACCACGGTCATGATACAATACGTGCTCTAATGCCGTACAATGTGAGGGGATACTTAAACAGGAGGTTTTTATGAGCAGAATGATTCTTGTCCCTATCGATATCTCTGATAAAGAATTTACTGAACGCATTATCAGTCACGTTGAATCGGAAGCACGGATTGACGACGCCGAGGTCCATTTCCTCTCCGTGATCCCTTCCCTGCCCTATTATGCCTCACTGGGAATGGCTTACACCGCTGAACTGCCGGGTATGGATGAGCTGCGCGAAGGAACGGAAACGCAGCTTAAAGAGATCGCCAAACAATTTTCCATCCCGGAAGATCGGATGCATTTTCACGTCGCCGAAGGGTCGCCAAAAGATAAGATCCTCGCGCTGGCCAAGTCGCTACCCGCCGACCTGGTGATCATCGCGTCGCACCGGCCAGATATCACCACCTATCTGCTGGGCTCCAACGCCGCCGCGGTGGTCCGCCACGCCGAGTGCTCAGTCCTGGTGGTGCGTTAACGCCACAGCCCGCCGCCCGGCGGGCTTTTTATTTCCGCTTACACCGCCTCCGCCTGCCTGCCCGCAGCGGAAAGTGCCGGAAAGATGCTGACATTCTGCCCCTGAATCCGTACCATACACGCCACGGTTGTCTGTCAGACCTCATTAATTGCTACGCGCCAGCGCCACGTTGTCCAGGCTGGCAGAACGCGTGCTCTTCTGATGCCACACTATGAATTGAGCCACTATTACATGCTGCAAAATCAAGAAATCAGTAAAAAAGAAAAGTACAACATCGATAAGCTGCAGAAACGTCTGCGCCGCAACGTCGGTGAGGCGATTGCCGACTTCAATATGATTGAAGAGGGCGACCGCATTATGGTTTGTCTTTCTGGCGGCAAGGACAGCTATACCATGCTGGAGATCCTGCGTAATCTGCAGAAAAGCGCGCCCATCTCCTTCTCGCTGGTGGCGGTGAACCTCGATCAGAAACAGCCTGGGTTCCCGGAGCATATTCTGCCGGCGTATCTTGAGCAGCTGGGCGTGGAATACAAGATTGTCGAAGAGAATACCTACGGCATCGTCAAAGAGAAGATCCCGGAAGGGAAAACCACCTGTTCGCTGTGCTCTCGCCTGCGTCGCGGTATCCTCTACCGTACTGCCACCGAGCTCGGGGCGACCAAGATCGCCCTCGGCCATCATCGCGATGACATCCTGCAGACGCTGTTCCTGAATATGTTCTACGGCGGAAAAATGAAAGGGATGCCGCCGAAGCTAATGAGCGACGACGGCAAACACATCGTCATCCGCCCGCTGGCGTACTGCCGCGAAAAGGATATCGAGCGCTTCTCCCAGGCCAAAGGCTTCCCGATTATTCCGTGCAACCTGTGCGGTTCGCAGCCAAATCTGCAGCGTCAGGTGATCGCCGATATGCTCCGCGACTGGGATAAGCGTTATCCTGGGCGCATTGAAACCATGTTCAGCGCGATGCAGAACGTGGTGCCTTCACATCTGAGCGATGTCAATCTGTTTGATTTTAAAGGCATCACCCACGGCTCCGAGGTGGTGGACGGTGGCGATCTGGCGTTTGACCGGGAAGAGATTCCCCTGCAGCCCGCCGGCTGGCAGCCGGAAGAAGAAGACGCCCGTCTCGATGAACTGCGTCTGAACGTGGTGGAAGTGAAGTAACCCTCACGCGTCTCAGGCAGCCGCCTGAGACGCACTAACCTGCCCTTACTTCAGCAGTCGAACGCGGCAGGCTTTGCCCTTAATCTTGCCATTTTGTAACTGCTTATACGCCTTCTGCGCCATACTCTGGCGGATCGCCACATAGACATGAGCCGGATGGACGGTAATTTTGCCGATATCGGCGCCATCAAAACCCATATCCCCGGTCAGGGCTCCCAGCACATCTCCCGGGCGCATTTTCGCCTTTTTACCGCCGTCGATACACAGCGTGGCCATCTCCGCCGTCAGCGGCGCGATGGTGGTGTTGCCCGTCGGCGCCGGCAGCCAGTTCAGGGAAAGCTGCAGCATGTCGGCCAGGATAGTGGCGCGTTGCGCCTCTTCCGGCGCGCAGAAGCTGATGGCCAGCCCTTGTTCGCCGGCGCGGGCGGTACGGCCGATGCGGTGAACATGCACCTCCGGATCCCAGGCCAGCTCGAAGTTCACCACCAGCGCGAGAGATTTGATGTCGAGGCCGCGGGCGGCGACGTCGGTCGCCACCAGAACCCGGACGCTGCCGTTAGCGAAGCGCACCAGCGTCTGATCGCGGTCGCGCTGCTCGAGATCACCATGCAGCGACAAGGCGCTCTGCCCGGCGGCGTTGAGCGCATCGCAGACCGCCTGGCAATCGCGTTTGGTGTTGCAGAACACCACACAGGATGCGGGCTGATGCTGGCTGAGCAGGCGTTGCAGCAGGGCAATCTTACCGTGGCGGGAAACTTCAAAGAACTGCTGCTCAATCGCCGGGAGCGCATCGACAGTGTCGATCTCAATTGTCTGCGGATTGCGCTGTACCCGGCCGCTGATCGCCGCGATTGCCGCGGGCCAGGTGGCGGAAAACAGCAGGGTCTGCCGGTCAGCCGGCGCGAAGCGGATCACCTCGTCGATGGCGTCGCTGAAGCCCATATCGAGCATGCGGTCCGCTTCATCCATCACCAGGGTCTGCAACGCGTCAAGGGAGACCGTCCCCTTCTGCAGATGATCGAGCAGACGGCCCGGGGTGGCGACGATGATATGCGGGGCGTGCTGGAGTGAATCTCGCTGGGCGCCAAAGGGCTGCCCGCCGCAGAGCATCAGAATCTTGATGTTCGGCAGGCAGCGCGCCAGGCGACGCAGCTCGCCGGCAACCTGATCGGCCAGCTCGCGGGTCGGACACAGGACCAGCGACTGGGTTTCAAAGCGCGCCGGATCGATATGCTGCAGCAGACCCAGCCCAAATGCGGCCGTTTTTCCGCTGCCGGTTTTTGCCTGCACGCGCACATCTTTCCCCGCAAGGATCGCCGGCAGGGCGGCGGCCTGAACCGGGGTCATCGACAGATAACCCAGCTCATTAAGGTTGGCTAATTGGGCGGCAGGTAAAACAGTCAGGGTAGAAAAAGCGGTCACAATGTATTCTCGTATTAAAGGACGGACAATCTGCAGGCGCGTATCCTCGCAGATCTCCGCGCCTGATGCGACAATTTAATCGGCTCTTCGTCAGGCGGCGGATCGGGCTGCGGCTGCGGACGCGGTCGTGGGTCGGGTAAAGGAGCCGGATCGTTCGGCTCGGGTGAGATGGGGATAGACTGGGCTCTCAGCCCTGAAGCGTAATGCATAGAGGCCTCCCGGAGAGTAATACGGGCGTACCCGCAGGCTTAACGGCCTGAAGACCGTCGGGTGTCTTAGTAAGCGTAGAAGCTGGTCCGGAGAGCGCAAAAAAAAAGCCGACTCAACAAAGTCGGCGTCGTACGAATCAATTGTGCTATGCAGTAATTCAAAAAAGGAAGTAAGACAATATGGAGCGCAACGCCCATCGCTTGACGTTGCATTCACCTGCGAGAGAGATATTGCCCTGAATGGGTAGGTGGTTTATTGATTTCGCTCAAACATTGCCGGGTTTTCCCGGCAATGCGGCCGCTAAAAGGCGATTCTTTACAACCATTTACTGCGATGTAACCACCACGCAACACCACCGATGACAACAACTAACATCAGGCAGAAGAGGCTAAACCCCAGATGCCAGCTGTTTCCCGGGATCCCGCCAAGGTTGACGCCGAACAGGCCGGTTAAAAAGGTGCTGGGCAGAAACACCATCGCCATCAACGACATCGTGTAGGTCCGCCGCGCCAGCGACTCCTGCATAATCTGGGCGATCTCGTCGCTCATGATCGCCGTCCGGGCGATACAGCTGTCGATCTCATCCAGACCGCGCCCCAGCCGCTCAGCGATATCCTGCATCCGCCGCCGCTGATCGTCACTCATCCACGGCAGCCGCTCGCTGGCCAGTCGGGCGTAAACGTCGCGCTGCGGCGCCATATAGCGGCGCATCACAATCAGTTGCTTACGCAGCAGCGCGAGAAAACCCCGCGGTGGCACCTGTTGGTCAAGCAGGTCATCTTCCAGGTCGATAATGCGGTCGTGCAGCTGTTCGATAAACTCGCTGGCATGATCGGTCAGCGCATCGCAGACTTCCACCAGCCAGCTGCCGCCGTCCGTCGGGCCATTGCCCTCCTTCAGGTCACCCAGCACATCGTCCAGCGCCAGCACCTTGCGCTGACGGGTGGAGACGATCAGCCGCTCGTCCATATACAGACGCATCGCCACCAGCTGGTCGGGACGCTCATCAGTACTGCCGTTAATGCAGCGCAGGGTAATCAGCGCCCCGTCGCCGATCCGCGTCACCCGTGGCCGGGTGCTCTCTCCCGCCAGGGCGTCACGCACGTTATTGGGCAGCAACGGGGTGGCCGCCAGCCAGTCGGCGCTGTCGCTGTGGGTATAATTCAGATGCAGCCAGCAGGGCTTGTCTTTGTCGATAATATCGTTATCGGTGAGCGGCTTCACGCCCCCCTGCCCGTCGAGCACCCACGCGAAGATCGCGTCCGGTATTTGCAACTCCGAGCCTTTAATCGCGTCCACTCAACCTCCGTTAATCCATACCTGTCACATTGCGCGCACTCTCTATAAGGTACGCGAAAGCGCGCTTTTTCGCTTTTTATTGCCCGGTAAGTAGGGCTAATAGCTTCATTAAAAAGCGCTTTCGCCCCGGGTCGCGCTGCACTCCTCATTTAACGTTAAAGCGTAGTGAAATCAAGTTCTTCCCGTTTTGCCGATCTCAATGCGTCTTTTTGCGGTTTATTTTGCCACTCATTGCTGTATTATGCTGTTTATTGCGTTAATTTGCGGAGTCGCTTGCCATGCATAAGCTCGCCAGACAAAAACACATCCTCGACAGGCTGAGTGAAAACGGCCAGCTAAGCATCAGCGAACTGGTCGAAGGGCTACAGGTCTCCGCCGATACCATTCGCCGGGATCTGAGCGAGCTGGAAAAACAGGGTGTCCTGCAGAAAAGCCACGGCGGCGCCATCGCTCTTAACGTCCCGGCGATGACCCGCCAGGGTCGAAACGCCCTGCTCCCCCAGACCAAGCAGCGCCTGGGTCACCAGGTCGCCGCGCGCATCCCCCTCGGCTCGACGCTGTTTCTCGACGCCGGAAGCACGGTGCTGGCGGTCGCCGCTCAGCTTAAAGGGCCGATGACCGTGATCACGCCTTCGCTGGATATCGCCCAGCTGTTTAGCGACCGTACCGATATCCAGCTGATCCTGCTTGGCGGCCAGTGGGACAGTGAACAGCGGCTGTTCGCCGGCAGCGCTACGCTGTCGCTGGTCGCCCGCTACCGGGCCGACATCGCCATTCTCGGCGCCTGCGCGCTTCATGCCGGGCTGGGGCTGAGCGCCAGCCAGGAGGCCGATGCTGACGTGAAGCGCGCCATGCTGGCCGCCAGCGCAGAGCACTGGCTGGTGGCAGACCATACCAAAGTCAACCATTGCGAGCCGTGGCTGGTGGCCGGGCTCAGCGATATTCACCATCTTTTTCTTGATCGTCCCTGGGCTGAGCTGGGGGATGACCCCGCCCTCTCTGTACACATTGCTGACGCTTAACCGCGTGGAGAACCTGATGAGTAACAACACAATAAATATCGCCCTGATTGGCTATGGCTTCGTCGGTAAGACCTTCCACGCGCCGCTTATCCGTTCAGTGCCGGGTCTGAATCTGGCGTTCGTCGCCTCGCGCGATGAAGAGAAAGTCAAACGCGACCTGCCGGATGTCACGGTCATCGCTTTCCCGGAGGCAGCGGTTCAGCATCCGGATGTCGATCTGGTGGTCATCGCCTCCCCCAACGCCACCCACGCGCCGCTGGCCCGCCTGGCGCTGAACGCCGGCAAGCATGTGGTGGTGGATAAACCTTTTACCCTCGATATGCAGGAAGCCCGGGAGCTGATCGCCCTGGCTGAGGAGAGACAGCGCCTGCTCTCGGTCTTCCATAACCGCCGGTGGGACAGCGACTACCTGGGGATCCGTCAGGTCATTGAGCAGGGCGCCATTGGCACGGTGAAACACTTCGAGTCGCATTTTGACCGCTTCCGTCCGGAAGTCCGCGTCCGCTGGCGTGAGCAGAACGTCCCGGGCAGTGGTTTATGGTTCGATCTGGGGCCCCACCTGATCGACCAGGCGCTGCAGCTGTTTGGTTTGCCGCAGTCGGTACAAGGCAATATCGCCACCCTGCGCGACGGCGCGGAGATCAACGACTGGGCGCATGTGGTATTAAACTACCCGGCGCATAAAGCGATCCTGCACTGCAGCATGCTGGTCGCGGGCGGCTCCTCGCGCTTCACCGTGCACGGCGATAAAGGCAGCGTGATCAAAGCGCGGGCCGACCAGCAGGAGAGCCAGTTGCTGGCGGGCGTGGAGCCGGGAAGTGCCGGCTGGGGTCAGGATGATGACAAGCTGGTGATCTATGACGCCTCGCTGCAGACCCACTCTCAGGCCACTCCGCAGGGCGATCAGCGCCAGTACTATATGCAGATCCGCGACGCGCTGAACGGTCAGATCGCCAATCCGGTGCCGCCGGTTGAAGCGCTGGCGGTAATGGCCGTTCTGGAAGCGGCGGTGCGCGCTGCAGAAAGCGGCATGGTGCAGACCCTGGACCTGACCGACGACGAGCGCAACGCGCTGCGCTAATCCTGCCTGCTCTCCGGTTATCTGCGCATCCCGCAGGTAACCGGTTCCTCCGTTCCATTTCAGAAAAAATCACTACTCGTCCGCAATCTAACCCTCTTTTATCCTGCTTTATAGCGCAAAGCACCGCTGGAAATTTCAGCCAATTGGGAGGAGGATAGAGAGCAGATCGATCGTGATGAGAAAAGGGTTGCTGACGCTGTGGACGCGGCGACCGCATTAATGGACAGGAGAAGCTCATGTACTACACGTTAGGAGATACCACTCTCCATTTTTATCGCTATCAGTGCAAATTTTACGTCGCCCACTGGGACGGGGGTAACGTGATGGACGAGAAATTTAAACCGTTTATCGAACAGATCACTGAGAAGACCGGGCTGGATGCGAAACGCGTCGAGACCGCCGCGCGCGATTATTTTACCAACGTGGATTAACATGCAACCTGGTGTTGTAGGGCGTGGGTGCAGGCTGGTGCGATGAACACGCATGCTAACCCACGCTTTCGCCGCCAGGTGTTTCTCTCCTGGCGGCTTCCCTTCCCCGTCGGCCTTAAACCGTGGACAGTTTGGCCAGAATGGCGGCGAAGGCATCATTAACGTTATCGCCGGCGAGCAGTTTTTTACGCAACGTGAAGCTTCTGCCGCTGGAACGGATCCGTAGCCGAACTTTTGCATCATTATTCCCGCGCTCAGCCAGCACAACGTCACCTAACGGAATAACGTAGGTATCGGCATAGAGCCCCGGTGTAAATATCATCGACTCGCCGCTCACGCCAATCACCACCCGATTCTGCAGACGATAGCCATTGCACAGCGCAACAATGCCGGCGGCAATAAATACCCCGCCAATACCCATGCCAATCATTAAGATAATAATGCCGGCGATGAGCGCCAACGCCCCCTGCGGATAAAAACCGGATGCATTAAAGGTTAATAGCTGGTGATTATCGTCGCGGCCCATCGCCCCGGTTGTTGACCGCCACGGGGTAAAACCGGCGTTAATCCGCGTTTGAAAGCTGAACATACAGCCAACCAGAAAGATCATGCTGGCGGGCACCATCACGATACCGCCAATAAATGCCAGCACGATGGCCAGATAAGGATAGCGGCCCGACAACATAATACTGACGGCCTGAACCACCACGGCGATAAACAGAGCGAGCACCAGCCAGGACCACATGCTGTCCGCCCGATGATGAAAGTTCAGCTGTCCTTCATCGAGTAATAAATTTCGCGCGACAAAACAGATAATAATATTGACGAACAGGCCTATCCAGACCAGTTTATGAACATGCTTCATCCCATACTCCATTATGTATTTTACTATTCCATTCGGTGGCATTATAAAATAAACCTGAATGCCGTCGGGATATTATCAAAGCGCCACGCAAGATCAATAAAAAGCATGTTCATGTCATCTATTCCCAGATTAACATGTCCGGTTATCATTTATAGGAATTATAAAATCCACTAGAAGTATTGACGTTATTTTCACGATGAGAATATCACCCTGCCGCCCGGCAGGGTGTTGGCGATTAACCTTCTTTCATCGCCACCAGCGCCGGGGCGCTTTTCTTCCGCAGCAGATAGCCTGCGGCGAGGATCAGCAGCCATACCGGGATCAGGCAGACGGAGATGCGGATGTCGGGAGTCAGATACATCACCACGAGGATCCCGGCGAGAAACAGCAGGCACAGCCAGTTAGTCAGGGGATAGCCGAGGCTTTGGAAGGCCGTTACCTTCCCGGCCCGCTGCATAGCGCGACGAAACTTGAGATGGGTGATGCAGATCATCGCCCAGTTAATCACCAGGGCCGCCACCACCAGCGCCATCAGCAGGCCAAACGCTTTACCAGGCATCACATAGTTAATCACCACGCAAAGCGCCGTGGCGACGGCAGATACCGCCAGCGCGGTCAACGGGATCCCCCGGCGGTTAACCCGCAGCAGCGCCCGCGGAGCATTGCCCTGCTGAGCCAGGCCGAACAGCATCCGGCTGTTGCAGTACACACAGCTGTTGTAGACCGACAGCGCGGCGGTGAGCACCACCAGATTGAGAGCGTTGGCCACAATATTGCTGTCAATGGCATGAAAGATCAGCACAAAGGGGCTACCCCCCTCCACGACGTTACGCCAGGGATAGAGTGACAGCAGGACCGCCAGCGACCCCACATAAAACAGCAGAATACGGTAGATCACCTGGTTGGTGGCTTTGGGAATGGTTTTATGCGGTTCGTCGGCTTCCGCCGCGGTGATCCCCACCAGCTCAAGCCCGCCGAAGGAGAACATGATTACCGCCATCGCCATTACTAAGCCCGTGATACCGTTAGGGAAAAATCCCCCGTCCTGCCACAGGTTGGCCACCGTCGCCGCCGGGCCGCCGTGGCCGCTAAATAACAGATAGCTGCCAAAGGCGATCATGCTGATGATGGCGGCCACTTTGACAATCGAGAACCAAAACTCCAGCTCGCCATACACTTTGACATTCGTCAGGTTGATGGCGTTGATCGCCACGAAGAAGATCGCCGCCGACAGCCAGGCGGGTACTTCCGGCCACCAGTACTGAATATAGATCCCCACCGCCGTCAGCTCCGCCATGCTCACCAGCACATACAACACCCAGTAATTCCAGCCGGACATAAACCCGGCGAAAGGCCCCCAGTAGCGGTTGGCGAAATGGCTGAACGACCCCGCCACCGGCTCCTCTACCACCATCTCGCCAAGTTGTCGCATGATGAAGAAGGCGATCGCTCCGGCGATGGCGTAGCCCAGCAGGACCGAGGGGCCTGCCATACGGATCGTCTGCGCGATACCTAAAAACAGTCCGGTGCCGACCGCGCCCCCGAGGGCGATCAACTGGATGTGGCGGTTTTTTAACCCACGTTTTAACTGATGCTCTTGCTGCGTTGTCATCTCTGACCTGCCCCTGTCTGTAAAAAAGTCACCTTCGGCGATAGCAACTTTCAGGCCAGGGCGCAGCATCCCGCCATAAGAGCAAGAGCAATATATTGAATTTTATTAAAATATTATTTATCCGTCTGCTCTGGGGCGTGAGTCATGCGCCGCCAGGCCAAACATAACGCGCAATAAACCGCCTGAAATCGCACATATCATGAGAAAAATAGCCTCCTCATGCATAAAGCTGACCCGTTTTGGTGCGCCGACGTCGTCGCCCTGTCGTCAGACTTCACGGCGGGCAAAAAGCTGTTAGGCTGTTAACCACTCTGACGTTCCATTAGTGGCCACCATGTACAACATCGATGACTATGATTTGAAAATTCTCACCCTGCTGCAGGCCAATGGCCGTTTGACCAATCAGGAACTGAGCGATCTCATCGGCCTGTCCGCCTCCCAGTGTTCACGGCGCCGCATCGCCCTTGAACAGGCGCAGCTTATCCTCGGCTATCACGCGCGGCTGGCGCCGGATGCTGCCGGACAGGAAATGCTGGGTCTGATAGAAGTGCGCTTGCTGAATCACACCCCGCAATGCGTGGAGAGCTTTCACCAGATGCTCAGTGAAGTGGACGCCATCCTGGACGCCTGGAAAACCACCGGCGACGCCGATTATCTGCTGCGGGTGACGGTCCCGGACCTGCCCGGTCTGAGCCATTTGATCAGCCATATTCTGGCGCAAAACAAAGGGGTCGCCCACCTGAAAACCGCGGTGATACTCAACCGCCTTAAAGAGAATGGCCAGCTGATGCCGGGCCCGGATCCGCTGCGCTGAATCAGGGCATGATGCCCTGCGCTGGTGCAAACGCAGGGTTAGTTAATGCATCACATCGTGATAATTTGCACGGTTTGCGCAATGGATTGCAGAAAATCGCATGACTTGTGCAATTTTCTCTTTTCGGCATAACAATACGTTAGGCTGAATAGCGTCTGTTTTTTCCGCAAACGATCGCCCGGCCCTCTCCTCTGGTGCGATTTTTGCAAATAAGGACTTATCCTTGTTAACGAAAAGATAGTGCTTATTTATGGATAATATCCTTTCCCCTGAAAAACTGACCCACACCTGGCTGGAGGATACCCTGGCGCTGCTGTTCGGCACGCTGATGATCTCCTTTGGCATTATTTTATTTCGCCAGGCCGGCGCCCTGACCGGCGGAACGGCAGGTATGGCCTTTCTGATCCACTATGCCACCCACCTGCCGTTTGGCGTGGTCTTCTTCGTCATTAACCTGCCTTTCTATTGGCTCTCCGTCCGGCGGATGGGCGCCGCCTTCACGCTGAAAACCTTCTGCGCGGTCGGACTGGTGTCCCTGTTCTCTGACCTGCACGGTTACTTTATCCATGTCGATCGCCTGAACCCCTATTACGCCACTCTCTTCGGCAACATCATGGTCGGCATTGGCTTTGTGGTGCTGTTTCGCCATAAAGCGAGCCTCGGCGGCGTTAATATTCTGGCCCTCTATCTGCAGGACAAAAGTGGCATCCGCGCCGGTAAATTCCAGATGGTGGTTGACGCCTGCATCGTCACCGCCTCGCTGTGGGTAGTGAGCTTGCCGATGCTGCTGGTCTCTATCCTCGGCGCCGTAGTTTTGAATTCGATTATCGCCATGAACCACCGTCCCGGACGCTACGCGGTGTAATGGCTTCACCTTTGACGGTCATTTCAGGAGTAACCACTGTGTTTCAGAACGTTGACGCCTATGCGGGCGATCCTATCCTGTCGCTGATGGAAGCCTTTCAACAGGATCCCCGGGCAGACAAAGTTAACCTCAGCATCGGGCTGTACTATAACGAGCAGGCCATTATTCCCCAGCTGGAGGCGGTCCGTCAGGCCGCTGACCGGCTGCAGAGTCAGCAGCAAAAGGCCAGCCTTTATCTGCCGATGGAGGGGCTGGCGCCCTATCGCCGTGCGGTCCAGACCCTGCTGTTTGGCGACAATCATCCGGCGTTGCGTGCCGGACGCATCGCCACCATCCAGACGCTGGGGGGCTCCGGCGCGCTGAAGGTGGGCGCTGATTTCCTCAAGCGCTACTTCCCCGACTCCGCGGTCTGGGTCAGCGATCCAACCTGGGAGAACCACGTTGCCATCTTTGCCGGCGCCGGCTTTGAGGTACATACCTATCCCTGGTTCGACAGCGCCACCCGCGGGGTGAATTTCCCCGCTATGCTCGCCGCCCTCCAGCAACTGCCGCCGCGCAGCATTGTGCTGCTTCACCCTTGCTGCCATAACCCGACGGGGGCCGATCTCACCCGCGAGCAGTGGGATCGCGTGATTGAGGTGCTGATCGGCAGGGAGCTGATCCCATTCCTTGATATCGCCTACCAGGGCTTCGGCCGCGGACTGGACGAGGATGCCTATGCCATTCGCGCCATCGCCAGCGCCGGGCTGACGGCGCTGGTCAGCAACTCGTTTTCCAAGATATTTTCGCTGTATGGCGAGCGGGTTGGCGGCCTGTCAGTGGTCTGCGACAATGCCGATATCGCCGGGCGCGTGCTGGGCCAGCTGAAAGCCACCGTGCGGCGCAACTACTCCAGCCCGCCGGGGTTTGGCGCCCAGGTGGTATCGCAGGTGCTCAACGCTCCCGCGCTGAACGCCTTGTGGCAGGAAGAAGTGGAAGCCATGCGCACCCGCATCAGCGCCATGCGCGTCGCGCTGGTGACGGCCCTGCAGGCCGCCCAGCCGGAGGGTGATTTTTCCTATCTGCTGACCCAGCGCGGCATGTTCAGTTATACCGGCTTTAGCACCCGGCAGGTGGTCATCCTGCGTGAAGAGTACGGCATTTACCTGATCGCCAGCGGTCGGGTCTGCGTGGCCGGGCTCAACCACGGTAATATTGCGCGAGTCGCCCATGCCTTTGCCGCGGTCTCCACGCGCTAAGCCGCTGTCCCGCGAACCGCGGTTACCCCGCGGCGGGACGACGGTTATTCGCGACGCAGTCGGCGAGCCAGGCGGGTGCCCAGCGTCTGAATGAGCTGGACAATCACAATCAGCACCAGGGCGGTGGTGAGGGTGGCAAAGGCGTCGAAGCGCTGATAGCCATAGGTGATCGCCAGGTCGCCAATTCCGCCGCCGCCCACCGTTCCTGCCATGGCGGTCGCACCAAGCAGGCCGATGGTCGCCGTGGTAAGGGCCAGAATCAGCGACGCTGCCGCCTCCGGCAGCATAAAATGCCAGACCGTCTGCAGGGGGGTCGCGCCCATCGCATCCGCTGCTTCGAGGATCCCCTCATCCACCTCCAGCAGTGAGCTCTCCACCAGCCGGGCAATGTAGGGGGCGACAAAAACGATCAGCGGCACGATGGCCCCCGCGGTGCCGATAGTGGTGCCCACCAGCAGTCGGGTAAAGGGCAGGATCACAATCAGCAAAATGATAAACGGCAGCGAACGCAGCACGTTAATCAGCGGATTCAGCGCCTGATGCACCACCGGGTTGGCCACGATGCCGCCGGGACGGCAAACCACCAGCACAATCCCTAACGGTACGCCGATCAGCGCGCCAAAGCCCAGCGAGACGGCGACCATAATCAGCGTGTCATGCAGCGCCAGCAGAAACTGATCGCCGGTAATGGCGGTATCAATAAGATCAAACATGGGTGATTTTCACTCCTGCATCGGCCAGATGGGTGATGGCGCGGTCGGTTTCGTCAGGCTCGCCGAGGAGTTGCACAATCATAAATCCCAGAATCCGGCCCTGAACTTCAGACATGCTGGCAAACAGGATATTCACCTCGACAGCATACTCGCGGATCAGGTGGTTAATGATCGGCTGCTGCGCCGTCGCGCCGATAAATTCGAGGCGTATAGCCCGGGCGCCGTTATCGCGCTGCAGGAGCGACGCCACCCGCTGCGGCAGACGATCGTGCACCACCGACTGCACGAAACTGGCCGTTACCGGATGCTGCGGCTGGGCAAAGAGGTCGAAAACCGTCCCCTGCTCAACGATACGGCCCGCCTGCATCACCGCCACCTTGTGACAGATTTTCTGGATCACCGACATCTCATGGGTGATCAGTACGATGGTGATGCCATAGCGGCGATTAATCTCCTGCAAGAGCAGTAAGATCTGCACCGTGGTGTGGGGATCGAGCGCCGAGGTGGCTTCATCGCACAGCAGTACCGACGGGTTGGTGGCCAGCGCCCGGGCAATACCGACCCGCTGCTTTTGTCCACCCGACAGCTCATTAGGGTAGCTGTGGATTTTGTCGCTCAGATCGACGAACGCCAGCAGTTCCGCCACCCGCGCCTGGATAAAGGCCATGTCGCGGCCTTGTAAAATCAGCGGGATGGCGATGTTATGGAAAACGGTTTTCGAATTCAGCAGATTAAAATTCTGAAAGATCATGCCGATATCTTTTTTGATGGCCTGCAGGCGCTGGCCGCTGCAGGCCTGTAGCGGCTCGCCGTTTAACAGCACCTCGCCCTCGCCAGGCGTTTCCAGACGATTAATCAGCCGTAATAAGGTGCTTTTTCCTGCCCCGCTGTAGCCAATAATGCCGAAAATATCGCCTCGTTCAATGCTGAGATTAATATCCTGCAGGGCCAGAACCGGATGTCCTTTCCTGGAAAAGCTTTTACTGACGTGGCGAAACTCTATCATCGCGTTATTCATTTTAAATAATCAGGAAGCAGGTAACCATCATACTGCGGATGGCTGAGAATATATTTTTTGAAATCGGCAGAGTGGTAGCCATCGATAATATCTTTGGCAAACTGCGCCTTCTGATTTTTACCGGCGACGGTCACGACATTAATAAAATGGCTGGTGGCTGCCTCCAGCTTTAATGCCGAGGTCAGGGACATACCGCTGGAGACGGCGAAATTGCCCTGAATCAGGCCATAGTCGACGTCCGGCAGAGCGCTAACCTGCTGGGCATTATCCATCTCTTTAAGGACAATTTTGTACGGATTGTCAACGATATTGCGCTGCGAAAAAGTGGCGGGGTCGCTGTCCGGTTTGACCTTCACCCAGCCCAGACTCTGTAACACTAGCACCGCGCGATATTCGTTCGACGGCTGGTTCGGTACCGACACGACGGTCCCTGCCGCCGGCGTCCCCAGGGTGGTCAGTTTACCGCCGTACAGCCCCATCGGCGGCGTGGGGACCTGCACAATGCCCACGTTATCGATCCCCAGCCGCTCATTAATTGCTTTCAGATATACCGGATGCTGCATAATATTCGCTTCGATATCCCCGCGGGCTACCGCGTCATTCACCTGAATACCGTCGCTGAAATCCTTATATTCGATTTTATACCCTTTACTCAATAAATAGGGCGCGACGCCTTTCTCAAATTGCTCTTTATACGGCCCGGGGTTAAAGCCGACGCGAATAAGATGTTCGTCGGCGGCGGCATAAAAAGAGGTGGCCGACAACAGGGCGAGAGTCATCCCGAGCGCAACTGACTTGTTCATAAGGTATTTTCCTGGAAGGTTGGCGATATTGAGCGATTAAATCACAGCCGACTGTGGGTTGTAAGCCAGAACGCCGGATTTCCTTTTGCTAATTCCTCATTAACTTTTGCTATATCGACATATCCTAAAAACAAGAATCCTTTGCGTTTTTTGTTATTTAGCCAGGCGCAATAAATCCCTTAAAGATGGCTCATGTACAGAACCTTAAGCGGCAAGCGAA
>NZ_KV789815.1:0-1632 GCF_001807705.1 Klebsiella sp. HMSC25G12 | reverse complement strand
AGCAAAAGTTCGATTTATTCAACAAAGCCCTTCAGTACCTTTAACTCTACCACTTCTGAGAGTCGCCAATACCAGCTTCTGATAAGTTTCATCGTCACAGGTAAAAACAACTGCACTACCTGTAGCAGGACGATTAACAAGTCGTTTCACCTTAAGCCCTCATAGAAAAAGCTAAAAGAATTCTTCCCCATTTCTGAATAAAAAGCAATGTAGAAAATGTCATCGATTTTATAACAATTTATTTACATTTCTAGCTATTATATCTCTGACATTCTTCATTATAGGTTCCATCAAATCACTAAGATGAATAACAATGAAGGCGTCATCCCGATTACCGATGTTGAGTTTTTTTAGTATCTGACTACTTTTATTTCTGGACGAACCATTCTCACGGCCAAGAAATTGGCCTATTATCTTATGACTGGCACCGCCCGCATAAAACCCCAAAAAGTCGTATTCATGTTTATCCAAAGATCTTACAGCTCTCATGAAGCTAATGATATCCGCGTGAAGAGGGAGTGAGCGCCTGATTTTTTTATTGGAGCTTGTTGCCTGTCCAAACTTCCACAGAAAACACACACATCCATTAATGATGAATTCTTCAATCATGAAATCAAATTGTTTCCCATTGATATAAATACATCGTTCAATATGGAAGTTGGATTGTTGAATTTGCGTCATTAACTCTAACTCACGCATATCAAGAAAGGTTTCTGTACCTATGAACTCTTCCCATTTCCTTTCAGACTTAAGCCCACCCCCAAACTCGTGTAGAAATGCTGCGTTGAATGCCGGGAAATCTCCTGACTGATCATGAATGCAAACGGGAAAAGAATAGTTCATTATGAGCACTTCAAGAGAAGATGCGAGGGATTGACGGCAGGTGTCTTTTTCTTTACGATCCATCGGATACATAGAGGCCTCCTTTTTAGGTCTACTATGGGCAGTAGGTATGAGAAGGTGAAGTCTTCTCATACCTGCGAAACACAAATTTTAATTACTAATTAAAAAAATCATAAAACATTTGTGATTTAATGTCATCAAAAAAAGATAGATCATTATTCTTTTTATTAGCAAAAAACAGAACTAATCATTAGAACTATCCTCAGCCTCCTCAGGAAAATAAGCACGCATAACTTCCCGCACATCTTCCTGGATATTATGAACCATGCTTTTCCATTGCCACTTCGGGTCCTCTTTGACATGAGGACTGAGACACTCCATTCCCATAACTTTATTCATGGTGAACTGAGTTTTTACAACATATTCAAACAGAGCCTTATTGAATGCCATCTGATTAAAACCCGACTCTTTCCGTTCCATTTGTGCCTCATACACCCTAAGCCCTAACTCTATCAACATTGAACTTATACTTGAAAAATTAACATCCTTATCCTTAGCCCCACCAGAACGTCGATTCTCGATTATCGAGTTTATTTTCTCAACAGCCTGATCGCTTATATACACTTGAACCCTTGGCATAAAGTCTCCTTGTAATTCTTACTAAAAACAACACTCAAATAATGAAATTTCATCATCAATGAATCAACCAGTAGAGTCCCGACTACACTCTAGAGTCCCCTGTAAAAAGTATCCCACGAAAAGGGACTACACTCTAGAGTGTAGTCCCTT
>NZ_KV789814.1:0-2168 GCF_001807705.1 Klebsiella sp. HMSC25G12 | reverse complement strand
GAAAGACTTAGTTCTTAAGGTCCAGTCTATGAAGGCTCTCTAATGTGTTTAGGAGCCATCTAACTTATAGTTGTTTCGGGTGAGGCTTATTTGTTTTTGTGCTCCAGTGCTGTAAGTGATGTACCTACGATAAATATAGACACGACAAACAAGCCTAAATCTTTTAGCAAAAACTGGCCAGGAACCACAGAGATCGCAGGAAACCCAAGAGATGCCTCAAAAACACCGGGTGTAGTCAGCATGAACGACAATGTCGTAAAAAAGAGTCCGGTTGAAAGTACACCGCCCAAGATTGCGAGCTTAGGGGAGAAAACTCGTGCAGCGATTAACAGGCCAACTGAAATTTCAAGCACACCCAGAAAATTTGAGAATCCTTGAATGCTGAGGAAGCTATACATCCACGAAAGCAGAGGGCTATTACTAACAAAACCATGTATACCGTTTGCTTCGTAGCTAGTGAATTTCATGCCACCAAACCACAAATATATTATCGTCATGGCAACGTAGATGCCACCTATACCAAACTTAGTGATTTTTGCACCGAGATTATTACTAAGGGTATTGGTAGTCTGGACACCATTTTCAATTTCGGGAATAGTCATCTTATATCTCCAATTATTTTTAGCCATGTGGACTCACTCTATGTAGCCCACTAAAATGATATGACTCTTGAGAAAAACTATATGTTTACTCGAGTCGAACCTAACTTAGGTAATTGCTGTAGTTGAGCACCAATGGATTAGACATCAATGCCTAGTGGTTGAACGGCCGGGAAGTCGACCTCGGTCTGTGTCACTTCGTTAACGTAGTTAGTGAAAGTGTTCAGGGCAACAGCCAACAGAATATCCACTACATGTGCATCACTGTAGCCAGCGTTCAGCACCGCTTGGACCTGGTCATTGCTGACTTGCCCGCGCTGGCGGACTACGGCGGCAGCAAAACGCACGGCTGCGTCGGCCTTAGGGTCATTTGATGCACCGCTGCGGTTGGCAGTGAGTTCAGCATCATCAAGCTTGGCCACCTTACGGCCTAGGAAGGAATGGGCAGCAAGGCAATAATCGCAGCCGTTGATCTCAGCGACGGCTAGGGCAATACGCTCAAGAGTCGCTGTACCCAAGCCGCCCTGTGCTGATGCTGCGCTCAATTGCAGGTAGCCAGTCAGCGCAGCAGGGCTGTTGGCAACGACGCGGAACATGTTAGGAACGCGGCCCAGTTGTTTTTCCACAGCCTTGAGTGAGGTATGGGTAGCAGTAGGCGCGGCGTCGATTGTGGTAGGGGTGTTCAAACGTGACATAAATTTCTCCTAGTGATTTGAAAGACAGCACGCTGTATTGGCGTGGAATAAATTGTATTTAAGAAGGTTCTGCTTGATAATCCGTTGCTATCAGACAGCTCATCTTCACGTCTTGCGCAGTCGCCATTTCAGTGCCACTACACACCTTCGTTGACGTCACGCCGTCCTGATTTCTAAGGAGGTCTTCGAGACTCCAAAAACACCCTCCGGCAACGATCACATTATTTATTTTTCATAAAGCCTCCTTGGTTTTTATCTATTTACTAATGGAACTGAATTTACAGCATGTAAAATAGATATAACATGCTCAATAGTTCGTATAATGTGACTTATTAGACAGTTTACGTAGGGGCTATGCATGTACAGGATCTTTAGCATCAACCAATTGAAATAGATATAAAAATGGCTTCGATTGTGATCTGATTTTATCGCCAAACAAAACCGCCACGCACGAAGCCATGACCATTATCGATGCCAACCACTATCTTGAGCAACTTCTCTCGCCTGCCGAACTCGACCGCATTGCCCGTGACTGCCAATTTTGCTTGCGCAAACGAGCCATTACGCCTGCCATGCTGGTGACTGCACTCTTGCGCTCGAGCCCGAGGCGCTCACTGTCATTCAATACCGGCATTGCTGTAGGTTGATGCTCACCCATGGTGATCCTCGGGATGTCTATCCGTTGCAGTGCAGACAACCCTACACCAGAAAGGGGGGAAAGGGGCGCCGCTGGGTACAACACGCCAGGGGAATGGCACCGCTGTCAATCAGTTGTCGAAGTTCCACTCGATGGGCAGCTCAAGATCGAAGACGAGCTGATCCCCGTCGAGGGTGAAGGCCACGCTGGTCTGGTGCTGGTCGTATTCGTTGATAA
>NZ_KV789813.1:0-4205 GCF_001807705.1 Klebsiella sp. HMSC25G12 | reverse complement strand
TAGGTTTTAGCCAGAACGGTAGTGATGGCAGCGGTCAGCGTTGTTTTACCATGGTCAACGTGGCCGATAGTACCGACGTTAACGTGCGGTTTTGTACGTTCAAACTTTTCTTTAGACATCGATTGTCCCTCTAAGACACGGATAAATCGGTGATATCACCACATCAACCAGGCAACATGCCCGACTTGTTGAATGAAAATAACAGAAGAGAAACAGGGAAGGAGAGAAAAGAAGTGGTGCTGATACCCAGAGTCGAACTGGGGACCTCACCCTTACCAAGGGTGCGCTCTACCAACTGAGCCATATCAGCACGTCTGGAGCGGGCAGCGGGAATCGAACCCGCATCATCAGCTTGGAAGGCTGAGGTAATAGCCATTATACGATGCCCGCATCCTGAAACTCGGCTACCCAGTTCTTTCTGTAATACTAAAGAGACTGCTCTCTTTAGTATTGAGCTGATTAGTTTACCCAACCAACTCCGGCTACGCAAAGCGTCGCCAGAAAGTGGTGGTGGGGGAAGGATTCGAACCTTCGAAGTCGATGACGGCAGATTTACAGTCTGCTCCCTTTGGCCGCTCGGGAACCCCACCCAAATTGTTATGGTGCCGACTACCGGAATCGAACTGGTGACCTACTGATTACAAGTCAGTTGCTCTACCTACTGAGCTAAGTCGGCATCAAGTAGCGCGCATTCTAGGGAGAGGAGCGAGTTCATGCAACTAAAAATTTGCATAAAACGTTCTCTTGCTCACATTTTGTGCTCTTACACGAAAAAACGGTGTAATTTCAAACAGGGCA
This sequence comes from Klebsiella sp. HMSC25G12, assembly GCF_001807705.1. Taxonomy (NCBI): domain Bacteria; kingdom Pseudomonadati; phylum Pseudomonadota; class Gammaproteobacteria; order Enterobacterales; family Enterobacteriaceae; genus Klebsiella; species Klebsiella sp. HMSC25G12. Next base: position 3,407 of record NZ_KV789813.1, on the reverse strand, counting down.
GTGCAAATATTCGCCAGCAATCCAGCTCATCAGGAGCGGTTCCAGTCACCCGCTGATGCCCAGGATGTATGCGGACGACTGACAGAAAGGTAACGGGCCGTTAGCACTATCCTGCTGGTTTACTACGAATAAGAAACTTATTCCTCTCTTGTGATGCTGGCGCGAGAAAGCAGCATTCAATGAGTTTTTTTCTTATTATTCCCGGCAATCTGGTGTTACCCTCCTGCCCATTGTCCTGATTAACTCGTGTGAAGCATCGCCGTTTCAACGTATACGGCGATGGTAAGAACATGCTTATGAGCCAAAAAGAGCAGACGTTAATGACACCGTACCTACAATTTAACCGCCACCAATGGGCTGCACTTCGTGATTCTGTCCCGATGACGTTAACCGAGGATGAAATCACGCGGTTAAAAGGCATCAACGAAGATCTCTCTCTGGAAGAGGTTGCCGAGATCTATTTGCCGCTGTCGCGTTTGCTCAACTTCTATATCAGTTCTAACCTGCGTCGTCAGGCTGTTCTCGAACAATTTCTTGGCACCAACGGTCAACGCATTCCCTATATCATCAGCATCGCTGGCAGCGTTGCGGTGGGGAAAAGCACCACCGCGCGTGTACTGCAGGCCTTGCTTAGCCGTTGGCCGGAGCACCGCCATGTTGAACTCATCACTACTGACGGTTTTTTGCACCCTAACTCAGTATTGAAAGAACGCGGATTAATGAAGAAGAAAGGCTTCCCGCAGTCCTATGATATGCATCGACTGGTGAAGTTTGTCTCCGATCTTAAATCAGGTGTACCGCAGGCAACCGCGCCGGTTTATTCCCATCTGATTTATGATGTTATTCCCGACGGCGATAAAACCGTCGCGCAGCCGGATATTTTAATTCTTGAGGGACTCAACGTTCTGCAAAGTGGAATGGATTATCCGCACGATCCTCATCATGTATTTGTATCCGATTTTGTCGATTTTTCTATTTATGTCGATGCCCCGGAAGAATTACTGAAAAGCTGGTATATCAACCGTTTTCTCAAATTCCGAGAAGGGGCGTTTACCGATCCTGACTCCTACTTCCACAATTACGCTAAGCTGTCGAAGGAAGAGGCGGTGGATATTGCCACCTCGCTATGGAACGAGATTAACTTAATGAATCTTAAAGAAAACATCCTTCCAACCCGCGAACGTGCCAGCCTGATCATGACCAAAAGCGCCAATCATTCTGTGAATCAAGTACGCTTACGTAAATAAAGCAAAGGGAGCCGAAGCTCCCTTTTTTATTCTGCGCTGCGCAATGATATTTCACCGCCAACCCAGGCTTTTATCACCCCATCCTGTTCCAGCAATAGTGCGCCTTGCGCATCAATGCCCCGGGAAATTCCATAGATTTCTTTATCACCGATAATGAGTTTTACCGGGCGATGAATAAAGTTATCCAGTTTCTCCCAGCGCGGCAGATAGGGCGCTAACCCTTCCTGCTCGAACAGTTCCAGGCCCAGACGTAGCTCTTTAATCAGGCGCGCGGCGAGGAGGTTGCGGTCGATGACAACCCCCGCCTCCTGAAGGCTTATCCACCCCTGATTGACCACGTCAGACTCCACGCGACGCATCACAAGATTGATACCCGCGCCACTAACGATTTGTGCAGCATCACCCGTTTTCCCGGTCAGTTCCACGAGGATCCCTGACAGTTTACGATCTTGCAGGTAAATATCGTTTGGCCATTTCACACGAACCTGATCGGCTCCGAGCTGCTGCAGAACTTCAGCGATCACGATACCAATCACCAGGCTGAGTCCAATAGCCGCCGCCGGTCCCTGCTCCAGGCGCCAGTACATCGAGAGATAAAGATTGGCGCCAAAGGGCGAGAACCATTTTCTACCTCGCCGTCCTCGCCCTGCCTGCTGATATTCAGCCACACAGGCATCCCCGGATGTCAGCTCATCAAGCCTGTCCAGTAAATACTGGTTAGTGGAGTCAATCACGGGGAGAACCGTCACTCGGCCATGTTCAATCTGTTGGGAAATCTTTTTCTCATCCAACAGATGAATGGGCTCTGGCAGGCTGTAACCCTTGCCTGGCACTGTAAACACATCGACGCCCCAGTCGCGTAAGGTCTGGATATGCTTATTAATCGCCGCCCGGCTCATACCTAACTGCTCACCAAGCTGTTCACCTGAGTGGAACTCGCCATCAGCCAGGATAGAAATCAACGTTAAGGGAATAGTATGGTCTTTCACGCAATGCTCTCCTCTGCGTTGACTTCACCATGCGTTCCAATGAAGCGCACCTCGGGCTGAAGCCATACACCGAATTTCTTACCCACCTGCTGGCGAACGTAATGGGCTAGTTTTACCACGTCCTCGCTGGTCGCTCGATCTTCATTAATGAGTACCAGGGCCTGTTGTCGATGGACGGCCGCGCCGCCAATGCGTTGCCCTTTGAGCTGACATTGATCGATTAACCAGCCCGCGGCCAGCTTGACGGTGCCGTTTGCCTGCGGATAATGCGGCGCCTGGGGGAATTGCGCCAGCAGCGCTTCAGCAACCTGAGCGCTGACGATCGGATTCTTAAAGAAACTTCCGGCATTGCCGTTAATCCTGGGATCCGGCAACTTAGTCATTCGCATATGACAAACGGAATCGAATACCTGCTGCGGGGTGACGGTCTGTGGATCAAGACGCGTTAAATCACCGTAACTCAGTACAGGCTGCCATGCTTTCGCTAACGTTAAACCAATCGCGACGATGGCGTAGCGATCCTGGTATTCATGTTTAAAGATACTGTCACGGTAGCCGAAACGGCATTCCGCCGCTGAAAGACGCTGCTTACGACCCGTTTCCAGCTCAATGCAGTCCACATAGTTGCAAACCCGCTGGAGCTCGACACCGTAGGCGCCAATATTCTGGATCGGCGAAGATCCTGCGCAGCCAGGGATCAATGCCAAATTTTCCAGACCTGGCATCGCATGCTGTAGCGTGAACTGCACCAATTGATGCCAGTTTTCGCCGGCGCCGACGTGCAAGCACCAGGCTTCCGGCGTTTCGCTCACCTCGATCCCCATAATTCGGTTGAGGATCACCGTACCGGCATAGTCGTTCAGAAACAGGACATTACTACCTTCCCCAAGGATCAGCGTGGGTTCGCCTGCCGCGACAGCAGTTTGCCAGGCGCTTAATAACTGCTGCTCAGTTTCGGCGCGTACAATCGTCCTGGCGGAGCGCTCAATGCCAAAGGTATTCCAGGGTTTGAGGGAGTGGTTCATAGTGGCTTCCTGATGCAAAATCGGCGTTAGTTTACCGTATCTGGCGGGGGAAGGCTTGCCTGATTGCAGGGGCAGTGATATTGGGGGCGTTACCGGTAATGATGCGGTGTACCGGTCCGGGCTACAGGTCGTGCAGGGCGGGTGCG
>NZ_KV789812.1:0-15127 GCF_001807705.1 Klebsiella sp. HMSC25G12 | reverse complement strand
TAAAAATTGCAATATGTGGTGGACCCATACACGTACTTGCTTAACCACTCAGTTGCGCTATAATTAATAGACGCGAAATTTAAATCTCTAATTTTCCAACACTTAGTAAAACCTCGTTTGCCATCCCACTACCATTGTAGGAGCAAATCAGGAGACATAAAAAATTAGCGGTAGCGTGCCTGGCCCTCTAGATAAGTATTGGAGACTGTAATGAAGTTTGAAAAGTCACAGACAGCAATCGACCACCTGACTCCCGAGCAACACCGAATTACCCAGGAGGCGGGCACCGAAAGGCCCTTCACGGGCGAGTACAACGACAACAAGGAGCCTGGCATCTACGTCGACATAGTGTCGGGAGAGCCACTGTTCGCTTCGACGGACAAGTTCGATTCGGGTACTGGCTGGCCCAGCTTCACCAAGCCGATCGTTTCGGCAAACGTGAAGGAGGTGCGGGACAGCGCACACGGCATGGTCCGGACGGAGGTCAGGTCAGTACACGCAGACAGTCATCTCGGCCATGTGTTCCCCGATGGTCCTTCCGACCGCGGCGGTCTGCGGTACTGCATCAACTCAGCGTCCCTTCGCTTCATCCCGCGCGACGAGATGGAGTCCGAGGGATACGGTGAATATCTCGATCAAGTAGAGGAGGCTTAACATGCATCAGCGCGCTGTTCTCGCAGGAGGATGTTTCTGGGGCATGCAGGATCTGATCCGCAAGCGGCCCGGCATCATCTCGACCCGTGTGGGTTACACGGGCGGCGATATTCCGAACGCCACGTATCGTAATCACGGCACGCATGCCGAGGGGATCGAGATTGTCTTCGACCCGACAGTGACGAGCTACCGGAACATCCTGGAATTCTTCTTCCAGATCCACGATCCGACGACGCTGAACCGCCAGGGCAATGATCGTGGGCTCTCCTACCGGTCGGGCATCTATTATGTCGACGAGGAGCAGAAGCGCGTCGCCGAGGATACGATCGCCGATGTGGATGCCTCGGGGCTGTGGGATGGCAAAGTGGTGACCGAGGTCCAGCCGGTCGGCGAGTTCTGGGAGGCCGAGCCCGATCACCAGGATTATCTGGAGAAGCACCCGGGCGGCTACACCTGCCACTTCGTCCGTCCCGGCTGGGTGCTTCCGAAGCGCCAAAAGGTTGACGACGTACAGCCAGCGGCCGGGACCGCGGCGGAATAGGCTTCACTGCCGTTGCCACTGCGCCGGTCCGGTCCGCAATCTTCGTGACCGCGTCGTTCAGCGACGCGGTCATCGAACCCTACTTCAGAGTGACGGCTCGTTCCAGTCAGTCGCCATCGCAACACCAGGATCGCAGATTTATGCCAGACCTCTCGTCCTTTCCGATCACGCAGCGCTGGCCGGCATCTCATCCCGATCGCCTGCAACTCTACGCAGCCCCTACGCCCAATGGCGTCAAGGTCTCGATCATGCTTGAGGAGACTGGCCTGGCGTACGAGCCCCACCTGATCGACATCTCGAACAACGAGTCGAAGGATCCGGCGTTCGTGTCGCTGAACCCGAACGGACGCATACCGGCGATCATCGATCCGGCTGGCCCTGACGGTAGACCCATCGCCTTATGGGAATCCGGTGCGATCCTCCTCTATCTGGCCGACAAGACGGGTCAGTTCATCTCCACCGAACCAGGCCAGCGTTACGAGACCCTAGCGTGGGTGTTCTTTCAGATGTCGGCCATCGGGCCGATGTTCGGTCAGCTCGGCTTCTTCCTGCGATTTGGCGGCAAGGACTATGAGGACAAGCGGCCGCAACAGCGCTTTATCGACGAATCCACGCGTCTGCTGGGGATTCTGGATCGCCGGCTGGAAGGCCGCGACTGGATCGTCGACGACTATTCGATCGCGGACATCGCGACGCTCGGCTGGGTGAATGCGCTGGTGGAATTCTACGCTGCGGGTGACATCCTTGGCCTCAGCAGCTTTTCGAACGTCCGCGCATGGCTTGGACGCGGGCTGGCTCGACCGGCCGTCCAGCGTGGCCTCCACATTCCCGCGAGGCCAGCATGAGCATCATCGCCGCCTATTATTACAACGAAGGCAAGCGAGTTCGCGAAATCGCGCTCGATGAGCACGTCAAGTTGGGCGAGAGTCGCTCGGGCTTCTGCTGGATCGCGCTTAGCGAACCCACCCCCGAGGAACTACTCGCGATCCAAAGGACATATAATCTTCATCCGTTGGCGATCGACAACGCGATGCACCCGCTGTGCCCGCCCAAGCTCGAGGTCTACAACGATGAGTTGTACGTCGTCGCGCAGACCGCCGAGCTGGTCGGCGACCGGATCAGCTACGGCAAGATGGCGATCTTCACCGGTCACAATCACCTTATCACCGTGCGGCACGGCAATGCCGGAGCGCTGGGCAAACTTCGGGAGCAACTCGAGGCATCGCCGACGCAGTTCGGCAAGGGTGTCGACTATGTGCTGCACGCGATCTTGCATCGCGTGGTCGACCAGTATCTGCCCATCTTCGAAATGATCGAGGACGACGTCCTGGCGATGGAGCGACGGTCGCTGCACGATTTCCTCGGGCCAGAAGAGGTGGCGCGAATCTTCGAACTAAGGTCCGAACTCACGCGGTTCCAGCGCACGCTCGGGGCTATGGCCGAGCTGGTGCGAAAGCTCGTTCGCGGCCACTTTCCCTGCATCAGCGCCGAAATGACACCATATTTCCACGACGTCGCGGACCATGTCCACCGCGTGCAGTCCATGGTCGACGGCCTCCTGCTTGTCCTGTCCACGGTCTTTGAGGCCAGCAGCCTTCTTGAAGCGCAAAGGACGGGGGTGATCACCCGCCAGCTGACGGCTTGGGCGGCAATACTGGCAGTCCCGACGGCGATCGCTGGAATATACGGCATGAACTTTAAGCACATGCCGGAGCTGGACACGGCCTACGGATACTTTGTCGTGCTCGGAGTGATAGCGATATCGTGCGTTTTCCTATTTGTGCGCTTCAAGAAGGCTAAGTGGCTGTGAATACTGCCCATCGTTTTCTTCGCCGTCATCTGACGGTTACAGCGGGCCTTATACGGAAGCTTGTCCAATCCAACTCAAGATGAAGGTGCGTCCATGACATAGCAGCTGACCGACGCTCTACAAGCAGTTCAGTCCTTCATCGCCAAGGGCTAAGACCGCGAATAGCGCGTCAAGGACAGCAATCTCGTCGATCTCGAGCCAGGATCAACCATCGGTCCGTGCGGCATCTGCGTCGACGCGGCGTTTCGCCTCGGAAGCGGTGATGATGGCGATAACGCCTCCACCCTCTACGCGATCACCGATCCGGCGACCGAGCATAAGGGCCTGTTGATCGACGTGTTCGATGAAATCTGCTACCGCGACCCAGTTCAAGAGTCGGGACCTCAATGTAGAAGAAGTTGACTAACGAGCATTCGCGTCATCCGATCAAGCAAGCTGGAGACATTTATGAAAGCCATTGGTTACAAGGTTCCGGGACCCATCGCCGCGGATGCCGCGCTGGTCGACATCAATCTGCCTCGGCCTGTCGCTGCAGGATACGATATCCTGGTTGAGGTGAAGGCCGTCTCGGTCAACCCGGTCGACTACAAGGTCCGCAACAGCACGCCGCCGGCAGATGGCGATTGGAAGGTGCTGGGATGGGATGCCGCCGGGATTGTGCGCGAGGTCGGCCCCGACGTCACGCAGTTCGAGTTAGGCGACGAGGTCTATTATGCCGGATCGATCACACGGCCCGGTACCAATGCGGAGTTCCATCTCGTCGACGCCCGGATTGTCGGTCACAAACCTGCGTCGCTCTCCTGGGCGGAAGCGGCGGCGCTGCCGCTGACGACGTTGACGGCCTGGGAGGCGATGTTCGACCGCCTGGACGTGGCGAAGCCCGTACCCGGTGCGGCGGAGGCGATCCTCATCATCGGTGGCGCGGGCGGGGTTGGGTCGATCGCCGTCCAGATCGCGCGACAGCGCACGGACCTCACCGTCATCGCCACAGCCTCTCGACCGGAAACCCAAGAGTGGGTAAGAGGGCTTGGAGCTCACCACGTCATCGACCATTCTCGTCCGCTCGCGCCACAGATCGCCGAACTCGGCATCGGTGCTCCCGCTTTCGTCTTTTCGACCACACATACCGAGCAACATGTCGCCGACATCGCCGAACTGATCGCCCCACAAGGACGGTTCGGACTGATCGACGATCCCAAGGCATTCGATATCATGGTTTTCAAGCGCAAGGCGGTGTCGATCCACCACGAGCTGATGTTCACGCGGTCGATCTACGGCACGCCCGACATGAATGAGCAGGGCGAGATTCTGGATGCGATGGCAGCGCTGGTTGACGACGGCAAAATCCGCACGACGCTGACCCGGCGACTGTCGCCGATCAATGCCGCCAATCTGAAGACGGTGCATGCACTGATCGAAAGTGGCGCGGCTAAAGGCAAGATCGTCCTCGAAGGCTTCTAACGACCGCGATCGCCAAACATCTTGTCCAACCTCAAAAAGCCGAACGGGTTATGCCCCAGCGATGAGAATCCCATGACCAAATCTATTGCCACCGCCTCGATCAACCGCGAAACCGCAGTCGCCCTCATCGACGCGGCGCTCGCTGCGGCCCGTGCCATCGGCATCCCGGCTGCCGTCGCCGTCGTCGACGCCACCGGTAACCTGCGCGCGTTCGAGCGCACCGACGATGCGCCGTTCCTTACCGTCGATGTTGCCATCGACAAGGCCTGGAGTTCCGCCTCGTTTGGGTTCCCGACCCATGTCTGGAACGACTATGTGACCAACGATCCAAAAGTGGCGCCGCTAGCCTATCGCCCTCGGATGGTCGCTGTCGGCGGCGGTTATCCGATTCTGGAGGATGGGAAGTTGATCGGCGGCATAGGCATCTCCGGAGGCAACTATCAGCAGGATCAGGATGCGTGCGTCGAGGCACTCATGAAAATCGGGTTCCAGTTGCCAGCCTGACGACTGTGAGGCCATCACCGGTGGTAATGGCCAACAGATCCAACCTTTGAGAGGCCTAATGATGGAAGCGTTCGTCGTCTTTACGCGGGAAGAAACCAGCGACCCACATGCACTCGCAACCTATTCTGCAGGCGTCGGACCATCGTTCGATGGTCACGACGTTACCTTTCTCGCCGCTTATGGCGCGATCCAGCATTTGGAGGGGCCGCCCATCGAAGGGGCCGTAATCTTGCGTTTCCCGACGATGCAGGCCGCTCGCGACTGGTATGACAGTCCCGCCTACCAAACCATCGCTGCTCATCGCTTTGCCGGTTCCCGTTACCGCGCCTTTATCATTGAAGGGCGGCGGTGACATACCGACAGAAGCACTTCGGCGCTGACCACGAGGTATCGGCGTGTGAACTCGCATCTTGGGAATCTGTGGGGGGGACCAAGACAGCGGCGCTAGGGGCTCATATCGTCGATCGGATCAGAGAGTTGCTCGGCGAGAATGGGTTATCTATTGCCGAGCTGACGGAGCGGAGCCGCCCTCTCCCAACGGATTGATTCAATCGTTGACGCTCCTCCTATCCGGATCCGGGTTTTCGCACGCTGATCAACAGAGTTACAGCGCGCAACGCCTGTAGTGGGCATCAGGGGATGGGTGGCAATCAGGATGATTGCCCACCTTCCAACGATTAACCTTGCTCAAGTTGCTTCACTAGTCGCTCCGCGTCGAGATGGAAGTCCGAGAAAACAATGCTACCGCCAGCGTCGATAACCGTAAACCACGGAGTTCCTCGTGTGCGGTAGTCTTCCATGAAGGTTGGAAACGGCGAGCCGGTCGGTTGCTCGTCGTGACCGAAAACGATAGGAAGCTCATACTTGAGCTGGTTCACGCGCAACTTCTCGAAGGTATTCTCATGCGTTCCTTCGAAGACGGTCTGGATCACTGCGAACCCCACGTCTTTTGAGCTCAACGCTGCATGCAACTTTTGTAGCGTCGGAAACCCATGCAAATGGCAACCTTGGCACCAATGCTGGAAGGCAAACAAGATTTTCGGGCCGGGCCCGATATCTGACAGTTTGAACGGCGCGATACTTTCCCCATCTTTGCCAATCCATTTTTGCACCCGCAGCTCAGGCGCTTGTCGTTCGATCTCGTTCATCTGATCCTCCAACCCCGATACAGAAGCTTAGTGGATGATCGCGCGTCGCGACGGTGCGCGAACGTCCGACCTTATTTTCCCTATTTCCTGAAGCCAGAATAGATCAGATCGACATTTCGTCCTTAATATACTCAAGCTGCCGGCGAGCGCGAACTGGGCAACCATGCGCTGGTGAGCCTTGAGCTTTGCACGCTGCCCATCCGTTTGAGAGCGAACCTGCAACTTCCGCTCCGCATACCGCAGATCAGCGTACGCAGCCTTGGGGTTATCTACCCTATAGCCATTGGGTATTGGGAATCATGCTGGCCTGACGCTATGTTCGATACGCGATTTTTTACGATGATAGAGCATCTGTATCTGATTTTTAGTCGATTGGCTTATTCGGCGGATGTGCGGGCAAATGCTTTACGCAGAGTACTGAAATGAAGGCCGGCTTCGGTCTGCCGTATCGAGCAAGAGGGGTCACTATGGTCACCAGAGGTTTCACCGGTCGCGGTTCAGGCGACCAGTCCGATCGGATTCCGCCAGGTCAGCATCTGGTGGAGGATTTCCCTGTTCTGTCGGCCGGCCCTACGCCGAGGGTAGAGCCCTCCGACTGGAAATTCACAGTCAAAATTGGTCCGAAGCCCGTCAAAACGTGGAATTGGGGCGAATTCAACACTCTACCAAAGACCCAGGTGACAAAGGATATTCACTGCGTCACCTCTTGGTCCAAACTGGATACCGTTTGGGAGGGTGTACTCATTGAAGACATCCTTGCAGATGCAGAGCTTGATCGGCCTACCGATTTCGTCTTGGCGCACTGCTACGATAATTATTCGACAAACGTCCCTCTGACGGATCTGCTTTCCGGGAAAGCGATGGTCGCCCTCAGTTATGCGGGCAAGCCACTTTCCCGCGATCATGGGGGGCCGGCGCGTCTTCTAGTGCCGCACCTTTACTTCTGGAAATCCGCCAAATGGGTGAATGCGCTGCAATTCACGACGCGTGACGAGGCCGGCTTTTGGGAGCTGCACGGCTATCACATCTACGGCGATCCGTGGCGCGAACAACGATACACCCATGACTGAAAACGAAGCGCAAGTCCGTTCGTGGCAATCATGCGTGATCGACGACATCATCCAGCAAACACCGAGTATCAAGAGCTTCTTCCTTCGGTTGAGCAAGCCGTTCGCGCACACCGCAGGTCAGCACGTCGATATCCGGCTGACCGCGCCCGACGGCTACAGTGCAATGCGCAGCTACTCGATCGCGTCATCGGCAGTTTCGACCCCGATCGTCGAGATAGCTATCGAGCGCATGCCGGATGCCGAAGTTTCGCCGTTTTTTCACGACATCGCGGCGATTGGTGACGAAATCGAAGTTCGCGGTCCGCTCGGTGGCCATTTCCTTTGGCCTGAGCCTGCCATAGATCCGGTTCTGTTGATCGGGGGAGGCTCCGGCCTCGTGCCGTTGATGGCAATGATCCGGCAGCGCCGCGCATTGGCCCAAGCCGTTCCGACAGCGTTGCTCCTGTCCGCACGAACCGCCGAGGACGTTCTCTTCTCAGAAGAACTTCATTGCATCGAAATCAGCGATCCGGCGTTCGTCCTGGCGCTCGCGATTACGCGCGAGAAACCGGTTCGCGCATCGGACTTTGCGCGACGGATCGACGGCATGATGGTCCAAGAAATTCTAACCAGGCTTCAGGGAAAGCCGACGCAAGTGTTCGTCTGCGGGTCTAACGGATTCGTCAACATCGCAACCGATAGCGCGCTGCTGGCGGGCTTGGACGCCTCCATCATCAAGACGGAGCGCTACGGGGGCTAGCGGCGCGAGCTATCTCACGTCGCGCCGATCGTAGACGTGCGCCCTGGGAAGCTTTGGCGATCAACGTGAACCGTTTTGCCGAACACAGTCTTCGTACCCCCCGGCCTCTAGAACGCCTTCGCTCGCGATACCTGGCTCGACATCAAGCTCAATTTGAAAGTTCCTGCACTATCCGTCGTCCTGATATGCTCGACCAGCATGATGGGCGATTCGAGCGGGACCGCTTCCGTCCCAATCGAGGCTCGGTTACCTTAGAGCATCGGCTCGGCGCTACAGGAGGCGCGTGCGGCCTCTGCCTGGCGGTGAAAGCACTTTGGGCCATGTCGCCTGGATAGCGGCCAATCGTCAGCATCTGCTCCGATGTCGGCCAAGGTGCAGTCGCCATCTTTGAACGCCGCGAATTGGAGATCAACGCCATGACAGCGATCCGCGTGCAACTGCCGGAGATGCAATATGACAACTGATGTATTGCTGTACACCACGAATTGGTGCCCGTTCTGCCGCCGAGCGAAGGCGCTCCTCAAGGAAAAGGGCGTGCGATGGAAGGAGCTCGATATTGAGGCGGATCCGGCTCACCGGCAGGCCATGGCGGAAGCGTCGGGGCGAAGCTCCGTGCCGCAGATCTTCATCAATGGCACCCTTATCGGTGGCTCCGATGAGCTATTCGCGCTCGATGTCAGAGGCGAGCTCGACAAACTTCTCGGGCGCAACCCGCCTGCCACCTGAGGAGGTGCGGCTTGGGGCAGCCAGCCCGCGAGCCTTCGCCGGTTGATGAATACAAAAGGAGAGTCCGTTGGTCTCAGCCATCTGGAAAGACACTACTATCGCCACAAGCGACGAAACAGTCATCGTCGAGGGAAATCACTACTTCCCACCGTCAGGAGTCGACCTGAGCCTGCTTGAGATGAGCCCGCACACATCTGTCTGTCCGATCAAAGGCGCCGCGCGCTTCTTTCATGTTCGCGCGGGTGACGCGCTCAACGTGAACGCCGCTTGGACCTATCCCGCCCCCACTCCGGATGCCGAGGGTATCCGGGATTACATCGCTTTCTGGAAAGGCGTGGACGTTGCCTAGCAGACTGGACGGACGACTTCGCTGATAGCCATGCGGGCGCCGACATCTCAATTATCCTGCCCACCCCGGGCCTCGTCGGCTGCAGGAATCTGCCCGGCACCTTAGCGCGACCCGGCACTGGCGGTCTCGCACCCGCCGCGCCTCTGTTCTATCAATAAGGATGGATGACATGGAGCATTCCGAGTTCGATGCCGCTTTCGCGCAGCTTGCGGAGGGATACAGAGAAGGGACTTATGAAGGCCGGCGTTTCAGCTTGATCGTCCGGCGATCTGGGGACGGACGTCGCAACAGTCTGTTCGCCAGGGAGTTGGACGGGACTGACATTGTCAGCTTCAACCTCTTCCGCGTTACATCAGATAGGACATTGTTGAAGCCGTGCGAAATGTCCGCCGAAAAGGTCGTAGCGTTCGTGCTGGAGTTCCGACCGGACACCTGACGGGCAGAAGAAGATCCCGGCCAACCGGCGCGCCTGCGACGGCCGGCTATCTAAGGCTGCGCAAGCCTATAGCCGCAGCTCATTGCACTTCGTCTGGCGAGGAATTCAACATCGATACGTCGCCATCCGCGGGGATATCGGTACAGGCGCCCGTGTAAGCCAGATTGAGAAATCCTAAGCGATGACTAACACCAATGACGCCACCCTTCCGACACATTCTATTCTTGAGGAATGCACAGCGATGGCTGTCGTCAACGCTCTGAAGATTATTCTGAAGAACAGCTACGCGATCTACCTTAAGACAAAAAATGCCACTCGGGCGCATCCCGCCCCTACTTCAGGGACTTTCACTTGCTTCTCGCTCTGTCACTCACAGCATCGGCACGCCCATGACGCATGGTATCCAGGCCTCATAATTTTCCCATATAACCTTCTTGTCTTTTGCGCACCCAGAAAGACTCGAGGCTTTAACTGGACAGATGAGCCCTCGAGGGTAGTGTTCACCTGATTGGCTTTCTCATATCTGATGTTGATTCGCACAGTGTGCCAACCAGGTGATAGTTTCAAAAAACCTGCGCTTCAGAGCGAATTAGACGATCTTCGATAAGAGCGATCCGCCTCAAAATCCAAAACATCTAACATTGTCCTAGAGCCATATTTGTACCTAGTACTATGGCGCTCCCATTAACACATTTGATGATGCACAGAAAACTTAGCTCATGATAGCTTTCAGCTAACAGCTATTCGGAAGCCCGAAAGGATTCAACCGTTTAAGCGTGAACCGTCGATTATAAATACTTTCGTAAGTTAGCTTTAAAGGACGCTTTTAGTCCTTGTAAATACGCATTACGACTCCACAGCTACCAAATCCATACGGCGCCAGCAACCATTAAAACACCCGACACTACTAAAACAATAGTAGAGGCGCGATTGCTGCCTTTCAAAGTATGACCAACACCCACATCCATAACTAGGTGTCGAATTCCGGCTACGAGATGATAAATAAATGAAGAGTATACCAACCAGAAACTAACTTTGCCGAAAGGTGAAGAAAAAATCTCCTTGACTTCATTAAAACCCTTTTCTGACTCCAACGATTTGCTCAGCATATACAGTATCAGTCCCAGAAAAATAAAGAGCATAATTCCTGAAATCCGGTGCAGAATCGATGTAAGCGCCGTGAGAGGAAGCTGAATGGTTCGAATATCAAGATTAACCGGCCGCTTTTTATTCATTTTGACTCCAGTCAACAATTCTAGTGGGGGATTTCAGTTTTCGATCTCATTCATCATAGCAGCTGTAACTAAGGCTGGCGGCGACAATAATGGAGATATTCGGGGCTTACGTTGCATTTTGAGGTCGCAAGTGCATGTGCGTAAATTGAAGCAAATTGCAAGGTTATGCCCAATAGGTAGCTAGCTTATTAATTTAACAAAAGTGACGTGTGTCGTTCTGCAGGGCATGCTGTTCCCCCAATGTCATCAACCTAAGCTGCAGCCCTGCCCAAGGCAAGCCCCCCGAAGCAGCCAGCCGCCATGGCCGTCGGGCGATGACCAGGCCTCTGCCGCTCAATCAGGCGGTCTAGCTGGGCTGGCGGTGATGTGATCATCGTCTGTTCCGGCTGTCTAGGCGAGATTTCTCGTTCTCCGGACGAGCCTATGCCGACCGCTTGTGGCCAGCTTTTTTGCACGGAGGTTGGGCGGTGGTGTTTCTTCAGCGCGTCGGTTTGTAGCCCTCACAACCTCGGCTGGCTGCGCGTTTGCGTTGGCGCGCAAAGCTACGGCCTGAGCGTACGGCACTGAGGCTTTTAGCCATCAAGGCCAGCACATTGCTCAGCCCCTGAGCACAGTGCCGCACCAGCAGCTCGACCAGGGTATTTTTGAGCCGTGACACGCCTTGGGTGAAGTTGACTTTCCATCGCAGCTTGCGACCTTTGTGGCGCTGTTCGATGACCGGCTGTAGCAGGTGCTGCATCAACAGCGCCAGGTTCTTCAACAGTTGAGCGGCATGAAAGTCCTGCTTTACAGCGGTCACGCTGCGGCCGCTGAAGTTGTCCAGCGTCAGGGTTTGTTTGAGGCGACGGAAATCGGTTTCGATGCCCCAGCGGCGGTGGTAAAGCTCGGCAAACACCTCAGCGGGAAAGGCTTCTCGATCCAGCAGCGAGGTCAGCAATACTTCGCTTTCGCCGTTGGCCAACTCGACCCGGATCAGTCTCAGCTCGATCTGGCTGGCAGGATCAACGCCAGCCTCGGAGCAGAACAGACGTGCTTCAGGATGGTTGGCCACGAAAAGCTGTGTGTCTTCAACTTGGCCAGAGTGTAGAAACGCTTTGACCTGGGCGTTATAGCCACAGGGCAGGCGCATCAGAAAGTGCCGCTGTTGCTGCGCGAACAGCGCGAATAACCAGTGCCCAGGGTAACCACGGTCAAACAGCGTCAGGCTGTCAGCCGGCAGGTGCTCAAGGTGCAGATGGGCACAGTCGCGCTCGCCGACGGTCAGGGGCACGATCAGGCTATGCAAGGTTTGACCGTCAGCGACTTCGTAGAGTGTGGACAAGCGAGCCATGGGAAAGCCAGAGTGACTGCCAAAGAAGGTCGCCATGGTCGACTCCAGGGGTAAATGCACGGTCGAGCCATCCACCGCGAGCACCCTCAGCCCACGCCACTTCTGACGCAGCCCGAAGCAGTCAATTTGTTGCTGCAGGAGGCGATTGAGACTTTCAAATACCTCGGGGTTGAGCTTTTTGCGCGCTTTGCAGAAGGCCTGCGCAGTGACCATTTGCGTCTCAGTCGACGCCTGATTGAGTACGCGATAGAACTGATCGAGTTCGGTTTGCAGGGCCGTGCGCGGCTGATTGAGCAGGAACAGGACGAGGTTCTTGAAGGTGAGCTGGCGTCGGCGGGTAAAGTCTTGAGGATTCTGGCGGTGGGCGGCGATGAAGGCGGGACAATCGAGCGGACTGGTTATTTTTTGTACAATTTTCAAACCAGGGCTTGGCTGGCGGTGTCAAGCGATGCGGTATAGGTAGTCAAAAGGGCTTCTCCCATGCACTGATTTGAGCGCTAATTATATGATATTTATGGATAATTCCCAAAGTTGATGACATTGGCTGTTCCCCAACCCTGGAAAACCTATCCTCTTTAACACGTCAAAGTCGATTGATAGGCTTGCTGCAACAGCTATCTGCCCGGTTGAAGTCGAAGATCGATGTATCTGTAGGGTTTGGAAATAAATGCGGGCGCCCACCGCACTCACGGCTCAGTTACCATTCTTTGTGCATCGCGGCCGCGCGGCTAGTTGGTAGCTGTTCTAAGCCTAGTCAGTGCCGCCCTTCGCCCCAAGCCCCATAGTCAGATTTGAGAAATGACAGTAGGCGATGCCGCAACGCGCTTCATCGACCTATGTAAAACGACTCCTTTATCGAAATAGTGCACTCATCGCTCTCCACGGCGATCCCTTCATCGCGAATTGCACCGCCCAAGACGATCTGCACTGAAATCAATACTTTCTGATGCCTCTTGATTAGAGATGCCAGCCATAATAATCTCATCGCCAACGCATACGGCGTTCGGCAGCCAACACACTCTCACTCACTACTGGAAGCTCAGACATGAAAACCATAGGCATTGAAAACTCGAAGTCCAGCGTACAGGCCCACTTAACGCTTGGAACCAAAACTATGGGGCTAGGTATCTATGGCGCGTACTTGGCTCTCGCTATTATTTACTTCTGGTTCGGCGGCATGAAATTTACCCACTACGAGGCCGAGGGCCTGGTTCCACTGGTGAGCAACAGCCCGCTTTTGGGATGGGTGTATAGCATTTTTTCGGTCGACATGTTCTCCAGCCTGCTCGGCATACTAGAGATTTCGATCGGCACTCTGATCGCAGGCCGCATGCTGTCGCCCAAACTATCCGTGGTAGGAGGCGCTCTGTCTGCAGGCCTGTTCTTCACAACCCTTAGCTTTATGTTTTCCACTCCGGGCGTCATTGAGCCTAGTTTAGGGTTTCCGGCGATTTCCGTTGCGCCAGGTCAGTTTCTGCTTAAAGACTTAGGGTTGCTTGCTGTTTCGATATTTGTGGCAGGCCATTCGCTGGTTGAACTGGAAAAACGTAAAATTAATGCATAATTTTTTCAATGGCTTAAGGCAGTAATGCCTTAGGCCTTTTTGCCATCATTTTCCCCCGCCAGATCTTTCAACCAGTCACGAGGGCTCAACCCCGTCTTGCGTCTAAATGCGCGAGACAGCGCCGAAGGACTTTCGTAGCCGACTTGAGCTGCAATCAGCGTAATCGAGCGCCCTTCTCGCATCAGCTTCTGAGCCAGGCTAACTCGCCAACTCAACAAATAATCAGCAGGCGTCTGTCCGATGACACTCTTGAAATGCACGGCATACGCAGCGCGTGACATATTTGACTCACTGGCCAGCTCTGCTATTGACCAGGCATGTTCCGGGGAGTTGTGCATCTGTAAAAGCGATCGGGCAAGCCGCATGTCGGCCAGTCCAGCCATCATTCCGGTGCGCAACTGGTGATGATCGAGCAGGTAACGGAGCAACAGAATGATTAGGAGCTCAAATAAGCGCTCAAGCGCGGCTTCCCTTCCACAATGCACATTTGCCGCCTCGGCAAACATCCACTCCAACGTGTCTGCCAGCATGGGCAGATCATCGAGTGCGAGCACCAAACAGTCCGGTAATGAAGCCGACAAAGGATTATCAATTCCGCCCTCAAACTCCATGGAAGCACACAACAACTTTGCGCCATCGGACTCACCCGCAAACAATTGATGCTTGGCGGGGCGTGGCATAAAAATCAAGCTAGGGCGAGTGAGCTGCAAATCCTTGCGATCGGGACCAAGCAACGTCACGCTGCCGGCCTGAAGCAGATGGATATAACCTCGCCGCTCGGCGCCATCGTAAGATGCAGAGCCGCATAGGTCGCCGTCATAGAACAGATTGGCCCGCACGCCGAACCGCGAGAGCAAATTAGACAAACGATCCATTGGCCGATCCTTGACGAGTCAGAACGCACAGACCATACCATCTGCGTTGTCGTTCAGTGCCTGTAGCGAACATGCCGGCGTAAATCAGCCAACGGATAAAGTGATCACTGAGCAGCTCAGCCTCCCTTTCCAGTTCGGCTGTTAAAAAAACAACACCGTTGTTTGAAAGCACCAGCAAATCAAGTGCTCACTCTTCTATTTTACAGTACCTGGCAACAGCACTTTGCGGTGCAGTCGATCAGATATCCGGAAGGTTGATCGTAAGCTTCAGCCTAGCGCTCTTCGAATTTAATGTCGTCGAGCTTCGGCCCAACCATTCCCCCGACCTACTCTTCCCTCCCCTAGAGACCCTAGCAGTCACTTGAATCGCGGCTGTCTGCGATAAGGTGTTGCTGGTAACTATTGCATCAGCGCCTGAAAACTCCACCTCGGCCGGCAGACTTGAGACCTTAAGTCGTATGGTAGCGAGAGGTACCTTGGAGCCCGATAGCGTCTGTACGAAAACGAACACACTGTCATCCAAAGCGACCTTTTCGAAAATTTCCGGGGAAATGTCCACCCGTACCTTGAGCGGTGTTGGTGGCAAGCCAGCAACATGGTTAATCTGTTGCCGCTGACCGAAAACTGACCCAGTAGAGGCTGTTCTGCCGACTGAAAACTGACCCAGGTGTTCAACTGCTTCTGC